>NZ_JBPPGJ010000003.1:0-378487 GCF_051594765.1 Oryzibacillus soli
TTGCATGTATTAGGCACGCCGCCAGCGTTCGTCCTGAGCCAGGATCAAACTCTCCAAAAAGGTTCGTTCGATATAGCTCATTCATTACACTTGGCTGTGTTTTGTTACTACTCGTTGTTCAGTTTTCAAGGAGCTAAGTTGCTTCTTTCTTTACCGCCGCCTCTCAAAAGCGACTTTTACAATATAGCATAGGCGAAAAACGAAAGTCAACCCGTTTTTCGCCTAAATATGCTTGAAATATATGACAGTTCGACATTTAGAGCAGAACGGTCTTCAGGGCCACCAGCATAGCCAGTCCCGGTATGCCCAACACCCCTATCGTCGCAATGGTTGCCGCATTGATCGGAATCCTAAAGTCATAGGTTACTCCCAACCCGTTTACGATATAGAGCAGAACAGCCGCTACAATCATGTGCAGCGCCATGGTCATGAGCCACGCCCCGGCCGCTCGGCTCCGAAGCACCAGCAGCACCAGCGAGGACACCGAAACGATGAATATCCCCCACCACACGATATGCAATAGACTTCCCTCCGCTTTTCCGGCCCAACGGCGCAAGGTAACGATGAGCCCGTATTCTTTTTAATACCCCGCCGCCTTCGCCTTCTCCCTGGCTTCCCACCGCTTCTCCGCATGATGGAGCTTCTGGGCATGGGACGAAACCAGATCCCCATCCTCCCATCCCAACTGCTTAGCCTGCCGCAAGAGCATCTCGTAGCGTTTCTCCGCGGCTTCCAGCGCATAGATGGCATAGTCGATCTGATCCTTCTCCACAACCCAATCCAGCTTCACGTAAGCGGCTCTCCAGTCGGCATGGGCTCTGCGGACCTCCTGCAGCATGGATACCTTGTCCCGGAAAACAGGATCGTCCAACCGCCGCTGCTCCTTGGATATCAAATGGCGAAACCATCTCAAGTCCCATCTCCCCTTTCTTCCACAGTGCATGTCCTCTGCTTCTAGATATAGCGGGAAAAGGGGAGGTTTAGAACCAGAATCTCGCATTCGCCCAACAAAAAAAGAAGACTCCCGAGCCTTCGAGAGTCTTCCAATCGGCTTAAGCCGGCTATGATAGTTCCCTGCGGCCTTCCAGTGCCTTGGTCAGGGTCACTTCGTCCGCATACTCCAGATCGCCGCCGACCGGAAGGCCGTGCGCGATCCGCGTGACTTTGATGCCGAACGGCTTGACCAGCCGGGATAAATACATGGCAGTCGCCTCCCCTTCAATGTTGGGGTTCGTAGCCAGGATCATCTCCTGCACGGTTTCGTCGCTCAGTCGTTTCAAGAGCTCCGCAATATAGATATCGTCCGGACCGATCCCCTCCATCGGGGATATCGCCCCATGCAGCACATGGTAATAGCCGTGGAATTCCTTGGTCCGCTCCATGGCCACCAGATCCTTGGGCTCCTGCACCACGCAGATGACAGAGCCGTCGCGGGTCTTGTCCTGACAGATCCGGCAGGGATCCACATCGGTAATGTTGCAGCAGGAAGAGCAGTAATGGAGATTGCGCTTCACATTGACCAGGGATTTGGCAAAATCCAGCACATCCTCTTCCTTCATGTTAAGCACATGGAATGCGAGGCGCCCCGCTGTTTTGGGACCGATCCCGGGGAGACGGGTAAACGAGTCGATCAGTTTCGCTAAAGGTTCCGGGTAAAACAAACGAGCAGCCCCTTCGGAATAAATTCGTGGTCGCGCTTAGGTGAATTAGAACAAGCCTGGGATCTTCATGCCGCCGGTATATTTGCCCATGTCCTTGTTGGCCATCTCGTCCGCTTGGTTCAACGCGTCGTTGACGGCGGTCAGCACCAGATCCTGCAGCATTTCGACGTCCTCCGGATCTACGGCCTCCGGCTTGATAGCAATGTTCAGAATCTTCTTGTGGCCGTTGGCCGTAACGGTCACGACTCCGCCGCCTGCCGTACCTTCTACGGTCTTCGAGCCCAGCTCTTCCTGAGCCTTCAGCATCTGCTCCTGCATCTTCTTCACTTGCTTCATCATCTGGTTCATGTTATTCATCGTAATCGCTCCTTCGCGTTGTGGGTCCTCATTCCCGAATTTTCACCAAATCTTCCCCGAACAGCTTCACGGCTTCGTTGATCCACTCTTCCTTGACCGCGCCGGGGTCCTCTTGCTCCAGCTTCATCTCTTCGGCAGGAGGGGCCGCAAATCCTTCCTGCGCTTCCTTCCATTCCTTCAGCATGACCGTCACCAGACGAACCGGGTGGCCAAGCGTATCGGACATGACCTGCTCGATGACCTGCTTGTTGGCCGGCTTCTCCGAGGTTTCCCGGTGCATGCCGCTCTTGAACGCCACCAGCACCTGATCGTCGTGGAAGCTGACCGGTTCACCGTCCACCAGCCAAGCATGGACCGTGATCTTCATCTCCTTCACTCCGGCCAGAATCTGGCTCCACTTCATGAGCACCTGCTTGAAATGAGAGGATTCCGTTTCCTTCAGATACGGATCCAGCTTCACGGCCGAGCGCTTCACGATAGGAGCAGACGCCCGCGGCGATGGAGCACTCGAACCTCCACGGCCGCCGGCAGCAGCATCTCCAGCAGCCGGAACCATGCCGCCAGCCAGCAGCTTGGTCAGCTGCTGCTCCAGCTGGACGATCCGCTGCTTGAGCGCGGTCATCTCCTCAGAAGAAGCGGCCGGTCCGGCCGTCGCGGCTCCGCCGCCCCGCTGCGCCCCTTCCTCCCGGAGCGTACACAGCTTCAGCACCGCCACCTCGAAGAGCGTCTGGGGCTGGGTGGAGTATTTCATCTCATTCTGGTAATGGTTCAACACTTCGATCATCCGGAACAGCTGCTCCGCATGGAATGATTCCGCCATGGCGGCGAAGGCCGAAGTATCCAGGATCCGGTCCGTCACAGCTTGGGAGCCCGGCACCATCTTGATCATCAGCACATCCCGGAAGTAGAGAAGCAAGTTCTCCATACACCGGTCGGCACTCTTCCCTTCCTGCATCAGCTGCTCGATCCACTGGAGCGCCCGTCCGGCGTCCCCGTCCCGGATACACACCGCCATCTGCTCGAAGGTCTCCGCTGCGATTCCGCCCGTCACATCGACGGCATCCTTATAAGTGATCTGCTTGCCCGTATAGGAAATGATCTGATCGAGAAGGCTCAGCGCATCCCGCATGCCCCCGTCGGACAGCCGGGCGATATACTGCGACGCTTCCCGCTCGATCTCGACGCCTTCCTCCCCGCATACAAACTCCAGTCTGCCCACCTGCTCTTCCAGGGATACCCGCTTGAAGTCGAAGCGCTGGCACCGGGAGATGATGGTGGCGGGCAGCTTGTGGGGCTCCGTTGTCGCCAGGATGAACATGACGTTAGGAGGCGGCTCCTCCAAGGTCTTCAAGAGGGCGTTGAACGCTTCGGTCGTCAGCATGTGCACTTCATCGATGATGTAGACCTTATGCCGAACCTCCGTGTATGCGAAGAGCATCTTGTCCCGCAGGTTCCGGATCTCGTCAATCCCCCGGTTGGAGGCCGCGTCGATCTCCAGCACCCCGATCTCCGAACCCTCTGTAATGCGGATACAGGCCGGGCACTCGTTGCAGGGCTCCACCGCCGGTCCGTGCTCGCAGTTGACGGCCTTCGCAAGGATCTTGGCCGCGCTGGTCTTGCCGGTGCCCCGGGGACCGTTGAACAAATAAGCATGGGAAAGCCGGCCTTCCTTGAGCGCATTCTGCAGGGTTCGCGTAATATGCTGCTGGCCCACCACGTCGCGGAAAAGCTGGGATCTGTATGTGCGGTATAAGGCTTTGTGTGCCATAACATTCTCTTCCTTCCGGCTTGTCACGGCACGCGAATCCGGCCGTCCCTTTATTATACTATAACCCCCCTCTCCCCTTCCAGACAATCTCACTGCGCCCAAATGCCAAAAAACCGGCATCGCGCGGATGCCGGCCGTATGTACTAATGAATGGGGACGCTTACCGTGAAGGTCGTGCCGAAGCCTTTGGAGGAGACCCGGATCGCACCGCCCATATCGTGGATGATCCGCTGGCAAACCGATAGGCCGAGCCCCGTGCCGTTCGGCTTGGTGGTGAAGAAGGGGTCGAAGATCTTGTCGATCACGAAGTTCGGAATGCCCGGTCCCGTATCATGGATGTCCACCGACAGCTTACGGTCCTCCGCATCCCCTCTTACGCTGATGGTCAAGGTTCCGCCTTCGGTCATGGCCTCAATCCCGTTCTTGCATATATTCAGGAACACCTGCTTCAACAGCTCCCGGTCCGCTACGATCTTCGGCAGCCCCGTCTCCAGGCTCTCCTGAACGCTAACCCCGTGAAGCATCGCCTCACTGTGGATGATCGGAAGAATCTCCTTCAGAACCTGGGTCAGGTCCACTTGATCATAGCTCACGTTCTTGCGCTTGCTCAGGAGCAAGAACTCGCTGACCAGTTCGTTTATGCGGTCGATCTCGGTCAGCATGATATCGGCATAGCTTTTTTCCTTCTCCATGCCATTCTCGGTGAACGTATTGCGGAACATCTGCATAAAGCCCTTAATGGAGGTCAGCGGATTGCGGATCTCGTGCGCCGCCCCCGCCGCGATCTGCCCGATCATCGCCAGCCTGTCGCTCCGTTGGACCTGCTCCTCCAGGGAGCGCAGGTTCGTCACGTCTTTGAAGGTGATGTAACCGCCTACCACGTTGCCGATATGGTCCCGAAGGAGGCTCGAATCCAGCAGCAGCTCGTACCGCTCCGTATTGTTGGTCCAGGAGACCGCGTGATTACGGACGATCAGACCGTCGAAGATGCTTCGCTGAACCAGCCGGTGTTCTTCGGGCACATCCTGGAACACCTCGTCCATGCTCCGGTTCAGAACCTGGCTCCGGGTGAAGCCGAGCAAGCGGCAGGCCATGTCGCTGATATCCACCAGCTGGAAGGCCGTATCGAACAAAATCACGCCCAGATGAATGTCCCGCATCAAGGTTCCGGCGAACTGCTGGAGCAACGAAAGCTCCCGGCTGGGACGAATATCGTACAGATGGACCATCAGGTGGCCTCCGATATCATTCGAATCAAACTTCGCAAGAAAAAACCGGCTTCGGAGCGGTTTCCCCTCCTGATTGTACACGGTTACCGTTTCGGACAGCCCCTTCCCGGGACGGCCCTCCTCCGCATCTGGTTGAAGCAGCAATTCGGCAAAGTCCGGCCCTAGTATGTCATATACGGGACGCCCCTCGAATTGATCGTGGGCATACCCCGTCGCTTCCAAAAAAGTGCTGTTGCATAAGATCAACCGATGATCGCCGTCCAGGATGATGACGGAATGCAAGAAGAATTGTTCAAAGTGATTGTGGATATCTTGGATTGGTAAAGAAAATCGGAACAGGCCTTGTTGCATGCACCGTACACCCCCCCTTTATATAGACAGCAGCACGGAATGGTTTGTTTGATTTTCTGTCCCTAAATTGAACTTTTTATACAATTCTCCTCGCGTTTACAATTTCCTCCCAAGAAATGGACAAACCTATCGAAAAAACAAAAAAACACTCCGATAAGGAGTGTTCTCGTCTACTCTTGAAGTACCGTGCACCTGCCATCGATCATACGATCCGGGCGGAACAGCTGTCGTTGGCTCGGGTCGGGCTACCCTCCGGCACATGGACTATCCTGCTTACGGCTGCTTCCTTCCGGACCTGACCGGGTTCACAGGCGTCCATTGCGGAGGACCCGACCGTCAACACTACGTGCAACCGTCAGACCCCACATCATATGACCTCAAAACAGGAATTCAACCCCGCTGTAGCGGACTGCGGGTTACAGGGCACCGCTACCTCCCCGTCTAGCACGGCAAGACTTAGTATAGCCCATTCGGGGACAAAGCGCAACCGGCCGCAGCAATTGGCAGGTCTGCCAGTCAGACGGCCGGAGGAGCAGAGAAATCCGGAGCATGCTTTATTCAAGAAGGCGGGCCTTGCCCACCGAAACCTTCACGTCATACCGGGGCATCAGCCTCTGCAGGCTGGCCTGGGCCGAGTTGCGAATTCTCATGGATTGCTCGATATCGACCGCATCGTCAAGCTCCAGCGTCACATACGCAGTGGCCCCGTTCAGCACGACGGTGGAATCCTTAACCCCCTGAATTCCGTTGACGGTATCCTTCAGCAGACGCACGTCCGCTGCATACGTATGATAGGTGGGACTTCCCGGTAAGTTCGGGTTGGAGCTGGTGGTTCCAAGAAGCCCGTCCCGTCCGTAAGCTTGGCTCTTCAGCCCTCTCTTGTCATCCCCGCCGCTGCCGCCCCAATTGCCGCAGGCCGTAGCGGACACCGCGAGCGCAAAGCCCAGGAGAAGGGCCATTCCTTGCCGCTTCCACATATAAAAACACCCCCCTTGGCTATTAGGGTAGCCTTGGGAGGTGCGGTTATTCCGTTTACCGTCTGGAAAAGACCGGAAACGATTAAATGCCGTATTTTTTCTTGAACTTGTCCACGCGGCCGCCTGCATCCAGGAACTTCTGCTTGCCGGTGAAGAATGGATGGCAGTTGGAGCAGATTTCCACACGAAGGTTTTGCTTGATGGAGCCGGATTCGAAGGTGTTGCCGCAAGCGCAGGTTACGTTGGTCACGTAATACTTCGGATGAATCGCTTCTTTCATTTCTTTCACCTCTTTCCGCCCTGGTCCATTTGGACTTCATGTCGAACCAGAGTTAAATTGACACATGACCGGATTATAGCATGTTCGTCATTTCATTTGCAAGTGCTTTTTGCGAAGACTGTCGGGCGTATGGGTGTAGGAGCCGATGGCGGTGTCCGGAAGCTCCTGCCGGAAGATGTCGATCATCTGGCCCATGCCGAGAATCTCGCCACGCGGCTTCGGAATGATACCCAGATAGCTCTCGGGATCGATGTTCAGGTTCCGCAGCTGGATCAGCTTCAGCCCCGTTCGCTGGGCCAAGCCCACCATCGCTTCGATCTCCTCCTCCCGGTCGCTCACGCCCGGGAACACCAAGTAGTTGATGGAAGTCACGACCCCTTTGTCCGCCGCATATTTCAGCGACTTCTCCACATTAGCCAGGGTATAGCCCCGGGGCTTGTAGTAGGCATTATAGTGATCGTCCAGCGCGCTGATGGTGCTGACTCGGATCAGGTTCAGTCCGGCGTCCACGATTCCGCGGACATGGTCGGTCAGACCGGCGTTGGTGTTCATGTTGATGTAGCCCATATCCGTCTTCTGCCGTACCCGCTTGATGGCCTCGATAATGAGCGGCGCTTGTGTGGAGGGTTCTCCCTCGCAGCCTTGTCCGAAGCTGATGATGGACTCCGGCGTGGTGAGATGCTCCAGCATCAATTCCACCAGCTCGTCCACGTTGGGCTTGAAGTTCATCCGGGTCTGAGGTGCGACGAAGGAGCTGTCGTCCGGCTGCTCCGAGATGCACCCGAAGCATCCGGCGTTGCAGGAGTAGGAAACCGGAACTCCGCCCTCCCAGCGGCCCAGGAACGTGTTGGATGCCGTCAGGCATTCGTATTCCAGCGCACAGTGGGACAGATGACGGTAAACCCGGTTCTCCGGATATTGGGCCAGAAGCTTGCCTACCTTGGCCTCCAGCTCGTCCGGATCGCAGGTTCGGGGGTTCCACTTGTAGGGATCGTCGCTCTGGCGGGCGGCCACATGGAAGCCGTCATCCTTCCAGACCACAGCCGTATAACCGAAGAGCGGCAGTACGGCGTTCTTGTCCTTCTTCGCATAAGCCGGCAGAAGCAGCCGGGTATAGCCCTGGGGCAGCAGCGCACCGACCGCGGTGTACTCGCCTTGCAGGGCTTTCATATCTCCAGTGTTCGGGTCCGCATAGATGGCGCGGGTACCGGGAAGGCTCACCAAGGTGGCCCCCTCCGGCAGCGGGATCAGCTCCTCCTCCAGGAGATCGACGATCATATCGCCGCTCCGCCCCAGCGCCTCACAGTCGGGATGATCGTACACGTTGCCGTTCGCATCGGCGTAGACCAGTCTCATGGCGCTTCATGCATCCCTTCTGACACCGCCCTAGGAGGCGGTGGTTTTCGTTTTCTTGACGTTGCCGCTCGGATCCAGATTCTCGAGGAATTCGGCATTGGTCTTGGATTCGCCCAGCTTCTTCAGGAACGCTTCGGCAAAATCATGCGTATCCTGCATGTTCTTCCGGATCGCCCAGAGCTTGTCCAGCTCCTCCTTCGTCAGGAGCATCTCTTCCCGGCGCGTGCCGGAACGGCGGATGTCGATGGCCGGGAAGATCCGCTTCTCGGCCAGCTTCCGGTCCAGATGAAGCTCCAGGTTGCCGGTGCCCTTGAATTCCTCGTAGATGACGTCATCCATCCGCGAGCCCGTCTCGATGAGCGCCGTAGCCAGAATGGTCAGGCTGCCGCCCTCCTCGATATTCCGCGCCGCTCCGAAGAAGCGCTTCGGACGATGGAAGGCTCCCGGGTCGATACCGCCGGACAGCGTCCGTCCGGTAGGCGGAACGACCAGGTTGTAAGCGCGGGCCAGACGGGTAATGCTGTCGAGCAGGATGACCACATCCTTCTTGTGCTCCACCAAGCGCATAGCCCGTTCCAGTACAAGCTCGGCCACCTTGATATGGTTCTCCGGCAGCTCGTCGAAGGTGGACGCCACGACCTCGCCCTTGACGGAGCGCTGCATGTCGGTCACTTCCTCGGGCCGTTCATCGATCAACAGAACAAACAATTCCACATCGGGATAATTGGTGGAGATGCTGTTGGCTATTTCCTTCAAAAGCAGGGTCTTGCCCGCTTTCGGCGGCGCTACGATCAAGCCGCGCTGCCCCATGCCTACCGGGGCCAGCAAATCCATAACACGGGTCGAAAGATGGGTGGGGGAGGTTTCCAGAACGATCTTCTTCTGCGGGTACAGAGGGGTTAACGCGGGAAAATGGAGACGTTCGGCGGCCGTTTCGGGCTTCTCTCCGTTAACGGCTTCGACCTGGAGCAGTCCGAAGTACCGTTCATTCTCTTTGGGAGGCCTGCACTTGCCGGAGACCACGTCACCGGAGCGCAGGTCGAACTTTCGGATCTGGGAGGCGGAGATGTAGATATCCTCCGTGCTGGGCAGGTAATTGATCGGGCGGAGGAAGCCGAAGCCCTCCTGCAGGATGTCCAGCACACCCTCCATGAACATGAGCCCGCCCTTCTCGGCTTGTGCCCGGAGAATGGCAAAGATCAGCTCTTTCTTCTTCATCTGGCCGTAATACGGAATCTGGTGCAATTTGGCCAGCTTGTACAACTCGGTCAGCTTCAGCGTCTGAAGCTCCGATAGCTGCATATCCATTTCATTAACCACCACACTATGATTTTGTAGGTTGCCGATATATTAATTCAAACCGTTTTCATTGCCTATTGTTTCCATACAGGCGGGAGTCTATTCCCGCCAGATCTCCGCTCCCAGCATGGTCAAGTTCTCCACCAAGTTGTCGTATCCCCGGTCGATGTATTCCACTCCGGTCACTTCGGTGATTCCGCCGTTCGGCACCGTCAATCCCGCAACGACAAGAGCCGCGCCGGCCCGGAGATCCATGGCCTTCACCTTCGCGCCCGAAAGCGGGCAGCCCTCGATGATGGCGGTCCGTCCCTCCACCTTGATGCGTGCTCCCATGCGGACCAGCTCAGGAACGTGCTTGAACCGGTTATTGTAGACATAATCCGTAATCAGGCTGTTGCCTCTGGCTTGAGTCAAGAGGCTGGCCATCGGAGACTGCATGTCGGTAGCGAAGCCCGGATAGACCAATGCCTTAACGTCCACCGCCTGATAGATCGGCTGTCCGACCACACGGATAGACTCATCCATCTCGTAGATATGGACACCCATCTCCTGCAGCTTGGCGGTGACCGCTTCCATATGCTTCGGGATGACGTTGTCCACCACCACGTCGCCGCGTGTGGCGGCGGCCGCGATCATATAGGTACCCGCTTGAATCCGGTCCGGGATGATGGAATGCTTGCACCCGTGCAGCTCTTGAACACCCTCGATCCGGATGGTCTCGGTGCCGGCTCCTTTAATCTTGGCTCCCATATTGTTAAGCAGTGTTGCTACATCTATGATTTCAGGCTCTTTCGCCGCATTTTCGATCAAAGTGACGCCCTTGGCCCTGGAAGCGGCCAGCATAATGTTAATGGTTGCTCCAACGCTTACTACATCGAGATAAATCTTCGCGCCGCGAAGCTCCTCGGCACGGATATGGATCGCTCCGAATTCATTGCTGACTCTTGCTCCCAAAGCTTCAAAACCTTTGACATGCTGGTCAATGGGACGCGGCTCAAAGTTGCAGCCACCCGGAAGGCCGATCACGGCTTCTCCGAATCTTCCAAGCAGAGCTCCCATCAAATAATAGGAAGCGCGAAGCTTCTTGACATTGCCGTTCGGCATCGGAACGGACTTCAGCCTGACGGGATCAATCGTCATCTGATCCCCTTGCCAATCCACGGTAGCTCCCAGCTCCTCCAAGAGCTCTCTGTATATGGCCACATCGCTCAGCACCGGCAGGTTATCCAGCGTTACGGCGGTCTCGGCCAACAGAGCCGCAGGGATTAAAGCGAGAGCGCTGTTCTTGGCGCCGCTGATGGTTACGGTTCCACGCAAAGGCCGACCGCCCGCGATCATCAGTTTCTCCATCGGTTCCTAGTCCTCCCATCTTGAAATAACGATGTCCGAAACTTCAGACAGCATTATGTAAGCCTCGATGCGGGCAAACCCTATCGAAGCCAAATCTAGCATTGCCGGCTCTATCAGGAGAACGGCACAAAAACAATAGAAAGGGAAGGCATCTCTATAAAGTGGATGCTTTCCCTTTCCGATTTATGACACTCCGGAATAGATTAAGCTTTGCCTGCGCTGCCGAAGAGCTCAATCTTGGACTTCACTACATCGACCATAGCCTTGCGGGCCGGTACGAGGTATTTGCGCGGGTCATACACTTTGGCATCCTTGTTCAGCACTTCGCGGATCGCCGCGGTTGCTGCAACTTGGTTCTCGGTGTTGACGTTGATCTTGGTTACGCCTGCAGCGATGGACTTCTGGATCATTTCGTCCGGAACGCCGGAGCCGCCGTGCAGTACGATGGATACCGGAATCGCAGCAGCGACCTTCTCGATGATATCATAATGGATCTTCGGCTCGCCTGCATATACGCCATGTGCAGTACCAACTGCGATGGCCAAAGCGTCCACTCCGGTTTCTTCATAGAAGCGGATGGCTTCTTCCGGCTTGGCCAGAGCTGCATGAGCCTCGTCCAGGCTCACGTCGTCCTCGGTGCCGCCGATAGTGCCCAGCTCGCCTTCAACGGAAACGCCCATAGCGCGGGCAGCCTTCACGATTTCCTTGGTCAAGCGGATGTTGTCTTCGAAGGAATGATGGGAACCGTCGAACATGACGGAGCTGAAGCCCGCACGGATACACTTCATCGCTACGTCGAAGCTGCTGCCATGGTCCAGGTGCAGAGCGATCGGCAGGCCGGACTTCTCGGCGGATGCTTTGGCCAGAGCCACGGTGTACTCAATGCCCATGTACTTCAATGCGCCTTCGGATACGCCGAAGATGAGGGGGGACTTGAGTTCCATAGCAGCCTCAGTGATAGCTTGGGCGAACTCCAGGTTGTTCATGTTGAATTGGCCTACCGCGTACTTACCGGCTTTCGCCTGCGGAAGGAACGCATTCATTGAAACTAACGGCATGTAGGTTTCCTCCTAAATGTGTTCGTAAGCTTTCGCTTCGTTTATTCGTCTGCAACATTATAACATACAACAGAACCATCTGTAACCAAGCCCGGAAATTTCATCAATGTGCAACAAGTTCTCCCCGGCTCTCATCCTAGTTTCCCCATGATCGAAAATAATCCTCAAGCCCTGCTTAAAACTACAGGCGGGAGCCCAAAAAAAAAGAAAAGACCCTGTCTCCAGGGTCCTCGGAAAAGCGATATATGCGGATCAGACGGCGAAGCTGCTGCTGGAGCCCGGATGGCCCAGCTCATTGTTCACCGCGATGCGCAGCTCGTCGATGTCGAAGGGCTTGGTGAAGTGGGTCAACGCACCCAGATCCGTCGCTTCCTTGATCATATCCAGCTCGCCGTAAGCGGTCATCATGATGACCTTGATCGAAGTGTCGATCTGCTTGATATGCTTCAGAATGTCCAACCCGTCCATACCGGGAATCTTCATGTCCAGAAGCACCAGATCCGGAGACTCCTTGCGCACGATCTCCAAGGCTAATTTGCCGTTGGAAGCCTGGAATGTCTGGTAGCCCTCTACGCTGAATACTTCCACCAGTAACACACGGATCCCGTTCTGGTCGTCCACGATGAGAATCTTCTTCTTCTCCAACCGTATACCCTCCTCAAAAAGACAGCTGCTCTAAATATATGCCATCGATTCCAATCTATGGGTATACATTTCGCCGCCATATTGCAAACTCCTGCTTAAAATGCGCATCAATCTGCCGAAAGTCAAGAGAAATTTTCCAGTAACTCTTAGTGGGAAAGCTGGAACGCGGCTTGTACGAATTCCCGGAACAGGGCCTGCGGACGGTTCGGACGGGACGTAAATTCCGGGTGGAATTGGACCGCCAGGAACCACGGATGGTCCGGAATCTCGATCATTTCCGCCAGCCGTCCGTCCGGGGAGGTGCCGGAAATCTTCATGCCGGCATGCTCGATGGCGTCGCGGTAAGCGTTGTTGAACTCGTACCGGTGACGGTGGCGCTCGTAGACCAGCTCGTCCCCATAGCATTTCTCGGCGAGAGAGCCGGCTGCAATCTTGCAGGGGTACAGGCCGAGACGCATGGTGCCGCCCAGATCCTCGATGTCCTTCTGCTCCGGCAGCAGGTCGATGACCGGATAGTTGGTGGTCGGGTTGATCTCGGAGCTGTTGGCTCCGGCCAGACCCAGGACGTTGCGGGCGAACTCCACCACGGCCACCTGCATCCCCAGGCAGATGCCGAAGAACGGAATGCGCTGCTCGCGGGCGTACTTGATGGCGATGATCTTGCCTTCGATCCCGCGGTCGCCGAACCCGCCTGGAACCAGGACTCCTTGGACGCCGCCCAGAAGCTCGTCTACGTTATGGTCATACACGTCCTCCGCGTTGACCCAACGGATATTCACTTCGGAATCACAAGCGAAGCCTGCATGGGACAGAGCCTCCACGATGGACAGGTACGCGTCATGAAGCGCGACGTACTTGCCGACGATGGCGATCTCGGTCTTGTGCTTCAGCTGCTTCACCTTCTGCACCATGGCTTCCCACTCGGTCATGTCCGGCGCATTGGTCGTAAGCTTCAGGTGGTTGACGACGATCTCGTCCAAGCCTTGGTCGCGCATCATGAGCGGAACGTCATACAGAGTATCGGCATCGATACACTCGATGACGGCGTTGGCGTCTACGTCGCAGAACTGGCCGATCTTGCGCTTCAGGTCCTGGGACAGCGGATGCTCGGTCCGGCAGACGATGACGTTCGGCTGGATGCCGATGCTGCGCAGCTCTTTGACGCTATGCTGCGTCGGCTTCGTCTTCACTTCGCCGGCAGCCTTCAGGTAAGGAATGAGTGTGACGTGGATGTACATGACATTGTCGCGGCCGATGTCGCTCTTGATCTGGCGGATGGCCTCCAGGAACGGCAGGCTCTCGATGTCGCCGACAGTGCCGCCGATCTCCGTGATGACCACATCGGATTGGGCCTCGCGTCCTGCGCGGAAGACACGGTCCTTGATCTCGTTCGTAATATGGGGGATTACCTGTACCGTACCGCCCAGATATTCGCCGCGGCGCTCCTTGGTAATGACGGAAGAGTAGATCTTGCCCGTCGTTACGTTGCTGTTTTTGGACAGGTTGATGTCGATGAATCTCTCGTAGTGACCCAGATCCAGGTCAGTCTCCGCTCCGTCATCGGTTACGAAAACCTCGCCGTGCTGGTAAGGACTCATGGTGCCCGGGTCCACATTGATGTACGGGTCGAACTTTTGGATGGTCACCTTCAAGCCCCGGTTCTTCAAGAGCCGGCCGAGAGACGCAGCGGTAATGCCTTTGCCCAACGAGGACACGACACCGCCCGTCACAAAAATGTACTTCGTCACTGGTTTTACCCCCTGCATTATATTGCGGATACTATGCCCCAAAAAACAAAAAGTGACCCCGCCTAAGACGGGGCACTTTAATTGGCCAAATGATTCGTGAATGGATTGTAAATCCAAAGCCCACGAAATATCTTACTCTCTTACACATGCACGTGTCAAGCTGCTATTGGCAGGTTACTTGTCGTCCTCGTCGTCGGAATCTTCCTCCGACAACTCGTCGTCAAATTCGGCTTCCTCGTCGCCTTCGGCAAGCTCTTCGTCCATCTCTTCGCTCTCTTCGGCTTCGTCGATTTCCTCTTCGATCTCCTCCGGAGCGAACAGGTCCTCTTCTTCCTCGCCGATGATGTCCTCGCGGTCCTCATCGAAGGCGTCGAATTCGTCGTTGTCCTCCACGTAGGCTTCTTCCTCTTCCTCCAGGTACTCCTCTTCGTCCAGATCGTCGTCGTCGTCGTTGATGATCCGCGGGCGCTTGGAGGAGCCCATCTCGCCTTCTTTATTGTCAACCGGGTACCAGCGCTTCAACCCCCAGAGGTTGTTGCCAACGCATGCAAACCGGCCGTCTACGTTAATTTCGGTATATAGCTGGGCAATCACCTGCATAACCTCGTCGTCGGTGAAGCCTTTGGCTTTGGCGATCTCCGCCATCAGATCCCGGTAGTAAAAAGGCGTGTTGGCTGCCTTCAGGACTTCAAAGGCCAAGTCCACCATAGGCACTTCCTTTGCCTGCTCCGGTGTCAACTTCGAAAGGTATTCACTGCTCATTCGCTTGATACACGTCCTTCCCACATTCTATCGCACTTCGGGATTGTCTCCATATAGTAAACCCTATTTTTCCTAAAAAAGCAAGCGGCGGTGCGGGTTTGCGCCCGCCCGGCCGCCGAGACGCAGAGCGCAGGAGGAAGCGCTCTTCTATAGAAGGAGGGGACAGCGGGCGGGAGGTTCATTCTCCCCCCAGAAATAAACGAAGGCGCCCCGACAGCGCCTCCGTCTACGACTGTATCCGCCAAGCCGGCCCCATTGTTTCCGCAAGAGCCCAGAAGACAAGAGTCCGCCATGGAACCCTCTATCCATCCTATGTAAGGATTGCGGCGATGACACGGCTACGCGCGGATTTATTTCAAATAAGGCTGACGCTTAGGAGCGCCGAACGAGCCGTTCATATGATACACAAAACGGCCACCCCGGCCATCCGTCGACAAGCCGGCGCAAGCCGTTTGTGCGTACCTTCAACGATAGGAGGACTTACATTGAACGAGCATCCGTTCCTGCACTGGCTCCAAACGGAAATCGAGTCGTCCGGGGCCTCCCCACGAACCATCATCCGGCTGCATGCATCCACGGACTGCCGTGAGATTGTCCGGAACATGCACATGACCTTCGGGGAGCACCCTGTCTCCGCATCCATCCAAGCCCTCCCCATCATCAACAGCATCTCCTGTCCGATCCATTCCGGAGAGGCGGCTCTTGGATTCCCGCAGGTGGCCGGCGTGGAGATGGACCGGACCGCTCTGGTGCACGGCGTCACCGCTCGGCTTCCCTCCTTCGGCGCCGCCTCCGTGCCGTATGCGGCCACCAGACCGTTCATTCCCTGGGGGGTCCAGCGGATCCAGGCGCCTTTGGCCTGGAAGAAGTCCACCGGCGACAAGATTAAAATCGGGGTCATCGACACCGGCATCGACTACACCCACCCGGATCTTCAAGCCTCCATCGGAGGAGGCATCAATCTGATCGAACGCCACTTGCCGCCCGTGGATGACAACGGACACGGCACCCACATCAGCGGCACCATCGCGGCATCCTCCTCCCACGGCATGACGGGAACCGCACCCTATGCCACCTTGTATGCCGTCAAAGCCTTCGATCACAACGGCAGCTCCTATGTGACCGACATCGTCCACGGCATCGAATGGTGCATCCGCAACCGGATGCACATCATCAATATGAGCTTCGGGATGAAAACGAGGAGCCCTGCTCTGGAGGCGGCCATCCAATCCGCCCACAAGGCGGGGATCATCGTCGTCGCCTCCGCCGGCAACGAAGGGAAGAAGAGCTTCGTCGACTATCCCGCCCGGTTCCCTCAGACCATCGCCGTCGGCGCCACAACCCGGTCCAAGCGGATCGCCTCCTTCAGCAACCGGGGACCGGAAATTAACCTGTATGCCCCCGGGGAGAAGATCATCTCCACGTGGCTGAACGGCAAATACAACGCGCTGTCCGGAACCTCCATGGCGACCTCCCACGTAAGCGGAGTTATCGCGCTGCTGTTGTCCCTGAAGCCCCAGTACACGACACGCACGATCCTGGACCAGCTGCAGAAGCATTCCACTCCGGTAGCTTCGATGAACCGCCGATCCGGATTCCTGGGCGAGGTCAACGCCGTGCGCCCCATCCGGGCTGCCGTGCAACGCAAGAAAAGGAGCTCCGGTTAAACCGGCAGCTCCTGAATCTCGATCTCAAGCTCCATCCGTCCGGACGGCTCTCCGGACACGTACAGCTCATAGCCCCAGATTACCCTCCCGATGCCTTCGGCAAGCTCGGTGCGCAGGCTGTAAGTCATGGCCTCCAGCTCCAGCCTGCCGTGTGGGGTATCGTAATAGCCCGGCAGACGCTGCCCCGGCGCGAACTGCTGCTCGGACCGGATATCCCCCTGCCGGAGCAGCCGGATGAGGCCGGACTCTACCTTCAGGACCGCTGTCACCCGACCCATCTCCGAATCCGGCTCCCGGTAATGGTACATCCACCGCCCGTCCCGCTCGTACAGCCTGCCCCGGACCTTCTGCTCGATCTGACCGCCGCCGCTCCGGCTGCGGATGGTCAGCTCCACATCCTTCTGGACCGTCACCCTGACATCCCCTTCTCCATATGCGCCCGCTGCCTCCGGCTGCGGGCTTCCTTATGCCCTTAGTGTACGGAGGAAGCCGGCGAAGCGCAACTCCTCTTCATTGCGGAGCCTCTATATTACGATTATAGTAAGAGCATAATCCGCCGGGGAGGAACCGCCGTGAACCTGAATATCTTTGTCGTGCTGACGGAGACGGAGCTGCAGCTGCCGTACTATATGACCAGTGCCGGGGGCTGGGGCCATCAGGATCCGATGCACCGGGAGGAGGGCTTCCCCGATTTCCAATGGATCCAATGCGTATCCGGCGAAGGGGTCCTGGAGACCGAGGGGGAGCGCTACACCGTAGGTCCCGGCCAGGGCATGCTGCTGTATCCGAACCGGAAGCATACCTATTATGCGGTCCGCGAGCCTTGGGGGGTCCAGTGGTTCACCTTCAACGGCGCCCAGGCGGGAAGCATGCTGGCTTCCCTCCGTCTGACCGGCTCCTGCGTGCTTCAGCTCTCCCACCCCGATACAGTCCTGCGCAAGATGTCCCAGGCCTGTGAGCTGCTGCAGTCGAAGGATCCGTTCCGCTACGTCAAGTGTTCCGCTCTGACCTACGAGACCGTGCTGGACCTGTTCATCTCCTCCAGCGCGCCCGATACCCGCTCCAAGACCGAGCACTACGAGCAGCTGGTTCCTGTCCTGACCTACATCGACGACCACTATGCCGAGCCCCTGACGCTGAACGTCCTGTCAGCCCAACTGGGCCTCTCCCCCCAATACACCTGCCACCTGTTCCAAAAAAGCTTCGGCCTCCGCCCCTTCGAATACATCAACCGCTTCCGGCTGCGCCGGGCGAAGGAGCTGCTTCTCCAGGAGCCGGACATGGACGTGAAGGAAGTGGCCCGGACGGTGGGCTACGAGCACACCAGCTATTTCATCAAGCTGTTCAAGCAGCAGGAGGGCTTAACCCCCAACGCCTTCCGCAAAATCCACCGTTACGGCCCGTGACCGTCACGAGGTGCCGTTGACGCCCTGGAGCCGAACTCCGAGACCTCTTCACCGCTCCTTCAAGAGCTCCTCCACGAACCGGGGCAGCGCGAACGCCGCCTTGTGGAGTCTCGGGGTGTAATACCGGGTGTCGAGCTCCGGCAGCGCCGATTCGTCGACAGCCAGCGGATCATGCTTCTTGCTGCCCATGGTGAAGGTCCACAGCCCGCTCGGATAGGTCGGAATATTGGCGCCATAAACCCGGACGATGGGGAAAACCTCCTTCACGTCCTTGTGAACGGTGCGGATCAGGTCCGCCTTGAACCACGGGTTGTCGGTCTGGGCCACGAAGATTCCGTCCTCCTTCAGCGATTCATAGATGCCTTGGTAGAAGCCCCGGGTGAACAGGTTTACCGCCGGTCCTACGGGCTCGGTGGAATCAACCATGATGACGTCATAGGTGTTCTTATGCTCGTGGATGTGCATATAGCCGTCGTTCACGAGGACCTCCACTCTCGGATCGTCCAGCCGGCCGGCTATCTCGGGAAGGAATCGCTTGGAGTATTCGATGACCTTGCCGTCGATCTCCACCAGCACGGCCTTCTCCACCCTGGGATGCTTCAGCACCTCCCGGATTACACCGCCGTCCCCTCCTCCGACCACCAGCACCAGCTTCGGATCGGGATGCGTGAAGAGCACCGGGTGGGCCACCATCTCATGGTAGACGAACTCATCCCTGACCGTTGTCATGACCATGCCGTCCAGCACCAGCATCCGGCCGAACTCCTCCGTCTCGAGGACCGCCAGGTCCTGGAACGCCGTCCGCTCTGCAACCAGCGTGCTCTTAACCTTGGCGGTAATACCGAAAGCCTCCGTCTGCTTCTCCGTATACCACAGCTCCATGCCGCATCCCTCATTTCCTCGTGTTCTCCCGGCGGCCGAGGGCCGCCTGCATCCGCCTTAGTGTCCCATGGGCCTGGCAGGATTATCCGGGTCCCCCCCCAAAAAAATAGTCCGGCTGGATTGAATACCGGTTTCCCGATTTTTCCATACTGGTAAGACTACGACTGTACGGAATGCGAGGTGAACCGGAATGCCGGACGAGAATACCCCTGCCAGGCGCCAAAGCCGCGACCGGCGGCATTCGCCCGGAGCTCCCGACCGATCCATGTTCCGATTCTTGAAACGATTCACGAAGCTGATGTTCAACCTGACCTTATTCGCTGCGGGCTCCGCCATCGTGGTGCTCTTGTATTTGCGCTCCCAAGCCCTTCCCGTCGTCACCGTCACCCAGAACTCCCAGATCTACGATCTGCACGGACAGGTAATCGACACGTTCCATTCCGGCCAGAACCGGGAAGTCATCAAGCTGGACGATATGTCGCCCTATCTGGTGGAATCCGTGCTGGCAGTGGAGGACCGAAACTTCTATCACCACCTGGGTGTGGATCCCAAGGGATTGGCCCGCGCCGCCATTCAAGACATCAAGACCTTGTCCATGGAGCAGGGCGCGAGCACCATCACCCAGCAGCTGGCCCGCAATCTGTACCTGAACCATGACCGGAACTGGTCGAGGAAGATTCAGGAGGCGTTCTACGCCGTCCATCTGGAGATGCGCATGACCAAGGACGAGATTCTGGAGACGTATCTGAATCAGATCTACTTCGGCCATTCCACCTACGGCGTCCAGGCGGCGGCCCGCATGTTCTTCGGCAAGGACGCCAAGGACTTGACCCTGGCGGAGAGCGCCCTTATGGCCGGCGTGCCGAAGGGGCCCAAGTATTACTCGCCGTACCTGAACATGCAGAACGCCAAGGACCGCCAGAAGGTGATCCTCCAGGCCCTGGTCAACGAGGGCCGGATTACGCAGCAGGCCGCCGATGAGGCGTACCGGGAGGAGCTGGCCATTCAGCCCCGGAATACGGCGGAGCCGTCGGAGGCCCCCTATTTTCAGGATTATGTGAAGAATGTGGTCATTGAGAAGCTGGGGATTACCGAGAACGAATTCGAGGCCGGCGGGTTCAAGATCTATACCACGCTGGATCTGCGTGCGCAGAAGCTGGCGGAGGAGGCCATCGCCAAGGAGATCGGGGAGGATTCGGAGCTGCAGGCGGCCTTGATCTCCATCGATCCGCGCAACGGCTACATCAAGGCGATGGTGGGGGGGCGGGACTATAAGACGAACCAGTTCAACCGGGTCTTCGCCGATACCCGTCAGCCGGGCTCTGCGTTCAAGCCCATCGTCTACCTGTCCGCGCTGGCGGAGAACGTCTCCCCGCTGACCAAGTACAAGAGCGAGCCCACGGTGTTCACCTACGACCAGGGCCGCCAGACGTACGCGCCGAACAATTATGACAACCTGTACGACAACACGGAGATCGACCTGCGCCGGGCCATCATGAAGTCGGACAACATCTACGCGGTACACACCATCATGGACGTCGGTCCCGAAAAAGCGGTGGCGATGGCACGGCTCCTCGGCATCACCGCCCCTCTCAAGGCGCTGCCGTCGCTAGCCCTCGGCACCTCTCCGGTCAGCCCCTTCGAGATGGCGTACGCCTATGGGGTGCTGGCTTCGGGGGGCATCCGGACGGAGCCGCTGGCCGTGCTCCGGGTGGAGGACCACTCGGGCAAGGTGCTCTATGAGGCCGAGCCGTCGGAGACCCAGGTCATCAACCCGGCCTATACCTACGTGCTGACCAGCCTCATGCAGTCCGTCTTCGAGGAGGGCGGCACGGGCTACCGGGTATCCGACCTGATGAAGCGGCCTGTAGCCGGCAAAACCGGCACCACCAACTACGATGCGTGGATGGTCGGGTATACCCCCGAGCTCTCCACGGCTGTATGGGTCGGCTACGACAAGGACAAGACCATCGGCAAGCTGGACCAGCGCAAGGCGGCGCCCATCTTCGCCGAATATACAGAGGGAGCGCTGGAGACCGTGCCGCCGAAGCTGTTCCCCGTGCCGGAAGGCGTCGTCAGCGCCTACATCGACCCGGCCACCGGCAAGCTGGCCAACGACGCCTGCCCCAGCACCCGCATGGAGGCCTTCGTGGCCGGGACCGAGCCGACGGAATACTGCGCCGGAACCAAGGCGGCAGGCGGCGGGAAAGCAGGGGACAAGAAGGCGGACAGCTCCTGGTGGAAGGACCTGAAGCGCTGGTGGAACGAGTAGCGCAGGCCCAGGCGGGTGTGCCGGGCAACAGCACAAAAAGGCAGACCGGGTGGTCTGCCTTTTTGCTGTCCTAGTATACGGTGTACATATACTTCCCCTAGTATAACGTTAGGGTTCAGTGGATTCAACCCTTTTTCGGACGAGCGTGCAGCCGCGCCCTAGAGGAGGCGAGGCTCCCGTTGCACGGGCCACAGGGCCCTCTCTCCCTCAGCTTGCTCACAGCTCCGCCCTCTTCGTCAGCGGGCCGACCGGGACGCCGGTCCATCGGCGTCCGGCCGCCTTGCGGGATTCCAGCAGCATCGCGCAGCTGATCTTCGCGGACTCGATGATGGTGGGCAGCCCGCTACCGGGATGGGTTCCCCCGCCGACCAGCCAGCAGCGCTGCACCTCCTCGAACCGGTTGCGGGGACGGAATGCCAGCATCTGATCCAAGGAATGGGCCAGATTGAAGACCGCCCCCCGGTACACATCGAGATCGTCCTGCCAATCCTGCGGCGTGATGATCCGCTCCTCCTCGATATCGTCCCTGAGTCCGGCCAGCTCCGGCTCTCTCTCCAAGCGGTCCAGTACCAGGCTGCGGAATCGCTCCCGCTGTTCCGGCCAGGAGACATCCGCCGACAGATTAGGCACCGGCACCAGCACATAGAGCGCGCTCTTCCCCGGCGGAGCCAGCGTGGGGTCCAACAGTCCGGGGTTATGGACGTACAGCGAGGGTTCCTCGGACAATACGCCCCGCTGGGTAATATCCTCCACATTCCTCCGGTAATCCTCTGCGAACAGCACCGTATGGTGCGGCAGCTGTACCTTGCGGTTGACCCCCAGGTAGAGCATAAAGGTGGAGCAGGAATACTTCTTCTGATCCAGCTTCTCCTTCGTATACTTCCGGAGGGTGCCCGGAGCAAACAGACGAGCTGCTGCATGGGCGAAGTCCGCACCGATGACCACATCGTCCGCCTGGATCCGTTCTCCTCCTTGCAGCCGAAGTCCCTTGGCCCGGCCCTGTTCGACCAGGACCCGCTCTACCGGGGTCTGGGTATGAATCCGTCCCCCGTGTTCCCGGATGACCGCGGCCATCGCATCGAAAAGCCGGTTCACTCCGCCCACTGGATGGACCAGCCCGAAGCGGTGCTCCAGGAAGGACAGGATCGTGAATGTGCCGGGGCACTCCCACGGAGACATCCCCAGATACTTGGCCTGGAACGAAAAGGCGGCCTTCAGCCGCTCATCCTTGAAGTAGCGGGACAGCCGGCTGTACACGGTTTCCGTAGCATGCAGCTTGGGCAGAGCCCGGAGAACGTCAAGGGATACATAATCCCGGAGTCCGCGGAAAGGCCGCTGGAGCAGCGGCATGAGCCGATTGAACTTCTCCTCCTCGTCCCGCATGAATCTGCGGTAGTTGTCCCCTTCCCCCGGGAAGTACCGTTCGATCTGCTCCGCCATAGCATCCTGATCCGTGGTGGGATGGAGCTGAAGCTCCCCGAACTGCAGACGGTACATCGGATCGAGACGGTGCCACTCCACATAATCGGTCAAGGAGCGTCCTGCCGCAGCAAACAGCTCTTCCCACACATGAGGCATGAGCACAAAGGTCGCGCCACGGTCGAAGCGGTAGTCTCCCAGCTCCAGCCGGGAGGAACGTCCGCCTATGAAGGCCTGCTTCTCATAAATATCCACCGATAGCCCTTGGGACGCCAGCAGCATCCCCGCAGCCAGCCCACCGGGACCCGCACCTACGATAGCTACTCTTCCGCCGGAATAATCTGACTGACTGCTGCGTGTTCCATTCTCCAACATTTCCGGATCCCTCCCCTAGTTCCTGCACTTCTTATGCTTGTATCCGTCAAGCCCCTTCGGATGCCCCCGTGCCAGCCGTACACCTATCGAACCAATGCTTCCATGCCTCGGGACCGCCGTCCAGAACCGACCATCCCGGTTGGGGAGCCACTCCCCGAAATCCGCTTCCTCCTGCAACAAGCTGAAGCCCCTGAGCTTCACGCTGAAGCTCCTTCAGCATCCGGCAGGTCAGCTCCGCCCGCTCCGGCAGGGTTAAGGAAACGCAGGCGAAGCCGATGCCCTTCTTCCGAATGAGCGAAGCCAAGCCGTCCAAGGGAGTGTCCGCACCCAAGTAGAGGACGTCCGCCCCTTGTTGACGCAAAAACAGGGTAAATAACAGAAGTCCCAACTGGTGATGCTCCCCGGAGGGACAGAAGGCTACGAACCGCGGAAGCTCCGGCCGAACCGGAAACAGGCGGAAGAAATGAGAGAACCGCATGGTCACAAAATGGCTGATGTAATGCTCCTGGGCGACGGAGAGAAGACCGGCTCCCCAATCATCACCCGCCCGATACATCATCGGCGCCAGGATACGATGGAACACATCCTGGAAGGAGAACAAGGCGAAGGCCGTGTCCAGCAGCCGCTGCGCTTCGGCCTCCCTATAATCGGACAGCTCGGCGTAAATGCCGTCCTGCCATTCCCGGTAAGCCTCCTCCTTCGTCCCGGCGCCGGAAGAGAGAAGGAAATCGGCCGGCTCCGCCGGCCCTTGGGGAGCAGCCGGCTCTTGCTTCAGCTGACGCACCGCCTGGCTGATGGTCATCCCCTTCTCCGTCTGCTCCTTCAGCCACAGGAGAGCTTCGATGTCCCTTTCGCGGTACAGCCGCTGTCCCTTCGCCGTACGCTCCGGCTCCACGGCCCCGTACCGCTGCTCCCAGGCCCGGATCGTCACTGCGGGGATCCCGGTCCGTTCAGATACCGCCTTCATCGTGTACATACCGTTCCTCCTCTCCCTCCGTCATCCCAATTATGTTAGTTATACAAATTCTATACAAAGACTTGTTATAATCTATACAAACATCATACAATATCTATACCATCTGTCAAACGTTTTCTGCTATTTCATATCATCAGCTGTAGAGGGGGATGAAGCCATGCGAATCGGACCAGCCGCTCGGTTCGGACGGCAGCGGGCCGTTCGGACAGTATTCGCGGGTCTTGCCGCAGGGGCGGCCATGGGGTGGTTTCTGAAGGGAGTCGAAGAACTGCGGGGCATTGCCGTCTACCGGCTTCTTCTCGGTGTGGACTACATTCCGCTCCTCCGGGAGGTGTTGGTGTCGGAGCTGTCCCAGTTCCTGCTGCACCTGCTCATATCGGTAAGCTTCGCAGCCGGTGCCGGCGGCTTCTGCCTGCTCCGGCGCATGCATCCGGGCTCCGCCCGCCGGTTCATTACCGTCGCAGGGCTTGCCGTCGGCCTGCTCCTGTACCCCACCACCATGCTGTCGGCAGGCACTCCGGCCCTTCTCGATCCGGAGGCCCTCCTGTGGTGGCTGGCCGCTCATGCCGGGTATGGCCGGCTCACCGCCGTGCTGCTCTTTCCCCGCAGCTCCGGCCCCGCGGCAGCGCAAAAAGAGGCTGCCCCCTAAAGGGACAGCCTCTGCTTGCATACCGGGCAAACTTACAATGCCTGCTTCAATTCCTCCGGCGAATGGGCCCACCATTCCGGATTGTGCTCCATCAGAAGCTTCTTGAGCGCGGCTTTTTCCGAATCGTCCAGCCCCTCCACCAGAATATGCCGCTTCATGGCCTTATCCATCCGGTTGACGTGGTCCGCCAGAACCTTCCAGCCCCTCCGGGCCTCCGGGTTCACCCGCATCTCGCAGGCTGCCAGGCCGCCGTAGAACTGCCCCTCGGCATTCCGGTCCACGGCAACCCACACCACCCATACCTTGCGTCCGTCCGGCGTCTCGCTCGGATCCGGGGAGAACTTGATGCCCTTCTCCACCTTGCTCTTGGCATGAAGGGTCCCGTTATCCACATACGCCACGCCTTCGTCGATGATGACGCCCGACACGTTGGAGAGGTCGATGGAGCCTGCCCCGAAGCCCTTATGGTTCACGCTGCTGCTGACGATGTTCAGCGCATTCGGTTTCTTGCCTTTGCTTTCGATTTCCATCTATAGATGCACCACCATTACCGTTAGAATGAAAGATGCGGCCTTCCAGCCGTTTACGTCTATCGTAACACAATCTCCACATTTCCTCCAATTTGGCGGACATTACGGTGCACAGGCAACCCGCCGAACCTTTCACGCGTCTAAAAAGATATCGTCAGACATTGAGCCCGGAGGTCGTCTCCCATGATCCTAATCCGCCGCACCCGTCCCGTCCTGCTGGCGGCAGGGGCAGCCGCCGCCCTGCTGCTGGCCTCCTGCGACAACAGCCCGGCTGAAGCGCCGGGGCATACCCAAGAGGCCTACACCACCCCGTCCCCCGCTGCCATCGGAACACCCCCGGCCTTAACGGGAGCCGCGCTGGCCCCCGCCCCCATGGCCGGAACCGCCGCCCCCGCTCCTTCGGCCACGTCCGAGGAGCGGGTCCAGGAGAGCCGGCTGCGGCAGGACTACGCCCGGCTCTCGGCCGATTTGTCCCGCGTGGATTGGCCCGCGCCCGCGGCCCCCAAGGAACCCGTCGTCCTCCATGCCAAGCTGGGCCGCGCGCCGTCCTTGGAGTCCGAGAGCTTCTACTCGGAGCTCCTGAAGCTGACCTCCATGACCTTGACCGGCCGCGCCTTCCGACTGGAGGATGACTCCCTCGGCACCGTCATCGAGGCCTCGGGCAGCGCGGAGCTGCTGCCGGATGCGGCGAAAGTGAACGGGACGGTGAACGCTTTTCACAAGATGAGCTTAGAGCGGTATGCCTACCTGCCTCCCCTTCCCGCACCGGAGCCCGGGCCCCTCGTGGCCGGCTTGTCCGAGTCGGCTTGGTCCTGGGACGCCCTGGAGCGGCTGGCGGGTCCGCACGATACCTTCTTCAACGATGCGTATGTGTATGACAAGTCCCGGGTGTACGCAGGGATCCGGGTGCAGAACCGGCAGCTCAGCCGCCTGGTGTTCCGCCCGGATTACCCGGAGCCGGTGGCAGGCGGCCTGCGGACGACCTCGACCCGGGCGCAGATTACGGAGCGCTTGGGCCAGCCGCCCTTCGAGAGCCGGGACGAGCAGCTCTTCGGCTACAAGCTGGAGCCCTATTACCTCTTCTTCGGCGGAGAGGACGGCGCGTACGAGATCTGCCTGTACCCGAGGGACGCCAAGCGCCAGGCCGCAGAGGGCGAGACCTTGGCCGGCATCCTCCGGAATTTGCAGGAGAAGCAGATCTTGAACCCGGATGCGCTGATTCAGGAGCTTCAGCTCAAGTGGCCGGACTACGACTACTCCTACTATGGGCGGGGCAGCCATGAGGTGGATTATTACACCCGGGGCCTCCGGATACCGTACGTCGACACGCCCTTCGAACGGCCGTATATCGAGATCTACGGCGGCTTCGAAGGCCCCTTGGCGGAGGGGATTTTCCTGCCTGTGGGGGATAGCGGCAAGGGGCCGCTTCACGCGTTGGACGACAGCCCCCTGATCCGATTCCGGCTGCATGAGGACCTGGCCTTCGAGGCCGAGAAGCATCGTCTGCGGCAGAGCCGCACCATCCGGGACAAGGTCCGGACCCAGGGAGTGCCCTCCCCCGACGGGAAGCAAGTGGTGCTGGAGAACGAGGGCTACGTGTTCGAGGCTGCCGGCTTCTTCCTGGTTCATCCGGACGGAGACCGGCCCAATCTGGAGCTGCGGACCGGGTATTTCACCTCCGGCTTCACGTGGCTGAACAACCGGTATTTCGTATATGAGGTAGGCACGGACGGCATCCTCGCCTATGACACCGAGCGGAAAGCGGTGATTCCCGTCGACCAGGATCCGGACCATCCCTTCCAGCGCCATCTGCTCCGGGTGGATACCGGACGCAGCCGGATCGTCTACACCGTCGGCGACAAGGAGCTGGAGAAGGCCTACGCCTTCGGCAAGGACGGCTCGCTGATCTTCCCCGACGCCGAGTAGCGGCCCCCGCCTCAGCCGCATCCTGCCCTTTGGGCCTACGAAGCCAGTACTAAGCCCCCTGCCCGGGGGCTTTTTTGTTTTGTCCCAAATTCTGGACAGGGTTCGGATATATTTGTCCCCCCCCCCTCATATACATCCTTTAGACGCTTGTCAACGGGGTGAAAAATTGGATGAAACCGAACCTGTCCAACCGCACGTTTCAATGGACGCTGGTCCTTGTATTCGGCTTGGCCGTTACGACCACCGTGTCGTCCTATTTCGGCCGGACCGGGGAGCCCGCTCTCTCCGTCCTCTCCGAGGAGCCTCCCGCCGGGGAGTCGCTCTCCCTCGAAATCCCGAAGCCGGCCGAACCGAAGGCCGCCCCCGCCTTAAGCAGCCGCACGGTGGAGTACCATATGGCCGTGTCGCTCAAGCCGGAGGAGAAGCAGCTCCAGGGCGCCCAGACCTTCACCTGGCAGAATCCGGGCAAAAAACCGGTGGAGGAGCTCTACCTCCACCTGTATCCCAACGCCTTCGCCTCCAAAAAATCCACCTTCATGAAGGAGTCCGGCGGCAAGCTGCGCAATGACAAGCAGCAGGGGGACAGCAGGGGGTGGATGGAGCTGCAGACGCTGACCACCGAGAAGGGCGTCAGCCTCATGGACCGGGTGGCCTTCGTCCGGCCGGATGATAACAACGGCAGTGACGAGACCTTGGCCAAGGTGACGCTGCCCGCTCCCGTTCTGCCCGGGGAGAAGGTGACGCTCACCATGGATTTCCGGGTGAAGCTGCCTCAGGTGTTCGCCCGCATGGGGTATTCGGGAGACTTCTACATGGCCGGCCAATGGTTCCCCAAGCTGGCGAAGTACGAGACCGCCGGAACCCGGGGCCGGGCTGAGGAGGGCTGGAATCTTCACCAGTACCACGGCAACTCGGAGTTCTACTCCGACTTCGGCATCTACGACGTGAAGATCAAGGTGCCCTCCGATTATACGGTGGCCGCCACCGGCTTCCCCACCAAGCCGGCGGCCGTAGAGAACGAGATGAAGACCTACCGCTTCTACGCCGACGACGTCCATGACTTCGCCTGGGCCGCTTCCCCCAAGTTCGTCTACGTGGAGGAGCCCTTCTCCGCCCCCAACGTTCCCGGGGTGAAGATCAAGCTGTATCTGGACCCGGCCCACGAGCACCTGAAGGCCCGCTACCTGACCGCCGCCAAAAAAGCCCTCTCCCGCTACAGCGAATGGTACGGGCCGTATCCTTACTCTACGCTGTCGGTGGTCGTGCCTCCGGCGGAGGGCAACGGAGCGGGCGGCATGGAATACCCGACCCTGATCACGGCCTGGGGCGCCGGCGAGCCGAAGCCGGGGCTGGATCTGGAGCGCGTGGTCGTGCATGAGATCGGGCACCAGTATTTTTACGGCATGATCGCGTCCAATGAGTTCGAGGAGGCTTGGCTGGACGAGGGCTTCACCTCCTACGCCGAGGATAAGGTGATGGAGAAGGAGTTCGGCATCGCCCCGAACCTGCCGCTGGAGGCCAGCTACATCACGTCGCCGGAGGCGCTGAAGCGCAACGCCTGGGAATACGGCAGCCACGACGAATATGCGGAGAACGTCTATACCCGCGCCAAGCTCGTCCTCTTCGCCATCGAAAAAGAAATTGGCCCCGACGCCATGAGCCGCGTGATGAAGACCTACTTCCAGCGCTGGAAGTTCAAGCATCCGGCCAGCGCCGACTTCCAGGCGGTCCTCGAGGAGACCACCAAGAAGAGCTGGAAGGACTTCTTCGACCAATACGTCTACAACGGCCTGATGGTCGATTACGAGATCGCCGGCATCGAGGTGAACCGGGCCCAGGCGGACGGCAAGACCGGCTACGAGAGCAAGGTGCTGATCAAGAAGCGCGGAGCCACCTCCTCCCAGGTGCCCATCCGCTTCCGCTTCACGGACGGCACCGTCCTTGACAAGACCTGGGACGGCCAAGGCAGCGAGATCGTCTACACCCTCTCTCACGGGGCTCCCCTGGAGTGGGCGCAGATTGACCCGGACTACACCCTGCTCCTGGAGAACAAGCACATCAACAACTTCATGAAGCGGCAGGTCGATACGAAGACCAACGTCCGCCTGAACCTGGGCGTAAGCCGGGTGGTGGAGATTCTCTTCGGCTGGCTGACCTGGTAGACGGAGACGATGCGTATCCGTTCCAGGCCATATGTGCCCGCCGCATATTCAGGAGGTGCCCCTCATGTTCACCTATATCAAGGAAGGCTTCCGCGCCAGCGTGCGCCAGCCTTTTCCCGTGCTGGTACTGTTCTTGTACCGGTTCGTCTGGGGCGTGACGCTCTATAAGCTGTCCCAGTCCGTCATTCTCCCGCTCCTCCACCGGTATCCCGATGCGGACGGCTTCACAGCCCAGACCCGGCTGTTCCTGGCGGAGGGCCAGTTCGTCCTCTTCAAGACGGACGTCAGCCATTCCTACCTGTGGCTTCTGGCCGGACTTCTCGGCCTGCGGATGGTGCTGACCCCCCTCCTGAACGCAGGGCTCTTCTACTCCCTGGCCCACACCCAATACAACGCGGGCTACCGCTTCGTCCGGGGGGTGGCCGAGCTGAGCAGGCCCTACCTGCTCCTCTACGCCATCCAGATGCTCCTGACTCTGGTTCCTCTGTGGTGGGTGCTGCCCGAGCTGAAGTCCGCTCTCCTGTCCTCCGGCACCTATCAGGAGCTGGCCCGGAGCGCCCTCCCGTATACGTCCCTGATGCTGGGCTACGGGTTCCTGCTCCATCTGCTGTTCCTGCACATCCAATTCGGGCGGGTGCATGCGGAGCCCCTCTCCCGATCCGTCACCACCGCTCTGCGTTCCCTCCCTCTGGTGCTCGGCATCGGCGGCCTCCTGGTCCTGCTCGGCACTCTGGCCTCTCTGGCCATGCTGGGCGGCTCCATCGTCTGGGCGGGCTTCTGGGCCCTGGCCGTCTACCAGGCCTACCGGCTCCTGCAGACGCTCTTCAGCGTCTGGGGCATCGCCGCCCAGCATCGTCTCTTCACCGCCAAGAGCGGCCTTCACTAGATCTAATCCGACGGCGATTGCTCGTCACGGCTCCCCTTTCTGCCTCCGCAGGAAGGGGAGTTTTTTCATCATCCGACAGTGAAAACGCTATTAAATTGGAGAGATTGTTGTACAAAGTGTGAAATCTGAAGATTTTCTTATGAAATTTATAAGATTTCGGAAGGAATTTGTCCCCCTATGCAGAATCTTTAGACTTGGAAAAAATAACATGCCGAATTCCCTTATCGGGAAACGGGGGAACCATCTTGGGTGAATTGGCCTCGTATTGCAGTGGCCATAGGGACAACCTTCAACCGAACCCTCAAGCTAACCTCGTAGGCACCAGGAAGGGGCATCTTGATTTGTTGTTGAAGAAGTCCGTCGTCATGCTGTGCACCGTTGTCATGCTGCTCACGTTCTCCATGGGGACTGCCTCTGCGGCAACCCCGCTGAACGAGACCATCGATTCCTTGATTGGAACCCCTTACAAGTATACGGGAACCACCACCAAGGGCTTCGATTGCTCGGGCTTCACCAGCTATGTTTTTGCCCAGTTCGGCATCGATCTGCCTCACAGCTCGAAGGCTCAGAACGACGAAGGGTTTTGGGTGGACAAATCCGACCTTCGCGCGGGCGACCTTGTATTCTTCAATACGGATGGCAAAGGCATTTCCCACGTAGGCATCTACGTCGGCGACGGTCAATTCGCCCACTCCGCCAACGGCTCGGGCGTCACCATCACCAACCTGAACGATGCTTACTACAAGAAGCGTTACGTGTCCGCACGCCGCGTTCTGTGGGACGAGATCTACACCCAGATGACCACCGACGCCAATTAAGCCTCGGCCGGCTGGGACAAGCTCCCCTGCACCGCACCGTTGAAGAACTCCAGCACGTCGATTTATTCCCAATGAGCCCTGTCCGGAGCAAGTCCGGGCGGGGCTTGTTTCATGGATAGCCCCCCGTTCCCGGCCGGCAAGCCCGCCCGCTCATTACAGGACCGTCCGAGTTCCATGCTATACTGGTCCCAGGAAGGGAGCGCATCATCCATGATCCTGTTCATTCACCGCAAAGACCTGCGGACCCATGACCTGGCCGCTTACGATCATATCGCCACTGCCGGCGCACCGTCCCTGCATCTCTTCGTGCTGGACCCGTTCCTCCTCCGGGGCGGACGGCAGAATGAGTACAGCGGCAGGACCTTCCTCCGGTATCTGAACCGGATGGTCCGGCTGTACCGGGAGGCGGGCCGTCCGCTCCACGTGCTCTTCGGCGAGCCGGAGCAGGTGCTGGCCCGGACGCTGGAGCTTCACCCGGACATCCGGGAGGTGCTGTGGCACCGGGAGTGGACGCCGTACGCCCGGCACCGGGACCGGAAGCTCCGGCAGACCGCCGCTCTGCGCGGCGTATCCGTCACCGAGCTGGCCGATTCCATGCTGATCGACCCCGGGGACTTCCAGCGGTACGCCGGCCGGAGCGGCCCTTACCGCGTGTTCACCCCCTTCTACCGGAAGTGGCACGAATATTTGGGACAATTCTATCGCCCCTCGTGGCAGGCCCGCCTGGAGGAGCTGAACGCCCTCCCCGCCGATCCTGCTCTAGCGGAGAGCTTCCCGCTCCCCTGGGAGCCGGCCGCTTTCGGTGAGCCGGCCCGGGAGCCCGACTGGGAGCTGGACCGCTTCCTGGACGAACGGTTGGCCGCTTACGGCGGCATGCGGGACCGGTTCGCGGTCCCCGGCACCAGCGGGCTCAGCGCCGCCGTCAATACGGGGGCGCTGTCCGTCCGCCAGGCCTACGAAGCGGCCTCCTCCTCCCCCGTGGGGGAGAGCTGGGTCCGGCAGCTGGCCTGGAGGGATTTTTACCTGTATCAGGCTCTGTATGATCCGGAGTTCTTCTCGTATGAGGAACGCTTCGATCTCTCGGAACTGTCCGACCGCCACTTGGAGGCATGGGCCAAAGGCGCCACCGGCATCCCGCTGATCGACGCCGCCATGACGGAGCTTCGCGAGACGGGAGCCCTGCATAACCGGCTGCGGATGATCACGGCCATGTTCCTGACCAAGAACCTGCTGTGTCCTTTTCCGCTGGGAGAGCAGGTCTTCCGCCGCAGGCTGGCCGATTACGACAATGTGCTGAACCGGGGCGGCTGGCTCTGGTCGGCCTCCATGGGCTTCGATCCGGCCCCGTACTTCCGCATCATGAACCCGGTCTCCCAATCCCAGACCCATGATCCCACAGGGGAATATATCCGGAGGTGGCTTCCCCATCTGAAGCATCTGGGGGACCGGGAGATTCACCTGCCCCAGCCGGCTGCCATCGTGGATCTCAAGGCCTCGCGGGCCAGGGCCATCGAGGTGTACAAGGGGCTTTTGGCGTCGGGAACGTCTCGTCCGGACAAGCCAAGTGTTGAAAAACCGTAACGGAACATATATATTATGGAAGAAAATACGCTTTTATCGAATCAGGGAGGGACTCCTGCCAATGATCATCAAACCGAAAATCCGCGGCTTCATCTGTACGACCGCCCATCCGACCGGCTGCGCCGAACATGTGAACCGCCAGATCGCATATGTCAAAGGTACCGGCCGGAAGCTGGACGGCGCCAAGAAAGTGCTGGTCATCGGCGCCTCCACCGGCTACGGCCTCGCCTCCCGCATCGCCGCCACCTTCGGCATGGGCGCGGACACCGTGGGCCTCTTCTTCGAGCGCCCGGCCTCCGATGACCGCACCGCCACCGCCGGCTGGTACAATACCGCCGCCTTCGAGCAGGCTGCCCGCGAAGCCGGGTATGTGGCCGAGAGCATCAACGGCGACGCCTTCTCCCAAGAAATCAAGGAAGCGACCCTGAAGCTGATGAAGGAGAAGCTGGGCAAAATCGACCATCTCGTCTACAGCGTCGCCGCTCCCCGCCGCACCGACCCGGTCACCGGCGAGACGTATGCGTCCGTGCTGAAGCCGGTGGGCCAAGCCTACTCCAACAAGACCGTCAACGTCCAAACCGGCGTCGTGACCGACGTGACCCTGGAGCCGGCCAGCGAGGAAGAACAGCGCCAGACCGTGAAGGTCATGGGCGGCGAGGACTGGTCCATGTGGGTGGAGGCCCTTGCGGATGCCGACCTGCTGGCCGACGGCTTCACCACCCTGGCCTATTCCTATATCGGACCGAAGGTGACCCACGCCATCTACCGCGAAGGGACTATCGGCCGGGCCAAGGACCATCTGGAGCAGACCGCTCATGACCTGACCACACGCCTGAAGCCGTACAACGGCCGGGCTTACGTGTCGGTCAACAAGGCGCTGGTTACCCAAGCCAGCTCCGCTATTCCCGTGGTTCCGCTCTATATCTCCATCCTCTACAAGATCATGCAGGAAAAAGGCCTTCACGAGGGCTGCATCGAGCAGATGCAGCGCATGTACGAGCGCCTGTATGCCGGCGGCGAGGTACTGACCGATGAGCGGGGCCGCATCCGCATGGACGACTGGGAGATGCGCGAGGACGTGCAGCAGCTGGTGGACGAGGCCTGGGCCCAAATCTCCACCGAGACGCTGCCGGAGCTGGGCGACCTGGAGAGCTACCGCCAGGAGTTCCTGCACCTGTTCGGCTTCGGCTTCGACCAAGTGGACTACGAAGCGGACGTCAACCCGAACGTCCAGCTCTAACCGAATACCTGAACGCCCAAGCCTCCGGGCTTCTTCCCACACGGACCGTTCCTTCCGGGAAGGTCCGGAGGCTTTTTCCTATCCAAGTATGCGAAAGGGGCATCCCCGATGGATCCTTCCTTCTCCTGCAGCAGCTACACCGTGCTGGTGGCGGACGACGACGCGCCCATTAACGACTTGATCCGAATGTATCTGGCTGACAAAGGCTTCCGTGTGCTGGTGGCCAGCACCGGCCGGGAAGCGGTCCGTCTGTTCCGGACGCAGACGGTGCACCTGGTGGTGCTCGACATCATGATGCCGGACCAGGACGGCTGGGAGGTCTGCCGGGAGCTCCGGTCGTCCAGCGACGTTCCGATCCTGATGGTGACGGCCAAGGGAGAGAGCGAGGACCGACTCAAGGGCTTCGGCCTGGGGGCCGATGACTACGTGGTCAAGCCCTTCGATCCGAAGGAGCTGGTCGCCCGGATCATCTCCCTCCTGCGGCGCACCTATTCCAGCCTCCGCCAGGTGAAGCCCCCGGCCTCCATCACGGCGGGCTGCCTCCGGATCGAAACGGCGTCCCGCCGGGTGTACGTGGAGGAGGATCTGGTGGAGCTCACGCCGAGGGAGTACAAGCTGCTACTCGCCTTCATCCAGCATCCGAACCAGGTGCTGAGCCGGGAGCAGCTGCTGGATCTGGTATGGGGCGACGATTATGACGGGGAGGACCGCGTCGTGGACGCCACCCTGAAGCGGCTGCGCCATAAGCTCGATACCGGCGGCACGGCCGCCTGCACCATCGAGACGCTGCGGGGAGCCGGCTACATGTACCGGCCGGAGGTGTAGCCATGCTCTCCACCGTCTTCCGCAAGCAGCTGGCGGCCCTACTGGGCGTACTGCTGATCAGCTTCGCCCTGCTGACGCTGGTGTTGAATTCGCTGTTGAAGGATTTCCTCGTGGACCGCAAGGAAGAGCTTCTCTTCCGGGAGGGTGAGCAATTGGTCGAGCTTCTGAAGGAGGATCCCGGAGCCAACGGAGCGGCGAAGGGCGCCTTCCTGAAGGCCGAAGCCCGGCTGAAGAAAACCCAGAACATCCGGGTCGATCTCCTGGCCGCCGATGAAGGGACCCCCAAGCTCCAATGGAGGCGAGAGGTGCTGAAGCTGCTCCGGCAGTCCGAGATCCAAGACATCTCCGTGCTGCAGCGGGTTCTTCGAGGCGAACGGGTCGTGCATAAGGGGCGCTTCACCTTGTCGGATGAGCAGATCCTCCTATCCGTCGGCCTGCCCCTGCGCGAGAACGGCAAGGTCATCGGAGCGCTCTTCCTGAGCACGCCGGTGGAGGAGCTCCAGACCACCCGGGTAACCCGGCTCATCTTCCTGACGGCTCTCCTCCTGGCCCTTCCAGCGGCCGCCCTGATCTACGTCATGTCCCGACGGATGACCGGTCCCCTGCGCCGGATGAATGAAGGCGCCCGGCAGCTGGGCCAGGGTGACTTCTCCGTCCGGATTCCCGCCGACGGCAGGGATGAGGTCAGCCAGCTGGCCGCCACCTTCAACACCATGGCCTCCCAACTGGAGCAGCTGGACCGAATGCGCAAGGAGCTGGTCCAGAACGTCTCCCACGAGCTGCGTACGCCGCTGACCTCCGTCCGGGGCTTCATACAGGGGCTGGCAGAGGGGGTCATCCCGGAGGAGCAGCGCCCACGCTACCTGAAGATCGCCCACGCGGAGCTGGAGCGGCTGACCGTCCTGCTGAACACCATGCTGGATCTGTCCGCCATCGAGACCGGCACCGTCACGCTGGAGCGCCAGAGCATCCGGTGGTCCTCCCTGGTGGAGACCGTTCTGGACACGGTTATTCCCAGGATGGAGGAGAAAGGGATCTCCTGCCGCATCGGGGAGCCCGAGGACGAGATCCTGAAGGCATACGGGGATCCAGAGCGGCTGAAGCAGGTGCTCTTCAATCTGCTGGACAACGCCATCCGCCACACGGAGCGGGGCGGCACCATCACCGTCCGGTCGAGCCGCCAGGAAGACCGCCTTACCGTCCAGGTGGCCGATACCGGGTCCGGCATCCCTCCGGAGCAGCTGGAGCGCATCTGGGAGCGCTTCTATACGGAGGATGCCTCCCGCGGGTCCCGCCGGGAGCGGAGCGGCTTGGGCCTGACCATCACCAAGCAGCTGATCGAGCGGATGGACGGCACCATCACCGTCGCCTCCCAGCCGGGAAGCGGCACGGTCTTCACCGTCACCCTCCCCATGCCGCCTAAGGCGGGGTAGGGTCGGCCGACGGGCCGACTCACAGCAGGGAGCATCCATAACCCAAAAAAGCCGGGATGCGCTTATCGCGCGTCCCGGCTTTTCTTCGTCACCATCGCTTAAGGCTGCTTGGGTGTCTGCTTGGCAGCTTGGCGATCCGCCCACTTCTGCTGGATCTCCGCAAGCTTCTTCTGCAGCTTGGCCTCCATCTGCGCCTTCTTCTCGGCCAGCTTGGCCTCCTTCTGCTGCTTCAGGTATTCCTTCACCGTCAGGCCCTGAGCCTCGGCCTTGGCCTTCACGTCGGCCCGTTGGCTCTTCAGCTCGTCCACGGTGACGCCCTTCTTCGCTGCAGCAGCCTGCAGCTTCTCGTCCTTCTGGGCCCGGCCGGAAATTTTGGCTTGGATCCACTGGTCCACGGTCATTCCTTCCGCTGCAGCCTTCTGTTCCAGCTTGGCCAGTCGCTCCGTCCAATGCCCCGCCTTCGAGGTGCCCCCAGACGTCGTCCCCTCCGCATCCGCTGCGAATACGGCACCGGCCGCTCCAACGGTCAGCAGGAGGCCGGCAAGTCCGCCGGCCAATGTTTTTTTCCACAACATGTCGCATCCTCCTCACATTCTTCATCCTTGCCTCACCGATTCTAAGCCCCTTCGATGACAGGAGAATGACAAAATGCCAAAAGTCTGCAGCGATCCCCTCTCAGACTCTACAAGCCCCACTCCCTAAGCCTCGGAAGAGCCTGCTCTGCATCCCGGAAACCAAGCTCGTACAGGGCGGTCAGCTTGGCCGGATCCTTCGTCACCCGTCCGACCGGCAGCTCCGCGCTGGGCCGGATCAGGAGCACCTGCCCCTCCCGCTCCATCGCCTCCGTCTCGTCCAGGGTCTCGTTATAGATCCGATAACGCCGCTCCATGGCCTCCGCCAGTCCCGGGTACTTGGGATAGAACCGATCCGCCAGCCAGCGGTGCTTGAAGGGCTTCTTCCGGTAGCCCTCGGGCTTCGTCAGCACCACCACATGACGCTTATTGCCGTCGGCGGCGGACTTGTGGATCGGAATCGGATCCGAGATTCCCCCGTCGAACAGCACTCTTCCCCCGGCCTCCACCGGAGGGGAGACGAACGGCAGGCTGCTGGAGGCTTGGATGACGGTCAGAATGTCCCGCTGCCCCAACGTGTCGCTCTTCTCCGCATAGACCGTCTCGCCGGTCAGCGCATCCGTCATGCCAACCCAGAACCGGCCCGGATTCCCGTAGAACGCCTCGTAATCGAAGGGGACCAGCTTGTTCGGAATCTCGTCGAAGATCAGGCTCCAGCCGAACAGGCTCTTCTCCCGGAACAGGTTGCGGACGCTCAGGTACCGCGGGTGGGTGACATAATCGATGGTGACCTTCTTATTGCGCCCCGTCTGCCGGGAGATGTAGGAGGCCGCATTGCACGCCCCCGCCGATACGCCCGTTACATAGGGAATGTCAACGCCGTTCTCCAGGAAGCATTCCAGCACGCCCGCCGTATATACGCCCCTCATCCCTCCGCCTTCCAACACCAATCCGATCTCGTTCATGTTCAGTTCCCTTCTTTTCTCTCACAATATCGGTGCCGTCCTAATTCTTCCAAATAAATCGTACCACAATCGCCCATGCTAATAAAAGTCTACGCCCGATGGCCGCTTTCCTGCAACCTTTTGGACATGGAACCCGTTTAAAGTACGAAACTATTGAAAAGGAAGTGATGGATGATGAAAAAATGGAGCTTCATCCTTTCTTTGGCGCTGGCGTTCACAATGCTCTTCAGCACCGCCGCCTTCGCCTTCGACGATCTGCCGGAAGGCCCCGACCGGGCCAAGATCGCCTCCTTGCAGGAAAGAGGCATCATCAGCGGCATCAACGGCTCTTTTATGGGCCAGAAAGCGCTGACTAATGCGGAGGGCGTCCACCTGCTCGTCAAGGGCTTCGATCTGAGTCTCGCCGCTTTCCTGTTCATGAAGGAGCCTCTAGCCAGCGACTATTTCGACCGGGTGCCCAACGATGCATGGTATGCACCGTCCTTCGTCATTGCAGGCGCCAACAAGCTTCCCCTGCCGCGCTCCATCGATCCCTCCGCCCATATGACCCGCGAGGAATTCGCCCATGATCTGCTGTCCACCCTCCTGCTGAAGGGCGATTACAGCTTCACCAAGATGCTGTACCATGTTGCCGACGAGTCGGAGGTCCATCCCGATTACCGCCACAGCCTGCAGCTGCTGCTGAACGCCAAGATCGTAGAGCTTGACCGGGACGGCAAGTTCCACCCCACGAAGGCCATCACCCGCCGGGATGCCGCCGTCATGCTCTATAACACCCTGGAATTCGCGAAGGCCCAAGATGGGGTGAATGCGGACAGTCAGGTGGAGCTGGCGGTGTCGCCGGTGAACGGCGACGTCAATCGGATTACCCTCTCCTGGGGCGAAAAACCCAACGCCGGCTACACGCTGGCCATCACCGGCATCGTCTTCAAGGACGATCAAACCGCCGAGATCCGCTACAAGCTCGGCACCCCGATACCAGGGCATATGTACGCTCAGGTCATCACCCATCCGAAGGCGGAGGCCTACCTTGCCGCAGGCTACAAGGCGGTCCCGGTAGAGGAGAAGTAACGCCCTTTTCTTGGCATGAGACAGAGCCTCCGATCCGTATGACGTACGGGCCGGGGGCTCTTGGCTTATGGTTCGACATATAGACGGAAAATTGTCGTCCGTTCGACAGGTTTTCGTGGTAAAATAGGCAGCAGATGGGTATTAGAGGAGGACTACAATGAACGGCACATGGAAAAAGGCGCTGCTGCTGGCAGGATTAATGGGGACTTGCTTCTCTGCGGGGGTGTGGGCATCGGATGGCATCCAGAAGGTGGAGGCTTACTTGCGCCCCGACTTCAATATCGTTCTCGACGGCAAGCCCGTCGCCTTGGACAAGCCGGTTCTTCTGTACAACGACTCCAGCTACCTGCCTCTCCGGAAGATCGGCGAGCTCCTGAACGCCACCGTCGGCTGGAAGGAAGAAACCCGCACGGTGTACATCAACTCCCGCTATAACGGGCAGCCCGTGCTGGAGGAGCCGAATCGCGGCCCTTATAATGCCATTACCGTTGAGCATCCGTTCGCCTACCAGGTGACCTACCTCGGAGGCACTTATACGTTGGTCGGGACCTATCTCAATGGGGTCAAATACTACCGGGCGGCGGACCTGGCCCTGATGGGCGTGGATGTCCGGGCGCTGACGAAGTCCGAGGATACCTACACGGGCAATCTCTATGTGCTGAGCGAGGAAGCGGAGCGCTTGTTCAAGGAAACGCCGGCCATGAATATGTCCGCCACCCCCCCGGTGGCCGGAACCCGGGACCCGGAGCTGATCAGCAAGCTGAACGATCTCGTGAAGACTCAGATCCCGCTGATGTACGGAGGCCTTCCAATCCCTGACCTGCCTCAGCTTCCGAAGGTGGTCGACGTGTTCCTCGTCGAAGCGGTCAGCATCAAGGAAGGGTACTATGCGGCCTACTGCAACGATGCGCTGGGCGGGGTGCTGCTCTATGTCTTCCAGGTTGAGAAGAACGCGGACGGCAAATGGGTTCACAAAAACACCCAAACCACCAAATTGGAATATTACAAACCGTTCTTCAAAGATCTCAAATCCTGACACGATGACCGGCGGAGACCCCTTTCCGCCGGTTTTTATTTGGCCTGGCGGGCGGATGTATGTCCCTTGGTCTGGGCACACTGAACAATCCCGCATCTATCCCAACGATCGGAGGAGTGATCCCGCATGTGGCTGGTTTACGCTCTGCTGTCCGCCTTGACGGCGGCATTGGTCAGCATTTTCGGCAAGATTGGGTTAAAATCCGTTGACTCCAACACCGCTACGGCCGTCCGGGCCATCATCATGTCCCTACTGCTGGTGGGAGTCGTATGGGCCCAGGGCAATCTCGGCAAGATCCAGACGCTCTTCGCCGACCGCAAGACCCTGCTGTTCATCGTCTTGAGCGGCGGTGCCGGAGCGGCCTCCTGGCTCTTCTACTTCCTGGCTCTGAAGCACGGGAAGGTCTCGCAGGTCGCTCCGGTAGACAAGCTGAGCGTGGTGCTGGCTACCATTATTGCCGTTGCGTTCCTCGGCGAAAAGCTGAGCCTCCTGGGCGGAGCCGGCATCGGTCTGATTGCCGTAGGAGTGGTGCTGGTGGCGTTTGCGGGGTGAGTCTGTGGCGTATGGCGGAGAAACATGAAGCAGCTGCAGCACATGAATAATCGTCAAGAGGCAGTACGGGCCGAGCAACACCACGACGGCCGCCTCGAACAGCAGCTTCCATTCCGGAGGCTGCCTTTTGTTTTGCGGGTATACCCATCCCTCTTCTCATTCTTCTAGTTGGCTTGGACCAACTGGATGTTTTGTGCACACACCGGTAATCACAGTTGACCCTTGGGGGCACTTTTTCATTCGATGATGCTATAATAAAAACCATCACTTCTGGGAGATGGTAGACACATGAGAGAAGAAAATTGGCTTAAGAAGGCGTACTTTTTTCAGAGGGATGTCAGGGACCTGCTTGTAGATCATTACGGTTACAACAAGCAAGAAGCAGAAGAAATAGCTTCAAAGTATGGCCGTATCATGGAGATGGCTGTAACAAATGACCACTTCATAGAACCACTTCATGTAGCGAGCAGAATACACCGGGACTATAAACAGGGGGTTGATCCTTCGATCTATTATGAAACCCTTTCTATATTTTACGAAGCAGACCATGCACTGGCGAATACAATGAAGATACCAAAACCCCAAAATAGAACTTCAGAAGTTTGTTGGAAATGTGGCTTATTCAAGTATGTCGATGATCCGTGCATACACTGTGGCGGAATAAATAAGAGATAATAACAGCCCCTTCCCTCGGATCCATCGGCCCAGCTCATTGGTACACGCGGCTTGCAGTGTGGTAGAATGGGCTGGAAATGTCGCCCTGGGTGGTGTTGAACATGGAACCGGCAGCCAAGAGGCCGAGCGGCCTGCTGCATCACGCGTCACGGCAGGATAAGATGACCTTGCATCTCTACCATACGACGGAGGAGCGGCTCGAGCCCTACATCGAGCATTATTGGATCGTCCGCTGGGATCTCCGCGGCCGGGAGCCGTACGTATCGGAGAATCTGCCCCACCCCTCCGTCCATCTGGTGTTCGAGCCGGAGCAATCCTCCGTGGTGGGCGTTCTCCAGGAGAAGTTCAGCCGGGTGCTGCGGGACCGGAGCTTCGTCTGCGGCATCAAATTCCGGCCGGGCGCCTTCTACCCGTTCGTCCGCCAGCCCGTTCAGCGGCTTACCGGCCTCTATACCCCCGTCCGCCAAGTGTTCGGCCCGGATATCGCCGAGGCCGAAGCCGCCATTCTGACGGCGGACAGCGACGACGGCATGCTGCGGCAGGCCGAGGCTTATCTGCTGGCGCAGCTCCCTCCCGTCCGGGACGAGCATCTGCCGCTGATCCGCGCTATCATCGAGGAGACCCGGACAGACCGCACGCTCACCCAGGTAGAACCCCTGGCGGAGCGCTTTCATCTCTCCCCGCGGGTCCTGCAGCGGCTCTTCCTGAAATATGTCGGCGTCAGCCCCAAATGGGTCATCCGCCGCTACCGTCTGCTCGAAGTGGCCGACCGTCTCGTCCAGGGCGCCCCGCCCAGCTGGCCGGATCTGGCGGCAGACCTGGGCTACTACGACCAAAGCCACTTTATCCGCGACTTCAAGAGTATGGTCGGTCATACCCCCGAGGAATACATCCGGATGAGCACTCTCCCTGGAACTGGAACTGGAACTGGAACTCCAGCCGAAGCCACAGCAGAAGCAGAAGCTGGACCTGCTCCTACTTCCTTGCCACAGCCAAGCCCGCCAGCTTCTTGATGGTGTTCCAATTCCGCGTGGTCACTACGTCCTTCAGCTTGGCCAGGTTGTCCATCAGCTTGGAATCCAGCATGCTCTGGCCAAGCCGGAAGTAGATCTCCCGCCCCTGGACGTGAAGCTGGTCCAGCTCGCTTTTGCCCTCCAAGAGCCGTTCGATCTGCTTGTCCGTGGGGGGCTCGATCATAAGAGACAACTGGATGCTGCCTCCCTCCGGCAGATCCTCCTCCCGGTAAGGACACGTGCGGACGATCCGCTCCCACTCCTCCGATGTCCGCAGCACCACGGTCAGGGAGATGCCGAAGCCCGCCAGAATCTCCGCCTCCAGCCGCCGCCTCAGCTCAAGCTCCTCCGTCTCTCCCGTCTCGAACAGCACATTCCCGCTGGCAATGTACGTCTGGACCCGCTCCAGCCCCATGCCCTCCAGCCGGCTCTTCAGCTCGGCCATCGGAATCTTGTTCTTGCCCCCGACGTTGATCCCCCGCAGCAGGGCGATATATACGGCCATTCCGCTTCCCCTCCTAGCTCATTCTCTTCTGCCCTCATTCTACCACCATCCCCCAGACAAGCCAAAAAGGGCCGCCCCCGCAGCCATTCCGCCGCGGAAGCAACCCTTCTCTCCTTATTCCTGCTTGAATCCGGTATATATATGAATGGCGTCCCGCAGGAATTCCGCCGTCCCCGGCTGCAATTCGTCGTAGTACGCCTTGAAGCGTTCATCGTCCACATACATCTGGGCGACGCCTGCGTGAGCCTCCTTCGTATATTCCGGCCAGTAGTACGAGATCCACCGCTTGTGCAGCTCCGCGGTCTTCTGGGCCAGCTCGCCGGCCGGGTCGCCGGTCTGGAAGGCCGCTGCCAGCGTCTCCGTAACCTCGGCAGCTAGGCGGGTCACCTCGTCGTACTGCTCCTGGGTCATGTTCAACAGCTTCCGGTTGGACTGATTCACGGTGTCATCCCCGTATTTCTCCCGGATCTCCTGACCATACTTCTTCTCGTTGTCGTCCACCAGCTTCTGTTTGAAGCCCTCGAATTTCTGCGTGTCACTCATGGTCATTCTCCCTTCATGCATCGCTATGGTTTGGTTCACATTGGCAATCAGCGCATCCAGCTGTCTGCGCCTGTCGAGGAGCTGCTCCCGGTGTTCCTTGAGCGCCCGGGGCCCGTCGAAGTGCGGGTCGGTGACGATCTCCTTGATCCGCTCCAGACTGAAGCCCAATTCCCGGTAGAAGAGAATCTGCTGCAGCCGGTCCACCTCCGCTCCTCCATAGATCCGGTATCCCGACGAGTTGATTCTGGCCGGCTTCAGAATCCCGATCTCATCGTAGAACCGGAGCGTCCGGGTGCTGACCCCCGCCAGAGCCCCAAGCTTCTGTATCGTATATTCCATGCTGCTTCCCTCCCGACAAGACCAATGTACACCTTAACGTAACGAGAAGGTCAATAACCATTTTTCACAAAAAAACGGGGCCCTCCATCTTATCCGTTCACCCGCTGGAACTCCACCATAAAGTCCGCCAGCGCCTGGCAGGCCTCCAAAGGTACGGCGTTGTAGGCCGACGCCCGGAGACCGCCGACGCTCCGGTGGCCCCCAAGCCCCTCGAAGCCCGCACGCTCCGATTCCGCCAAGAACCGGCGCTCCAGCTCCGGATCCGCCATCCGCCAGGTCACGTTCATCTGGGACCGGCACTCCGGCTCCACGATTCCCCGGTAGAAGCCGCCGCTGCCGTCTATGACCCGGTAGAGCAGGCCCGACTTCTCCGCATTCCGCCGCTCCATCTCCGGGACGCCCCCCAGCGCCGCCGTCCACTTCAAGACCAGGTTCATGATATAGATGGTGTGAACCGGCGGTGTGTTGTACAGCGACTTCTCCTTCACGAAGGTAGCATACCGCTGGATCACCGGGATATTCTTAGAGGCCTTCTCCAGGAAGCTGTCCCGGATGACTACCGCCGTCACCCCTGCCGGACCCAGATTCTTCTGTGCGCCGGCATAGAAGAGGGAGAGCTTGCCGCAGTCGATAACGCGGCCCAGGATATCGCTCGTCATGTCCGCCACCAGCGGCACATCCCCCGTCTCCGGCAGCACGTTGTACCGCGAGCCCTCGATGGTGTTGTTGGAGGTGATGTGCAGATACGCCGCCGGATCCTCCAGGCGGACCTCCTCCAGCCGAGGAATGCTCCTCCAGCCTGCATCCTTGGAGCTGGCCGCAGCGTGAACCGGGCCGACGTAGCCTGCCTCACTGTACGCCTTCTCCGAGAAGCTGCCCGTGAGCATATAGTTCCCTACCTTGCCCGGCACGAGAAAATTCTGGGCCACCAGCGCGAACTGCGTGCTGGCACCGCCTCCCATGAACAGGGCATGGTACCCTTCCTTAAGTCCCAGCAGCTCCAAGAGAAGGCTCTGCGTCTCCGCATTGAGCCGCTCCACGATCTTGCTCCGGTGGGACATCTCCAACAGGGACAGCCCGGATTCCCCGTATTCCACCAACTCTTCCTTCGCCTGCTCCAGCACTTCAAGCGGCAATGCCGCCGGACCCGGATTGAAATTATACCGCCGTTCCGCCATGCTTAACTCCTCCTCGACCGTAGAATAAAAACACAAAGACGCCCTTCATCCGATTGGGACGAGGAGCGTCTGCTCGCGGTGCCACCCAATTTGAGAATCCTGCGGTCAGGCAGGATCTCCCCTTTGGTTCCGCGGTAACGGGCGAATTCCGTCTCCCTTAGCCTTGCCCCGAAGTGCGGGGCCGACTTGGCGGGAGCGCCTCCGAGTTGGATTCTCTTCATCGGCACGATAACGAGTTATGAACTTGTTCCCCATGTTATCCCATATTTGGATGCCCGTCAAGAGGCGGCCGGAGGGGCTCTAGCAGGATCCGGAGGACGTTTTGTGATAGACTGGAGAAAATCATAGAGCACGATACAAGAGGGAGAGGACCACCGATGAAGCTGGTATCATGGAATGTCAACGGACTGCGCGCTTGCGTCAACAAGGGATTCCTGGATTACTTCCGCGAGGCGGAGGCGGATATCTTCTGCGTGCAGGAGACCAAGCTCCAAGCCGGGCAGCTGGACCTGCCGCTCGGAGAGGAATATACCGCCTACTGGAACTACGCCGAGCAAAAAGGCTACTCCGGCACAGCCGTCTTCACCAAGCACACGCCGCTTTCAGTCCGCTATGGGCTGGAGGAAGATTCGGAGCCGGAGGGCCGGACGATCACGCTGGAATTCGACGCCTTCCACCTGGTGAACGTCTACACGCCCAATGCGCGCCGGGACCTGTCCCGCCTGGAATTCCGGCTGGAGTGGGAGGACCGGTTCCTGCGCTATCTGCAGGTGCTGGACGCCAAGAAGCCCGTCATCGTCTGCGGCGACCTGAACGTGGCTCACCAGGAGATCGACCTGAAGAACTTCAAGGGAAACCGGGGCAACTCCGGCTTTACCGATGAAGAGCGGGAGAAGATGACGCGGCTCCTCGAGGCCGGCTTCCTCGACACCTTCCGCCACTTCTACCCGGACCGGGCGGACGCCTACAGCTGGTGGTCCAACATGCCCAAGGTGCGGGAGCGGAACGTGGGCTGGCGCATCGACTACTTCCTGGCCTCCGCCCGGCTGGCGGACAGGCTGACGGACGCGCAGATCGACGCCCACGTTCTGGGCAGCGACCACTGCCCGGTGGTGCTTCTGGCGAATCTGTAGATTCACGCTCCCGGTGGATGAAGATGATCATCCGTAAGAAATGGAGACGGGCTCTTCTTGGTACAATAAGTTCGAGAAGGATTCCAACTTAATCCATGAGAGGATGTTGTCCATGATGGCCAAGCACATTTCTTACCTGATCTGCGAGGATTCAAGAGCGCAAGCCGCCTTCTACATCGAGGCGCTGGGCGGAGAGATTGTCAGCATCACCACCGGAGCCGAAGCGCCGGGTATGCCGGAGGAGCTGAAGGACAAGGTGCTGCACCTGTGCCTGAATGTCGCGGGAGTCAACCTCTTCATGGCCGACTCCATGATGGAGCCGCTCCAGCGCGGGAACAACGTGAACCTGCTGCTGGAATTCAAGACGGAGCCCGAAGCCCGCCAAGCCTTCGACAACCTGTCCAAGGGCGGGAAGGTGAGCCAGCCGCTGGAGCCTGCTTTCTGGGGTCCCTATTACGGCCAGTTCGAGGATCAATTCGGCATCCAATGGATGATCGTAACCGAGATGAACGCAGGATAAGAGCCCCATCGCCCTTAGATGGCCCCGCCGGGAACGGCGGGGTTCTTTGGCGTTCATGCTTCACGCCGGCGGCTTCCCAACGTTGGGGTATGAACTTTATCCCGGGCCGGGCAACCGTCCACTCCATCCGAGCCCGAGCCGCGTACCTATAAGCAATAACCCATTTTCAAAAATGAGGGAGCCTCGTGAAAAACATCCTGAATGCGAAGAAATCCCAGCCCCTGCGCTGTGCGAAAATGAAACGGCCTGCGCTCAAGACGCCGGCCTCGTCCCGTAAAAAACACAGGCCGCCGCACCCTTGCCTCCCACCACTCTTCCTGGCGCCCTGCTTGCAGCGTTGCGGAAGGAGGCTCGGGCTCCCGAAGCCCCACAAGCCGCCCGGTCCCGGGCGTCCGCCGGGATGCAAGGGCCGCGGCACCGGTCCAGGGAGACCATCCGGCCCTTGCCGGTTCGGCGTACCCGGGCCGGCAGGTCCGCCGGGACCGATGGGGCCCTATGGACCGCCCGGTTCTCCTGGGCCTGCCGGGCTGCCCGGTCCTGCAGGCATCGCCGGTCCCCCCGGGCCCTCCGGTCCTCCTGGTCCGGCAGGCGCAGCAGGCCCTCCCGGCGCCCCCGGCCTGCAAGGGCCCGCAGGCCCTCCCGGACCCCAGGGTCCGCCCGGAGAGGTCACCGTCCCCGCCGTGGCCATAACAGCGAATGTCTTCCGCTATCTCTTCATTCCCGGCACCGACTTGGATTTGTCGGGGCCCGTCGCCATTCCGGCAGCCTCATTCATCGGCGACCTGGATCAACCGGTTACCTTATTCGTCGAACCGGGAGACAGCGGGTATTACAACCTGTTCCTGAACGGCCAGATTCAACTGGGAGGCACATTCACCGTGACTCCGAACGAACTGCTTCTTCATTCGGATGGCGGCACACTCTATGCGGGTACACCGGTCAGCCTGGAAGGCGTGCAAATTTCCGCTCAAGTAATAACCTAATTTTGTAAATGTTGGGTACGTCCCCTTACACTCCGAACCTCCTCTGCATCTACTAGGGTGGAAGGGAGGTGCAGAACATGCCCATTGTTGTTGGACCTTATCTGAACAACCGGAGATTCATCTCGACTGCCGGCGCCGGCACCGGTACCGGTGCTACCTTTGCCATCGCAGCCACTGCCTTTACGGCGGATACTGGAGCGGCCGCAACCGCATTCCCGGCAGCCTTCGCGTTCTACAATCTGTTCATTAACGGGATTCTTCAAACAGCCGACACTTCCACCGTCACCACAACGACCATTACCATCCCGGGCGGAGATGTCTTGGATCCTGGCGCTCCCATCATCCTGGAATTCCTCGTTACCTAATCGTTAGCCGGCAGCACCAGAAAAACGGCACCCCCATCGCATACGCGAAAACGGGTGCCGTTTTATCTTTCATCATAGAAGCCCCTACGTTCCCTGAGCTAATCTCCGATCCATCGCAGACGCAAGGAAAAATACGGCCGCTGGAAATAAGCAATAGAACCACGGATCCCACCAGTCCCGGATTTCAAGAAGTCCCCATGCCTGCAGGAAGACGGTAATGAGCAGGAATACGGCGATCAACAGGATAAACCGCAGTCCCATAGACATACGTATCCCCAGCTTCACGGCCAAGATTAGAAGCAAGCTGTTTCCTAAATAATAGAGCGAAGCGAACGCCGTCGTATCATGATCCGGGTTGCTGAACCATCCGGGATGATAAGCACGGTTGCCGAACAGTATGATCGGCAGGATATGCAGTGTCCCCAAGATGGGGGCCGTTGCCAGGAAGAGAAGAAGCGTATGGATTCCGCCCACAGCTGGACGGCTGATCCTGCGGTTGACCCATTCGGCAGCAGGCAGGTACACCAGCAGTCCCAATGCGGTGTACTCGATCCTCCACCATGTCAGCGAATACAGCCCCAGCTTTACGAACACCCATTCTACTACGGCTATAACCCCTATGAAGACAAGCCGCATGGGCCAGCCCAGCCGGAAGGAGGCGATGAACACCGCCACGGCGGGTATGACCGCCATATTGGAGGTCAACGCCCCTAAGTTGCTGTCATAGTATTCGCTGTGCTGGATAAACCCCGGGCGATAAAAATAGCTGCTCCCGAATATATAGATGACCGTCTCGATCAAGAAGGCGATCTGCGTCATCATGAGAAACAGGAGCAGCGCTCGTATAGCTTTGGTTCGGATAAGCACGACAGCCAGCAGCGCCATGCTGACAAATATAAGGCTCAGATACCAGTACGCACTCCCGCTCATCCTCATCCCCCGCCGTCTCCAGCCGCTTGGCGCCGTTATTTTCCCCAAAATATCCATGAATTATGCCATCTTCCATATAGAGGGGCGCCCTTGTCCATGTTATGCTGGAAGAAGAACGGACAATGAAGGGATGTGGAGACATGCTTCTGAAAGCGGTTTTATTCGATTTCGACGGAACCTTGGCCGACACGCTGCCCGCAGCGTTCCATGCGTTCCAGGAAGTGTTCGCCCGATATGATCAACGGACCGTCACCGTAGAGGAGCTGGTGGCCATGTTCGGGCCGACGGAGGACCAGATCCTGGAGACGCATCTGGCCAACAAAGCGGCTCTACCGCAGGCGATCGAGGACTTTTACGAGATCTACAGCCGGAAGCATGCGGAGGGCATGACCCCGGACCGGGATATTCTCTTCCTGCTCCGGTTCCTGAAGGAACGGGACATCCGGGTCGGCATCGTGACGGGCAAGAGCAGGCGGGCCTTGGACATCTCCTCCGAAGCGCTTCAGCTGACCGGCCTCTGGGATGTGGCGGTCACCGGCGAGGATACCGAACGGCCCAAGCCCCATCCGGAGGGGATCCGTAAGGCCTTGAGCGCCCTAGGGGCAACAGAGGACGAAGCCCTCTTCCTGGGCGACAGCCACGCCGATATCGCAGCGGGCCAAGCTGCCGGCATCCGCACGTTCGGAGTAAGCTGGATGTCGGTGTCCCAGAGCCCCGACCTTCAGACGTGGACCGTCTTCAGCCACGTCCAGGATTTCTGGGAGATTCTGCAGGAGCTGCTCTGACGCTTCTCGAAGATCCGCTGCAGCCGGAATCTCGCCAATAAGAAGAACCGGGCGGTTACGGACCACCCGGTTCTTCGGCTTGCTCTAAGCAGCACCCTGCTGCTCCCCGCAGATAGAGCTCATGACCTCCTGCGTAACATCCTTGCCGCCCCCCAAATTCCGGACCAGCGAGCCGATGGTATAGATCGGTCCCCAAGGAATCCCCCACCAGCCGAGCAGCACGCTGACAGCGGTATACTTCATTCCCTTCCCTACCGCGCTCTCCCCGTATTTGACGAAGTGAATGGAAGAGCTTCGCCGGAAGGTAAGCACCAGGACGGAGATGCAGTATTGATAGAGAACGAACCTTCCGCCTTGCTGAATTTCCTCCTGGACCTGTTCGACGGTCATCCCTTCAACGCCTTCAATTTTCATCCGATAAACCCTCCCTATGGAATTTTAACACTCTATCACACGATCACATGCACCAGCAGATAGGGCATCAACCCGGCGACGGCAACGCCGTACACGGCATCCAGCCAGAAGAAGGATCCCACCGCACCGAGATAGATCAGACCGACGATCGGAGCTCCGGCCAGCTTGACCAGGACCGGGGTTTCCCGGCGCTTCAGGAGAGACCAGATGTTGCCTGCATCCCCCGTGCTCGGAAAAGCATGCATGGCCACCGACACGCCCAGCCAGATCAAGACATAATCGAGAACGCCCGCGCTCTCGAATTGAATGACCGGGATGACCGCCGGCATAGCGCTCGAACCGCCTAAATGTATCATGGAAATGGAAAATTAAAGTGGGAAGATTGGACTACAAGAGGTGAACATTTGGAGAAGTTGGGCAGCCGCCCACCATACACGCCTCCTTCGGACACAAAAAAAATGGAACTGGACTAGAGCCTGCTTCCGCTCTGGTCCAATTCCTTCACTTGCGTCTAAAGCGCCTTAACGCCGTCAGGCCAATCAGGACTTCACATAATGGCAGATATCCAATATGACCTTGCCCTCTTCATCCTTATCCGTGAACCGAGGGCATGCATACCGCTCGAAGAACCAGTACGCTTGATCGCCGTCCTTCGCGATCGTATAGCCCAGCTCCGTCAGCTCCCATGCGCAGAGCTCCTCCTTGCCGTATATATCGGGCTCCATCCCGTGCAGCCAACACACACCCAGTATCGATGCCGGAAAATCGACCGATTCGTAGCCGGCGGGAGCTTCACAATCCGGGGAGACGAACATTCCGATCCAGTATTGGAAGGGTTCCCCGTCCTTCCACCGCATTAATCCGATGTAGGCGTCCCCATCCTCATATAAGCTGCGAAGACGCTCCGGTCCGCCCGCCTGCCGCTCGATCACCTGAAACCATCCGTTCTGAAGCCATTCGCCCCACTGCTGACCGAAGCCGCCGTTCACACGGTCCTCTTCCCCGTATTTCTTCCCGACGAACCGAAGCTCCGGTACCGCTTGTGTATACGCCTTCAAGACCTCAGGCATAGCCGCCATCCCCTGTCTCTTAGATTATTGATGCTCTTGTAATTATGGATCACCCGGGTAACGGATTCCCGGACCATAAGCTGTGGTGATTCGAATTCGAACTCCGGCATGAACACCCCGATCAGGTTGCTCTTACGCGTGACCAGCTGCTTAGCCCCCGTATTGGGCACGTATCCCAGCTCGGCAGCAGCCTGCTTCGCCATATCAATCGTCCGAGGGGATACCCCGTAGCTATCGTTCAGCGCCCTGGATACCGTGCTGGTGGAGAGCCCGGTTCGTTCCGCTATATCTTGTATGGTTCATCCCTTGGGGGCCTGCGCCAACAACCGGCCCGCTTCCAGCTTGGATAGCTTCTGCGGCGCCGCTTCCGTACCCGCACCGCCTGCGCCCTGCTTCCTAAGCTCCTTCAGCTGTGTCTGGGTCGCCGGCTGGGCCTGCAGCAGCTTCATCAGGTTGTCATGAGCAATGTTCTTCTGCACCACGGGGTCGCCCAACTGGTCCAGCACCCGGTACATGGCCTCGATCGCCCGTACTTCCGTTATGCCATAGCCTGAATCCGTACTTAGCATAAACCGGTCCGCATATTTCTTCAGCACCGGGAGGAACGGCTCCGCCTTGCCGCCCCCGTCGGGATTATACAAGGTGAACCCGGCAAAAAAATCCCCATACAAATTCGGATGCTTCGCCATCAGCCGCTCAGTCTCCTGCGGGGAATTGTACGCATTGATGTGTCCGAAGATGAAGATGGTGTCCGGATGCTCCTCCAGTGCTTGCTCCAGCTTGGCCAACGGCTCCCCGCCGACCGGATCCAGATGGATTAAGATCGGAGCGTTGTATTCGGCAATAAGGTCATATATTTGGGGCAGGTAGCCGTCCATCGGGTCATTGGCCTTCCAGGCCACCTTCGAGACGACCGGCGAATTCGTAGAAGCTACCGCAATCTCTCCCAAGCCGAAATAGCCCTTCTCCAGATTGCCGCGGATCACCTGAAGGCATCCCGGATCATGCAGGTCGAAGCCGGAGAAATAAGGAATGACCCGGTCCGGGTACTTGAGGTAGGCCTCCCATGCTACGGCATCCGTACCGACCGCACTGGGCTCCGATACATCCCCGAACAATACGGTCCTGCCAAGACCGGTCTGCTTCCACAACCCCAGCTGGGATTGATACCGAGAATCGCTGGCATCATGGTTATGAGCGTCGATGAGCTCCAATCCCTTGTACCGTTCCACCAATTGCTCCATCGACGGAGTCTGGGGCTCGGCGGTCTTCACCGGACCCGCTGAAGCCAGGACTGACGGTGTCGACACCACTGCCGCCGATTCCGTCTCCTGGGCGGAATTCGTCTGTTCCTCGCATCCTGCCAGTACGAATACCGCTCCTAGAAGGATAATCGTTTGGCTTGCCCACATCCATCGAGAAGCCATGCCCCACCTTCCCTTCATTACCGTTTCGGGGACGTTCCTGTTCACCCAAAATCTTATACCTATTCCAGATTTTTGTACATCCTTTTTGGGAATATTCCCAAGATCATCCTCTGCAATGTTAAAGAATATGCTTGGTCAGCTGATACAATTTTTGCGCTTCCTTCTGACTGAGCGTGGGAAGATTGAGATCCACCGCCTTCGTACGGTCCCAAGCGATTAGAGGCTGCAGCGGCGGGCTGTCCATCAGTTGAATGATCGGTTGAATACTCTTCTCCACTGGCTGCGCGAAGAGCTTGCCCAAGACGCGCAGGATGCCTTTGAAGGGCTGGGCCACATGGTTCGTGCCGCTATGGGTATATCCCGGATGGATAAGTATGAACCGCGTCTTCCCGGTCTTGTGGTTCTCGGCATATGCAACCCCCAGCAGGTCATTCGCACGTCCTCCCTGTAGGGTCGCCTTCATCAGACTATACCCCTGTTGGAGGGTAAGGTCATCGTAATGAACGGCACCCTTCGTCATTCCGGTGCCACCGATGCTTACGATGACCGGATTGGTCCCCTTCTCCAACAATTCCGTCAAACCATAGCTAAGAATAAACCGGCTGACATAATAGAGCGCTAATGTGCTTTCGTAACCATCCTGAGTCAATTTACGCTTAGGAAATTGCTGCATCGCTGTGAGTACCAGTCCGTCAAGCGATGCGTGCCGCTGTTGGACTTCTTCCATAACACGGCGATTCTCAGACAAGGATAGTAGATCTGCTTGAATAAAAGCTGCCCGGTCTGCGGCTCCGAGACGTGCTGCCTCGTCAAGAAATTCCATGCCCCGGAGGCGGTTGCTGCCGGCTACCGTCACCCTGCTGCCCTGGCGTAAATAATGAATGGCCAGCCCTCGTCCCATTCCGGAAGTACCTCCTGCTATAAACAGGTCCTTCATTGTTCCCACTCCCCCGCGTAAATGAAGCTATTCATGTTGATTAGACAACAGTTGTCAATTAACATAGTAATAACAACCTCAATGCCGATCAATAATCAGAAGCGCCGATCTGTTGTTTAGACGACAGACGGTCGATATTGTACTTATCGGCCGCGGGCTCGCGGGACTAGGAGATGGTTCGGATGGGTTTCGTGAACCCGAATGACCCTCGTGTGAAACGAACGAGGAAATATATCCAGCAAGCCTTTACGGCTTTACTGGCAGAAATGGACTTTGAAGACCTCACGATTCAAGATATTATGGATCGGGCCGAGCTGAACCGGGCAACCTTTTATAACCATTTTCAGGATAAATATGAATTGCTAGAGTTGACGATGAGCGGGGCATTTACGGAGATTCTATCTGCGAGGATTCCAACCGGTACGAGAATGCAGGGTCCGGAGCTGTTGCGCAATCTCATGCTCGCCGTCTGTGAATGGCAGATTGAAATGACGAAGCAGTTGAATGCGCGGCGGACCCTGTCGCAGGCGATAGAGGACAATGCCAAGTTGCAGTTGTACAATGTCATCCTCTCATGTATGGCGCATGTCAAGGAGCTCCAGCCGGAAGAACGGCAGAGGCTTGAATGGGTCGCAACCATGATCAGTTGGTCGATTTATGGAGTGGTTGTGAAGTGGAGTCAAAGGCAGGAGGTTCCAGCGGAACCATTCATCGAGCAAGTGCTGCCCTTCCTGATGTCGAACTTGCGTACGCTTGATCTGTAAGATTCATCGCCCCCGCCGCGACAGCTTTCAGCGGGTTGTTGTGTTAAGCGAAACAAAATGAAGGCCGCAACAGCCCGCCTCCCGGCAACCTGTCACAGCCCTCCAACCGGCGTCCCGCGCGGGTTTATTCTTTTTCCTCGTCGCCCACCGCAATCGGGTTGTCCCCGTGGGAGATCCAATCGCTCCAGCTGCCCAGATACAGCTTGGCGTCGGGGCGTCCGGCTTCCGCCAGCGCCAGCACATTGGGACAGGCCGTCACGCCGGACCCGCAGTACACGATAATCTCGCTCTCCGCCGGGATTCCGGCAAAGCGCTCCGCCAGCGCCTCCGCAGACTTCCACCGGCCGTCCGGCCCCATAACGTCCTTCCAGAACCGGTTAACCGCCCCCGGTATATGTCCGGCCATCTTGTCGATGGGCTCCTCCAGCCCCAGGTACCGGCGCTCCTCCCGGGAATCGATCAGCACCACGTCCGGCCGGTTCAACCGCTCGCGCACGTCCTCCATGACCATCAGCTGGCTGTTCTTCACCCGGCTGCCGAACACCGTCGGCACCGGATCCGCCGGCGGTTCGTCCGTTACGGGATAGCCCGCCTTCACCCAGGCTCCATACCCGCCGTCCATCACATAGACGTTGGAGGCGCCCAAGAAACGGAGCAGCCACCAGAACCGGGAAGCCATGGCCCCGCCTTGATCGTCATACGCGATCACCGTGGTCTCATGGTCGATGCCCCGCTCTCCCAGCTTCAAGAGCAGCTTGCCCAGATCCGGCATCGGATGCCGTCCGCCGTGGACGGCCGCCGGTCCAGACAGGTCCTCCTCCAGATCCCAGTAGACCGCACCGGGCAGGTGCCCCTGCTCGTACTCCGTCCGCCCCGACTTTGGCTGGCCCAGCTGAAAGCGGCAATCGGCCAGTGCGAGCTTTTCCCCTTGAATCAGCTTGTCCCGTACCTGCTCCATGCCGATGATGAAAGACTTCCCGCCGGTCATGTATTCATCTCCCTTGCCCAGAGGGCTGCATGATGCCCTTATTATACCATGTCCGCCGAATAACTCACCCACGTTCCCCGGACGCCGCCCATCTTCGCGTAGAATGCCTGGGCCCGCTCGTTGTCCTCCGCCGTCTCCCAGCTCATGGCCGCATAGCCATGCTCCGCACCGTACCCCCGGCACACCTCGAACAGCGCCCGTGCGGCACCCGTGCCCCGGCATGCCTCCTCCACATACAGATCGTTCAAGACCAGGACGGGACGGGCCCGGAGCGTGCTCCAACCAAAATACAGCGTGGCGAATCCCACCAGGCGCCCCTCCTGCTCCGCTACGAATTGCGTGCCTACGGCTCCCTCCGACAATCGGTCCAACAGGTCCGCCAGACGCTCCTCCCCCGGATGGGGACGGCCGTAAAAATCGACGATATACGCCTCCATCAACCGGACCAGCCCCTCCCGGTCCTTCCCCTCCGCCGCTCTGATACTCCACTTCATCTTCTTGTTCCCCTTCCGGTTGGCTATACCGAGAATTGTATAAGGGCCTGGGGGGATGGGGACATGGACCGGAACCCTGTTTTTTTGCATCAAAAGGCGGCTGCACCGGCATCGACATCGTTCCCCCGAAGGGGTACAATGGAAGGATACCGAATTGAAGAACGGGAGTGTCGCCATGGATAGACCGGATTCCCCCACCGTCAAATTGCACGTCGTTCCTATGAATATCCGCCACTGCCAGGACATCTGCACCTGGGTCTATGAGCCGCCCTATGACATCTACCAATGGAATTCCTGGGCCCAAATGGAAGAGGACGCCGAGGAGTTCGCCGACAGCCAAATCCGGGAAACCCAATACATCTGCATCATGAATGAGGACGACTTCCTCATTGGCTACGCCCAGCTGTTCCCACTGGTCGGCGTTACCCGTCTGGGCCTCGGCATGAGGCCCGAGCTGTGCGGACAAGGCTTGGGCGCGGCGTTCATCCGAACCATCGTGGAGGAGGCCCGGAGGCGCCGTCCCGAGGACGAGATCGACCTGGAGGTCCTCGAGTGGAACGAGCGCGCCCGCAGGGCTTACGCCAAAGCCGGCTTCGTCGTCACCGACCGGTACGAGCGGCCGACGCCGAAGGGTCCTATGGAGTTCCTCTGCATGGTTCACGAGGAGACGCTGGGCAGGCTCTGAACTTGCGCACGAAGAGCCGGAAGGGGTACTATTAAAGGATCGGATTCCCGCCCTTCGTGAGATTCAAGCCGCCGAAGATTCGTAAGCAAGCGGACGGCGGCATACCCTAGAAGGATGGGAATTCCAACGCGCGGCACTGGCTTTCGCAGCCGCTACGACAGCAGGAATGGAGGTGAAACCGATGCTTAAGCTGAAGCTGCCCAAGAACCGGATCGAATTCCTCGCCTCCGGTGCCGAACGCCGCATGAAGCTGCCGGTCCTGGAACGGGGCTGGGAATATTTCCACCGGGGACTGGTCGATCATGTGAACCTGGTGCAGGGCTACATCCTGCAGGCCCACGTCCGGGGCAAGGACACTTTCCTGGTCAGTCTGGATCTGGAGACCTTCGAGAAGAGCGAGTGCACCTGTGCCTTCGAGGGCTACTGCAAGCATATGGCGGCCGTCATCTTCTACGCGTATTCCGCCCACGGACGGCCCGAGCTCCTGCTCATGCGGCTAAAGCAGTCCATTCTGACCCGGAGACGCACCTCCAAGGCATCTGGGGGCAAGGCGTCTGCCGACAAGACTCCGGCAGACCCCGCCGCATCCATCCTGCCGGAGCTGCCCCCGAAGGAGTGGGCCCGGCTGTTCGAGCAGCGGTTTCACGGCTATTCCCTCTCCAACCAGCACTCCGTAGAGCAGTTCCAGCAAGCGGTCTGGGACACCTTGGGCGAGCTGGCCAAGGACTGGCCGGAGCCTCTCCGGGAGCTGTACCGGCTGCATCTGACGCTCTACATCCTGAAGAAGATCGACCAGTTCCATACCGACAACCTGTCGTCGTATTTGTCCTACTATATTGAGAACGGCTGCAAGATCGTCTCCGGGCAATGCTGGGAGAAGCTCCGCGACCACACGGCGCAGGATTCGGCCATCCGGTCCGCCGCCGATGCCTATCCGGCCCATTGGAAGGAGACCCTCTCCCTGGTGGGAGCCGGAGCCGCCAAGGCCCGTACGGGCCCGGTACACTGGCCGGACGTCTACCGCTACCTGTGGTTCAAGCTGTTCCACGGCACCGGATCGGAGGCGGCGGAGCTGGCCGCCAAGGAGCGCCGGCGGTTGGAGCTGCTCCTGGACCAGCCCTCCGGCACGCCCCGGACCCGGGACGGCCTCCTGCTGGCTCTGACCACCTTCGACGTCATGGAGGGCCGGGACGCCGAGGCCATGAAGCGGCTGGAGGAGTTGAATACGAAGCAGTTTGCGGATTTCTACGTGCTCTTGGAGCGCTTTGCGGAGAGCGGCGATTGGGGACGGATGCTGGAGTGGCTGCGCTGGCTGCTGCCGGTGCTGGCCAAGGCCAAGCAGGAGGAGTTCAATGCGGGCTGCGCCTTCTGGGTGGAGGCCATGAAGCACCAGCCGTCGGACGACGAATGGCTCCGCGTCATGCTGTCCCTGCTCCCCCGCAGCTATTACTACTATACCGATTACCTGATGCAGACCAAGCGCTACCGGCAATGGGTAGACCTGCAGCTGGCCGCCGGCGTCACGCCCGCCAACCTCTATACGGCGGAGCTGAAGACCGTTGAGGCGGATAACCCGTCCCTTCTGCTCCCCCTCTTCCACCAGTCCGTGGAACGGGCGGTTATGGAGAAGAACCGGGACTCCTACAAGCTGGCCATCCGCCATATGAAGAAGCTGCACAGCCTCTACAAGCAGCTCGGCAAGCCCGAGCTGTGGGAGGATTACTTGGCCCGGCTGCACGTCAAGTACGCGCGGCTGCGCGCCTTCCGGGAAGAGTTGGCGAAAGGACCGTGGACCCTATGATCGCAGCAGGACCCTATACGGTACACGCCTTCTGGCTCCAGGCGGGCTCCCTCTTTCTCTGGGGCAGCCGGAAGCAAGGAGGCTCGGTGGATGCCACGGAGCTGAAGTATTTGCTGTTCGCCTGGCATGCGCCCAGCTTCTACGGCACCTTCATCGAGACCGCCGAGCTCCTGGGCAAGGAAGGGGTGCTGGTGGCGGCCGAGGAAGCCCTCCACTACTTCTGCGACACCTCGGAGCTGCAGCATGCGGCCATCGAGTGGGCGCCGGAGACGGCACCGCTCAAGAAGGCCGCCTGCGCCATCCGCGAAGCCCTGGCCGCCGGCAAGGTGATGCCGGACTACGACAAGTGGCGCCAGGGCGCCATCGGCTGGAAGCTGGAGCTGCCGGAGGAGCTAAGAGGCGGCGAATCCTCGCCCCTCTTCAAGAGCTGGACGGACTCCCTCATCGAGTCCGAGGTGCGCCGGCGTCCTGAGCTCCAGGACGCGTTGGAGCGGCTGTCCGGCACCGTGCCCCGGATCGCCCGGGGAGACATGTCCGCCGACCTGTGGCTGGACGAGGAGGATTGGCTCGTGTCCATCGGCTGGAAGCCGGACACGGCCCCTTTCCGCACGTGCCTCCAGCTCGTAGAGCCGGAGGAGGGACGGGCGTGGCGCCTGCAGATTCTGCTGCAGGACCGGCAGCAGCCCGATCTCTTCGTGGCCTGCGACACCGCCGGCCGGCCACTGGAGGGCGAGCGCCTGCCCGAGGCGTGGCAGGCGGACCACGAGCGCGCAGCGCGGGATGTGGAGCGGTGGCTCCACATCCTGCCCGGACTGCGCGACCCCGGGGAGCCGGAACGGCTCCTGGCCGAACTCTCCTACGACGAAGCGTGGGAGTTCCTGGCCCAGGGGAGCCTGCGGCTCGTCGAGGCGGGCACCTCCGTGTTCCTGCCCGCCTGGTGGGAGCGGCTGCGCCGCACGCGCCCCAAGCTGCGCGCCAAGCTCCGCTCCTCCGTGGGAGGAGGCGCCGCCTCCGCCTTTGGCCTGTCCCAGCTCATGGAATTCGACTGGCGGCTGGCCGTGGGCGACATGGAGCTGACGGAGGAGGAGTTCCGGACGCTCATCGAGGAGAAGCGCCGGCTCGTCCGCTTCCGCGGGCGCTGGATCCAGCTGGATCCGAAGACGCTTAGCGCCATCGAGCAGGCGATGAAGCAGGTCAAGAAGCGGAAGGGCCTCTCCCTCCGCGACGTGCTGGAGCTTCATCTGCGGGAGGACGAGGACGGCGTTGCCGACTTCGATCCGGAGCATGACACGTTCGACCTGAAGCTGGAGGTGGAGCTGAATGACCATCTCCGCCAGCTGATCGAACGGCTGAAGGAGCACAAGGGCGTCCCGATGCAGGGGCCGCCACCCGGGTTCAAGGGCACGCTCCGGCCCTACCAGGCCGAAGGGGTCTCCTGGCTCCTCTTCCTGCGCCAGTTCGGGCTAGGCGGCTGCCTGGCCGACGACATGGGCCTCGGGAAGACGATCCAGTGGATCAGCTATCTCCTGGCCGTCAAGGAGCAGGAAGCCTCCGCTGCCCAAGCCATGACACCCGCAAGCGGCACCCCCGCTGCACTGCCCCCCAGCCTGCTGATCTGCCCCACCTCGGTGCTGGGCAACTGGCAGAAGGAGCTGCAGCGGTTCGCCCCATCGCTCAAGGTGCTGCTGCACTACGGACCGGGCCGGGCCAAGGGAGACGACTTCCGCAAGGAGGCGGAAGCCGCCGATCTGGTCCTGACCTCTTACACCCTGGCGCACCTGGACGAGAAGGAGCTGGGCACCGTCTACTGGAGCAGCATCTGCTTGGACGAGGCGCAGAATATCAAGAACGCCTATACCAAGCAGTCCGGCGCCGTCCGACGGCTGGAGGGCTTCCACCGGATCGCCATGACGGGCACGCCCATCGAGAACCGGCTGACGGAGCTGTGGTCCATCTTCGATTTCCTGAACCCCGGCTACTTCGGCTCCCTGCGGGAGTTCAGCCAGCGCTACGTGCAGGTCATCGAGCGGCAGAACGACCCGGTGCTCATCGGACAGGTCCAGCGCCTGATCCGGCCCTTCCTGCTGCGGCGCCTGAAGAAGGATCCGGCCATCCGCCTGGACCTGCCGGAGAAGGACGAGAACAAGGTGTTCATCTCCCTGACTCCGGAGCAGGCGTCCCTCTACGAGAACTACATCAAGGACATGTTCGAACGTCTGGACCGGCTGGGTCCCATGGAGCGCCGGGGCTTGATCCTGGCCGCCCTAACCCGCCTGAAGCAGATCTGCAACCACCCGGAGCTCCTGAACAAGGAGCACCGCGGCGGAGTCCAGTGGCGCGAGCGCTCCAACAAGCTGGAGCGGCTCATCGACATGGTGGGGGAGCTGCGCCTGGAGGGCGACCGCTGCCTCATCTTCACCCAATTCGTCGAGGCGGGAACCATGCTGAAGACCGTGCTGCAGGAGGAGCTGGGCGAGGAGGTGCCTTTCCTTCACGGCGGCACCCCCAAGCAGGTCCGCGACGAGATGGTGGCCCGCTTCCAAAATGAAAGCCTGCCCGATGCGGAGCGGAACGGCGTGTTCCTACTCTCGCTCAAGGCAGGCGGGATCGGTCTGAATCTGACGGCGGCGAACCATGTGTTCCACTTCGACCGCTGGTGGAATCCGGCGGTGGAGAACCAGGCCACGGACCGGGCTTACCGGATCGGACAGAACCGGCACGTCCAGGTGCACAAGTTCGTCACCCTGGGGACGCTGGAGGAGCGCATCGACGATCTCATCGAGCGCAAGCAGGACTTGAGCCGGCAGATCGTCGGGGGCGGCGAGGGCTGGATCACCGAGCTGTCCACCGACGATCTGAAGGAGCTGTTCTCCCTCCGGCGGGAATGGATCAACGGATGACCAGGTCGAGGAACAGGTACCGGTCGTCCCCGATGGGACAGGAATAGGTTTGGATCGGTTCCGTCGTATCGAGGTCGGTGTAGGCTTGAGAGAGCAGACCCGACCTTTGTTTTTGCATATGGACGATGCTCGGGATAAAATAGGGCCGCCACAGCCAATTGGAGCCGCGGATGGAGGGATTCTTGCGCCAAGCGCCGTCCGGGCCCCGCTCGAAATTGGACGAGACCTGCTCCCCGTCCTCCCGGCATAGATAGACCCGGAGGCCATTGTCCGGCACGGCGTGGAGCAGCCCCTCCACCAAGAGGTCCGGATCCCCTCCGGAACCTACCGCTGCCGTATGCTCAGCCAGCTGGACCAGCCTTAGCTCCGTCTCCATCAGCCTCTGGTAGGCGGCGAAGGATTCCTTGCCGTACCGGGCTGTTTCGGTGCGCAGCATGGCGGAGTAACGGTCCGGTGCCTGGAACTCCGCCTGGGCCGGCGAGAACAGGAAGCCCTGCACGTAGCGGGCTCCCGCCGACATGGCGTTGTTCAGGTCCGCCACCGTCTCCACGCCCTCCAGCAGAAGCGAGGCGCCCATCTGCTCTGCGATGATGGAGAACGAACGCAGGAGCGCGCGGTAACCGTCGTGAACGGCGCTTTTCTTCAGAATCTTCAGATCCATCTTGATGATATCCGGCTGGAACATGGCGATCCGGTCCAGGCTGGAGTAGCCGCTGCCCACGTCATCCACCGCAATCCGGCAGCCGTGGCGCCGGTAGATGTCGACGATCTCCTTGAGCTCCTTCAGCTTCCCTGCGAAGGCTTCCTCCGTGATCTCCACCACCAGCTGATCGGCCGGCAGCCCGTACCGCTCCAGCAGCTGCAGCGTCGGAAGCGTCCGTGTGTCCCGGAACATCTTGTAGATCCAGCCCGGCTTCAGATTGACGAAGAGCAGCCCCGGATAACGCTCCGTGGCCGCCTTCTCGAAGGCCATCCCCCGGAGCTTCCGGTCCACGGAGATCTGCAGGGCCTCGGGCACGTTCGGATCGTGGAAGAAGGGGCCCAGGCTGCGGACTTCGCCGCCGGTCAGCTCCCGCCCCAGTGTTTCGTACCCGATGACGGACATGGTCTGCAGCGAGAGGATCGGCTGGAAGTAGGGCATTACCTGTCCAGAGGGAATCGGAAGTATCTGGTTGTCAAGCATGAAAGCATCCCCCTCTGACGCCATGTCATATAAAATAACATCACTTTTTTGTCATTGTACAACAGCCCCGAGAGAGCATGCAATGCACATTCATCTCATTCGCCCCGTTATATGATCATTTTTCTGTTTTTTTCGACATTATGCGACCAAATCCCCCTGTCCTTCGCCCCTTGTTTTTGATGGCGATTTGTAAATAAATTTTATTTCTTCGACAGGTTTTTACAGAAATCATACATCTGTTGATTTATAATGGAGACTTGTAGACGGAGAAGCACCGATGATCTTACACCCATGTTCGGAAAATCTCCTGACCGTAATACCAAAGCATGGTGGATGGTGAAGACATTGAAGAACATGGGCAGATGGATTGGATCCGGCGTCATGCTGGCTGCCTCCTCCGGGTGGATCGGGCTGTGTCCTTCCCTATGGACGCATATGGAGCGGACGTCGTTGTACCTTATGCTTAACGGAATTCTGGGCTTCGGGCTGGGCTACTGGTTCGACCGGGTTCTCTTGACCTCCCTGAAGGATGACTTGACCCAAGCCTACAACCGGAGGTTCGTCACCCGCACGATGCCTTCCCTGCTGGCGAAGGCAACCCGGCGCCAGGCCTCGATCAGCATCACGCTGATCGACTGCGACGATTTCAAGAAGATCAACGACCAGTGCGGACATGCCGTCGGCGACCTGGTGCTTCAGGGCGTATCGCGTCTGCTCATCACCAATATCCGACGTGACGATTACGTCGTGCGCTGGGGAGGGGACGAGTTCCTGGTCATTGCGGACTATGCCGACCACTCCGTCACCCAAGTGATGATGGACAGGCTGGAGCACGAGCTGGCTCTGCTGTCCAAAGAGATGAATTTCCCGCTTTCCGTCTCCGTTGGAACCGCTGTCTTTCCGTCCGATGCCTCCAAGCTGGAGGATCTGATCCGCATTGCCGACCACCGCATGTATGAGAAAAAGCACGACGCCAAGGGTTCTCCCGCCGCCGTCAGTTGACCATAACGAAGCGAAGCCTCCGGATCCCGGAGGCTTTGTTTCGTTTGGTCCCCCGCCCGACCGGGAGGACCGGTCAATCATCGTCCCCGCACCAAAAAACCCCGGGGCGGCTCAAGGCCGCTCCCGGGGTTCCGATGGAGGCGAAGCTTATTTCTTGAAGATGCCGAACGGCTTGCCCACCGGCAGGAAGACCCGGCCGAAGTGGTTGTTCAGGACGTTGGCGCCGGAGCCGTAGAAGGATACGATCGCGATGAACAGCTCGGATACGGCGGCCAGCTTGTGGGTGAAGTCTTCGGCGATGCCGAAGGTGCTCAGGGAGAGGCCGATGAACAGGAAGTCGATCAGCACGAAGATGATGAAGAGCACTTTGTTCGCTTCCATGGCACCGATGGTCATGAACAGGGTGAAGATCAGGTAGCCGACGAAGGCGAAGCCCAACTGATGGGTATCCACGTTCTTGGCCAATGCCTCGCCGAATACGCCCATCTTGATCATCCAGGAGGCGGCTACGCCGAACCAGAAGAAGGCGTACGCGCCGAAGGCGGTGGTGCCGAAGTGATTGCCCCGCTTGGAATCCTCGATGCAGGCGAACAATTGGGCGAAGGCGCCCAGGAAGATCGCCCAAGGTATGACATAGGACAAGCCGGTGGTCCACTCCAGCTTCTGGCTGGAGGCCACCAGGGTGACCATGGCCAAGCCGAACAGACCGATGGCGGACGGATCGGCATTCGTAATCTTCACTTGCTGCGGATTGCTCATTAGCTTGCTTTCCTCCTAGACCTCTTCATAGTTAACGTTAAACATACTTCTCCATTCTCTCAGAATTCGACATGAAACTCGAGTGAACAATTTCGTAACTTTATCACAATATCTCCAAAGTTCGGATGGTCAATTCCTGAAAATTCCTGAAAATAAATGCTTTACAGCACCCCGCTGGTTGATTATAATTACACCCAGTACCCGTTAATTCGGATGGGCGTTCTTGGAATCCGCGAACGGTGCTCCATAACTTCATACTGTTATTCCAATCCCATTGGAATACTTCTTATCAAGAGAGGCGGAGGGTAAAGGCCCTATGAAGCCCGGCAACCGGTCATCCGGAGCAATCGACGCGTGCAAGCGGCGTCCGCTCGGATCGGCGTCTTGGTGCCAATTCCTTCGGAACCGTGCCCGGTTCCGGCAGATGAGAAGGGATACGACCGCTTCAGCCCATGCTGACGACTGCCCCTTTTTGCTCTGCGAAAAGGGGCTTTTTATGTCCAAGGAGGTGGATCCGTTGATCCGGCTGGAACACATCGAGAAATCCTATACCGTCGGCAAGCTGACCGTTCCCGCACTGCGCCGCGTCGATCTGGACGTCAAGCAAGGGGAAATCTTCGGCGTCATCGGCCATTCCGGCGCCGGCAAGAGCACTCTGATCCGCTGCATCAACCTGCTGGAGCGCCCGACTGAAGGCCGGGTGTTCGTCGACGGCGTCGAGCTCTCCGCGCTGCCGGACAAGAGGCTGCAGGAGGAGCGGCGGAAGATCGGCATGATCTTCCAGCACTTCAATCTGCTCTCGTCCGCGACGGTGGCCAAGAACGTGGCCTTCCCTCTGGAGCTGGCCGGGCTGCCCAAGGCCGATATCCGGGACCGGGTCCGGTCGCTGCTCGCGCTGGTCGGCTTGGAGGAGCACGCGGATAAGTATCCGTCCCAGCTCTCCGGCGGCCAGAAGCAGCGGGTGGGCATTGCCCGGGCCTTGGCCAACGAGCCCAAGGTGCTGCTCTGCGACGAAGCCACCTCGGCGCTGGATCCGCAGACGACCAATTCCATCCTGGCGCTCCTGCTCGACATCAACAAGAAGCTGGGTCTCACCATCGTGCTGATCACCCATGAGATGCACGTGATCCGCTCCATCTGCGACCGGGTGGCGGTCATCGACGGCGGGACCATCGTGGAGGAAGGTCCGGTGACGGAGGTGTTCCTGAAGCCCCAGCATCCGACCACCAAGGATTTCGTGGAGCAGGTGGCCGACCGCTTCGAGCTGAAGGAAGCCCTGGCCCACGAGAAAGCGGCGGGCAGCCGGAGCATCGTGCGCATCACCTACCTGGGCGAGACCACCTATGAGCCGGTGCTGTTCGAGGCCGCCCGGGAGACAGGGACCCCGATCTCCATTCTTCAGGGGACCATCTCCCGCATGAAGGATACGCCGTACGGCCAGCTGGTGGTGGAGTTCGGCGGCTCCGATTCCCAGGTGTCCGACACCATTACCCTTCTGCGTACGCGCGGATTCGATGTGGAGGTGCTCTAGCATGGATTGGTTCCAAAATGTCGACCCCTCCGAAATCTGGGAGGCTACTAGGGCCACCCTGACCATGCTGGGCCTGTCGGCCCTGTTCACGGTCGTGATCGGCCTTCCCTTGGGGATCGTGCTGTTTATGACGTCCAAGGGACAGATTTTGCAGAACCGGACGCTCTACCTGCTGCTGTCCTTCGTCGTCAACGTGGTGCGCTCCGTGCCCTTCGTCATCCTGATGATTCTCGTCATGCCGTTCACCAAGGTGCTGGTCGGCACCACCATCGAGGTTAAGGGCTCCATCCCGCCTCTGGTCATCGCCGCCGCCCCCTTCTTCGCCCGGCTGGTGGAAACCACGCTGCGCGAGATCGACAAGGGCGTCATCGAGGCCGCCCGGGCCATGGGCGCCTCCAACGGGCAGATCATCCGCAAGGTGCTGCTGCCGGAATCCGTGCCGGGGCTCATCGCCGGCATCACCATCACCACCGTCACCCTGGTTTCGTACACCGCCATGTCCGGCGTCATCGGAGGCGGGGGCCTGGGAGATCTGGCCATCCGGTACGGCTACCAGCGCTTCATGCCCGACGTTATGTGGGTCACGGTCATTATTCTGGTCATTCTGGTACAGCTGCTGCAGACCTTCGGAGACCGACTGGTTCTGCGCTTCAGCCGCAAGTAATCCCCCTTCGCGAAGGAAAAATAGAGCCTCGGAGCCATATCCGACCCTTCGCGGGGATCTCATACAACTATTATCTTGAGGAGGAACCGTACATGAAAAAGAATCTGCTCACCCTGCTTGCCCTGATCTTCACCCTGACTCTCGTTCTTGCCGCCTGCGGCGAGAAGAACAGCACCGACAACAAAACCAGCGGAGCCGCTGCTCCGACCGCTGCCGCGAGCACAGCCGCTTCCGCCGCACCCGCCAAGGAAGTGACGCTGAAGGTCGGCGCCACCGCCGTTCCCCACGCCGAAATCCTGGAATTCGTCAAGGATAAGCTGGCCAAGGAAGGCGTGAAGCTGGAGATCAAGGTCTTCACCGACTATGTCCTGCCGAACGTACAGGTGTCCGAGAAGCAGCTGGACGCGAACTTCTTCCAGCACGTGCCGTACCTGGACCAACAGAACAAGGACAAGAACTTCGGCCTGGTGAAGGTAGCCGGCATCCACATCGAGCCCTTCGGTGTCTACTCCAGCAAGATCAAGAAGCTGGATGAGCTGAAGGACGGCGCCACCGTCGCCATCCCGAACGATCCGAGCAACGGCGGACGCGCCCTGGTCCTTCTGGAGAAGGCCGGCCTGATCAAGCTGAAGGACGGCGCTGGCATCAGCGGCACCGTGAAGGATATCGTGGAGAACAAGAAGAACCTGAAGGTCAAGGAGCTGGAGGCCGCCATGCTGCCCCGCGTATTGGCCGAAGTAGACATCGCCACCATCAACACCAACTATGCGCTGGAAGCCAAGCTGGTTCCGACCAAGGACGCCCTCTTCATCGAGGATAAGAACTCCCCGTACGTGAACATCCTGGTCTCCCGCGCGGACAACAAGGACTCCGAAGCCATGAAAAAGCTGGTCAAGGCGCTGCAGACCGAAGACGTGAAGAAATTCATCAACGACAAGTACCAAGGCGCCGTCGTTCCGGCATTCTAAGATCCGACTTCCCAGTGAAGCTCCCCGAGGCTGATTCGTCAGCGCGGGGAGTTTTTGTTTGGGCGGAGCTTGACCAGGAGGGCCGCTGGGGGCCTTTAGCCTCGCCCGTTCTGTGGCCGATTGGTGACATCTGGGGATTCGGTGAGCCGACCGGGAGATTTCGCCGTACTTCGTCATATAGTGAATATACCGAACATTGAACGGAGTGATGCTCCATGGAGGGACCGACCTATTCCCTGCGTGACGGCGAGCCTGATTCCCGCGGCTTCTACCTGGCGGCGGAGCGGCTGGCCGATGAGGTGCTCGGCCGTCTGGAGAACACCCTGCGGCCCTACGCCGAAGCCTACTGCACAGCCGCGCTGGCAGGGCAGCCGCAGACGGGGCCGGGCCGCAGCAGCAGCACCGCCGCCGAGGCCGTCGCTGCAGCCGCCTTCGAGCTGCTGGCCCTGGGGGTTCTGTGGCGGGTATACGCCCCCGCCGCCAGAACCCTTCGGCCCTGGCAGGGGCGGCTGCTCCGCGGACTGGCGGACCTGCGGGCCGTGTCCCCGCGGCTGAAGCCTGCGGCCGACCGGCTCCGCGGAGCGCTGGGCAGCCGTTGGCTCGCGGGCCGGCGCGGAACGAGCCCCAGCCCGCCAGCGCCAGCCGCGGCCGACGCCTCGCCGGGCACCGCCGCGGAGCTGGACCGCCTGCTGCGGTGGCTGGAGGCCACAGGCGAGTTCCGCCAGGAGGCGGCCCGCTTCCGGTGGTGGCACAGCTGGCTGGCGGAGCTGCCCGAGCCGCAGGCCCGTGGCGTCGTCCGGGCGGCGCTGGCGGAGGCCGCCTGGTTCGAGGGCGCGGCAGAGGCCGCCCTGGGTCGCTACACCCGCAGGGTCGACGCCTTCCGCTTCCGGAACCGGGCCCGCTTCCGCCGCCGGGAGGATGCGGTGCTTCTCGACCGGCGCCGCGTCGAGTACCACCTGAACCTGGTCGGCGCCGAGCTCCTGAACCGGGCTTACCGGGACGCCTACCGCCGTACCGGGAAGCGGGCCGCCCTGCTCCCCGCCTGCCTGAAGCAGCCCGGTCCCCACGGCTGCGCCGCCGACCGGCGGGGAGAGCCCCTAAGCTGCCTCCGGTGCTCGCCGGACTGCCGGATCGGCCAGATCGCCAAGGCGGGGGACCGCTCCGGCTTCGAGGTGCTCATCGCCCCCCACGAGAGCGATGCCTTCTCCCGTGAGGCGGTGGCCCGCCTGCTCCGTGAGGGGATCGGCATCGTGGGGGTCGCCTGCGCCTTGAACCTGCTCGCCGGCGGCTGGCGCGCCGAAGCCCTCGGCATCCCGGCCCAATGCGTCATCCTGGATTACAGCGGATGCCGCCAGCATTGGGATGCCCGCGGGGTCCCCACCGACCTGGACCAGGACCGTCTCTACCGGATGCTGGTTCAGCCCCAAGCCCCTCTACCCTAAACCCCTGATGAAGACTCAAGCCGCACCCATGAAGGTGCGGCTTTTCTATATATCCGGGGGCGGCTCCGCCCGAAGCCTGCCGTATCACGGTCCCAAGGTCCGGCGGCTCCCCGCCTTAGGTCCAGTTCCAAAAACCGACGGTGGTCCGTTCCGGCCGGACCCTCCAGACCTTAAGATAGAGACATGAAGCAAGACGAGAAACGAACCCAACGAAAGGATGATCGATAATGAAAGTAACCGGTAAAAGCGGCTTCGCCCTTCTGCTCATCGGCTGCGGCGCCTTGATTCTGTTAAGCAAAATGGGGGTTGTGCTCCACGGCCTGGCCGGCTATCTCTTCCCTCTGGCTCTCGCGTACCTCGGCTACTACGGCATCAAGAGAGGACGCACATTCCTGGGCTGGGCCCTGCTCGGCATCGGCACCTTCGCCCTGCTGTGCAAGCTGTCCGGACTGATCGCCATCGTGATTGCCGCCGGCTTCATCTACTACGGCATCACCCTTCTGAAGAACAATAACCATATGGAAACGGAGGTATAACCCATGAGACTCGAACGCTCCCGCACAGACGTCCGCCTCTTCGGCCTCTGCGCCGGTCTCGCCCGCACCTCCGGCATCGGAACCGGGTGGATCCGCTTCGGACTGATCGCCGGCACTCTGTTGACCGGCGGCACCCTCTTCTTCATCTACATCGTGGCTTCCATGCTTGTGCCGAAGGAGCCCCTGCATCGCAGCTACACCGGAGACTGCTGGTACGTCCCCGCCCAGGAGGCTTATGCATTCGGCGGTGCCGCTGCCTATCCCGGCTACCATCAGCCCGCCCGCATGGATTCCCTGATGCAGGACCTGGAGGAGCAAGCCATGGTCCGGGAGATCCGCGAGCTGCGTGCCAAGCTGGCCCGTTACGAAGACCAACTCTAATCCCAACCTAATCGAACCAAAAAGGAGAGGAATCCCATGGGTGTATTCCGCAGAATGAAAGACATGACCAAAGCCAGCACCAACAACCTTCTCGATAAGATCGAGGATCCGCTGGCCATGCTGAACCAGTACCTCCGCGACATGCAGGAGGAAATCGCCAAGGCCGAGGTCGTCACGGCCAAGCAGATCGCCAACGAGCGGATGCTGAAGGAACGCGTGGCGGACGCATTGTCCCGCAGCGCCATCTGCGAGCGCCGGGCCGAGGAGGCGCTGCGTGGCGGACGGGAGGAGGAGGCTCGCCGTTTCCTGGAGGAGAAGGTGGCCGCCGACGAGCGCTCCCGCGATCTGGTTGCCTTCCATACCCAATCGAAGGCACAGGCCGATGAGCTCCTGCGCCAGCTCCAGGAGATGAAGGATGAGTTCTACCGGATGCGCAGCAAGAAGAACGAGCTGCAGCACCGGGCCGAGCTGGCCAAGGCGAAGAAGCGGACGGCGGATATTTTCTACCTGAACCGGATCGAGACAGGCTCCGCGGCTTCCGGCTTCCACCGCATGGAGGAGAAGATTCTGCAGCTGGAGGCCGAAGCCGATGTGCGCCGGGTTATGGCGGTGACCCCCGCCTTGAACGGCTACTCCGGAGGGGCGTATCCCCCGCTTGACCCGGTCCGCCAGCAGCGGATCGAAGAGGAGCTCTACCGGCTCCGCGAAAGACAATCCAACGGTCTGTAACCAGGTCCTTCCATCCCCAGGAACCGGATGTTCCGCGGGTGGAAGGCCTTTTTTTATTATTCCGATCGGGGGAGGGAGAAATAGGCCCGGTCCGCTTTTTTGGCGGTGAAATTCCATGTATAATGACTGATATCACAACTCATTCCGAGTGCCAGACTTCCGATCCGGCTGCCGGACCGAAAGGGGTAAGAAGACTCATGTCCAGACGAGGATTTGTTAAATGGCTGCTGGGAGGAATCGTTCTGCTGTTCGGAGGCCTGTGGGTCTGGCTGCAGAAGCTGATGGAAGCAGGCGAATCCGGGCAAGCCTCGGCCCCGGCCGCAACGGCCGCAAGCCCCACTCCTACTCCCGAACCCTCTCCGACGCCGAAGCCCGTGAAGGAGAAGGGCAAGCTGCTCCTCTCCACCTTCCTCTTCAGCGACATGCATATCTCCGTCAGCGAGGATACGATGTCGAAGAAGCTCCGGATGGCGCTCGATGACGTGACGGCCCTGGAAGCCGGTCAAGGCAAGCCGGAGGCCATCGTGTTCGGCGGCGACCTGACGGATTACGGCCGGGCCAGCGATTACGCCCTTCTGCGCCGCATTCTGAACGAGTATAAGCTCCCCCCGCTCTATGGCAACATGGGCAATCATGACTACTATGACATCTATCTGAACAAAGACGGCGGCTGGTCCACCGAGACGGTACCCAACGGCAAGACCGACGAGCAAGCCCGCAAGCGGTTCCGCGAGTTCTTCCGCACGGATAAGCACTACGGCGACGCTTGGGTGAACGGCGTGCATCTCATCCTGGTATCGCAGGACCTCTATGTGCAGGAGAAGGCCGACGTAGGCGAAGGCGCCTGGTACACCGATGAGCAGCTGGCGTGGCTCAAGAAGACGATGGAGCCCCATGCGGACGGCCGCCCCGCCCTGGTGTTCATCCACCAGCCCCTCCCTCCGGCAGGGACGGACGGCGCCACCCACCGCCTGATCCGCGCTAAGGAATTCCGTGCGATTCTGGCCCCCTACCCCAACGTGTTCGTCTTCTCCGGGCATACGCACCAGGACCTGTCCGGCGGCAGCCATTACACCAAGGAGACCTTCCATTGGTTCATCAACGCCTCCGTCGGACGGACCCGGGGGGGAACGGGAAACAAAGCCCAGGGGCTGTCCATCCAAGTCTATGAGGGTGCCGTCGTGATCAAGGGCCGCGAATTCAGCGAGAAGGCCTGGATCCCCCAGGCGGATTGGGACATTCCGCTGGCCTAAAGCAGGAAGGGAGCCCGCCCGAAGGCCGGCATCTTAACATCCGCTTCAAGTCCGGTTAACACCGGCATAACCGGCTTGGCCTATACTGGATGGGAAGCGAACCTACAGGAAGGGGATTCCCGATATGAAACCATTGGTTTACGCCCACCGCGGCGCCTCCGGCGATGCGCCGGAGAATACGATGGCCGCCTTCCGGCTGGCCCTGGAGCAGGGCGCCGAGGGCATCGAGCTTGACGTCCAGATGACGGCAGACGGACTTCTCGCGGTGATCCATGACGAAACGCTGGACCGCACCACCGACCGGAAGGGCTGGGTCGGCGACTTGACCTATGACGAGATCCGGCGGGCGGATGCCTCCTTCCGCTTCCCCGCTTATAAGGGAGAGCCCGTACCGCTGCTCTCCCAGGTGCTGGAGCTGCTCGTCCCCACATCGCTTGAACTGAACATTGAGCTAAAGAACGGCATCCGCCTCTACGACGGCATGGAGGAGGCCGCTGTCCGGCTCGTTCGGGAATACGGATTGGAGCAGCGGGTGGTCTTCAGCTCCTTCAACCATTACAGTGTGGCGAAGCTGGTGCGACTCGCTCCCGAGATCGAGTCGGGCATCCTGTACGAAGCCGGGCTGTACCGGCCTTGGGACTATGCCTCTACGGTAGGCGCAAGGGCCCTTCACCCCTATCTCTACAGCATCAACCGGGAGCTCACGGATGCGGCTCATGAAGCAGGTCTGAAGGTCCGCCCCTGGACGGCTAATTCGGAGCAGGAGTGGGCCGCCCTCACCGCTGCCGGCGTTGACGCCATCATCACGAATTACCCTGCACGGCTCCTGGCCTTCCTGGAAGGGCAGGCTTAGTGGAACAACATGAAGACAGCCCCCGGAGGACCTGGATCCCCGGGGGCTGTCTTCATTATGTATCGCGAGATTAATAGGGCGAGTAGAAATTTTGCGTATAATAGGCCTTCATGTCCCCGCCGAAGTAGACGCCCACGCCCAGCTCCTGCGACATGCCCAGGATGCTCTTGCGGTGGCCCTCGGAGTTCATCCAGCAGTGGTGGGCCTCCATGGCATCCGTCTGTCCGGCGGCGATATTCTCCGCATAGGTGCTGAAGCGAAGCCCCTTGGCCTCCGCCCGGTCCCAGGGCATCTGCCCCTCCAGGTTCCGGTGCTCGAAGTAGCCCTTGTCCGCCATGTCCTGGCTGTGCAGGCGGGACACCGCCGCCACCGGCTCGCTCCAGTCATAGAGGGACAAGCCCTTCTGGGCGCGCACGGCATTGGCCAGATCGAAGATCTCCTTCTCGTAGCTCTGCCGCAGCCGTTCACTCAGTGCGCCATGGAAGGAATGAAGCGCTTGCTCCACATCCGACTGAATGATCTCGATGCCGCTGATCCGCCCGAACTCATGCAGATCATAATAGAGCTTGGCATAGGCATCCCCGATCTTGAATACGCCGGCATGGCCGTCAGTCCGCTGTCGGTAGGAGACATCCCCCTTGACGATGGCCTCCAGCGGCTTCCCGAGAGCAACCGTCAATTCGGCCTGCGAGGCCGAAGGCTTGATCCCGTTCGGAAGCTGCCAATCCGAGCCGATGGTATAGAGGCCGACCACCTTCCCGTTCTGAATCCCCACCTGGGCGTAATTCGCCGGTTCCCGATTATATACAAACCATTCGAAGCCATACTTGCTCGCATCCTTGCGCGCCGGCTGGCCCAGCTTGGCCACCACCGACTCCTCCGAATCCCCCAGGGATACGCCGCGGACCGCCATCACCTTCGAGTCCTTCGTCGACTCCGCCGTCTTGACGACCGAAGCCGGCAGGGTCAAGCCCCGCTCCCGCACATTGCGCAGGAACTGCACCGCCTCGGCCCGCGTCAGCGGATCGGAGACGCCGAAGCCGTCCACCGTAGCGGAGGTCTTGCCCTCGGACAGCTTGCGGTCCAAGAGATACTGCACGGCATCCGGAACCCCCAGCTGCCTGCCTTGCGTGCTGGCAATCAACCGGGCTACCTGGCCCCGGTCAAAGCGCGAGCCGTCTACATCCCGGAGCATGCTCCAGCCCCGCTGGCCGGCCACATTGTAATACGCAGCGTACCATTCTTCCCCGGGCTTCGGTGCCGCCGCAGAGCCCGCCTCCGGGAACGCCCGGATCAGCATGGCCAGGAACTCGGGCTCCGTCACCCGGTTCTCCGGGCGGAACGAGCCGTCGTCGTAGCCGGTGACGATCCCTTTTTCCAACGCCCAATCAATGGCCGTCTTCCCCCAATGGGCCGACGTATCCGGGAAACCTTTGGCCATAGCGGCGGCAGGACCGCCGGTACCGGCCAGTAACGAGAGCAGCAGTGCGGACGAGAGGATCAAGCGCAAGCATTTGGCCAATGGGTTCATGATGTCGAGTCTCCCTAATCGATAGTAGACGAGCCGTTTCTATCCAACTCTATTCTACTTTGTTTTGGGAGACGTGAAAACTGTCGAATGCAGAAGAAATAAGAAGAATTATGGAATATGTTTCCTTTCCCAATGTCGAAGAGTGCTGAAACTCTAATCCCCCTCTATGACATAAAGGGGTATATACTGATTTCAGAGGATTTCGGCACCCAGGAAGGCATCCGTTAGCAGCATCATAAGGAGGATGAGAAGTATGATTGACGTGGGCCTATTCGTAGGAAATATGGAGAGGATGGTCACCTTCTACCGCGACGTTCTGAACTTTGAAACCGATTGGGACGGCGGCCTCTTCGCGACGTTCAAGAAGGAGACGGATCAGCTGTTTATGTTCGACCGCAAGCATTTTGCCGAGTCCATCGGCGAAGCCTATGTTCCGCCGAGCGGCATCAACCTGACCATGGAGATGTATATGCGTTTCGCCACCGCTCAGGTGGATCTGGAATATGAACGGCTGAAAGCGCTGGATGTCCGAATCCTTGAAGAATTGTCCACCAAGCCGTGGGGCCAGCGAAATTTCTTCATTGCAGACCCCGAGGGCAACATTATTGAAATCGGCGATTAGGGCTCCCCCCTAGGCGTCGCTAAGCATAACGAAAAAGCGGCCATGGGCCGCTTTTCATTGTACCTACCGGAACCGGAATCGTCTTGTCAGCTTCAGCCCGCGGTCCGCCAGCCAAACCACGGACGAGAGCAGCATCAGGTCGAAGGAGATGTTGAAGCCGAACAGATGCTTGCCCAGATCCGCTTCCCCGTCTCCGATGACCGGCGTCACGAATTGGAGGAGTCCGATGAGCCCGACGAAGGCGAACAGCTCCAGATAGATCCGCTCCTTGGCGCTTCCGGCCCTCCAGTAGCTCCGGATCAGAACCCCGAAGTAACCGGCGAACACCAGGGCGATGAACCACAGCCGGTTCGGCAGCACCTCATGCTTGAACTCGCTCCAATAGCTGAACGTATCGGACAGAGCGCCGCGCGGGCGTCCCTCCGCTTTCTCGTAATTGCCCAGGTAATAAGGCCGGATGCTGAAGCCGTTCTCCGCCGCCGTCTCCAGCTTGTGGTAGAAGCGGACCGGATGCTTCAAGTAGAAGAGCCCCACCTTGGCATGGCTGAACCGGGGATGGTATTCGTTGGCGAACACGGGATCCTTCTGGTCGATGGGCGCCTTCTCGAAGTAGTTGGTCCCGGCATTCACCGCCAGCTTCTCCGGCAGCCCCAGCTCCCGCAGGTCCTGCTCCGGCGTGTCCGAGCCCTTCAGCACCCCGTAGAAGACGGTCTGGTATTCGTTGATGATCTTGATTTCGCGGGGCAATGAAAAATAGATGGCTGCCGACGCCAGCACCAGCACGCCCGTTAACATGTAGATCCTCTTCCGCCAGCCCGGATTCATCCGCAGACTAGCGAAGCGCCAGATGAGCAGCGCCAGAAGAATGCCCACCGGAGCGTTCTGCACCTTGGCTGCAATCAGGAACAGGGCGGAGATGAAGAAGCCCGTCAGCGCTCCGCTGGACGGCTCCTCCTGGGCAAGCATTCGCAGGGCGAAGCCCAGCGTCAGGAGGAGGAATATTAAGGATACCGGCTCGCTGAACAAGGAATTGTAATAGGCCGAATAGCCGACGTCCGCGAACATGAGCACGAAGAGAACCGCCAGAAGGGCGCGTACGGCCGGGTGACTGATCCGGTTATAACGGAGCACCATCCAGGCTGCCGCCACGAACAGGGCGATGTAGAGGAAGGCCAGCATCCGCATATCGAACAGGCCGTCTCGCAGCAGTGCCCAGCTGAGCCCCTTGGCTGCAAGCACCGGCACCAGCGAGCTGGTGACATAGCCGCCCAGCCCCATCTCCGTCAGCTTGAACTCCCGGATGAAGTATCCGAAGAACTTGTCCTCGTAGGTCATCGAAGGATCGGTATACCCCAGACCTACGGTCCCCATGATCCGTTGGAAATCGCCGTTGTCGGCCATCCCCACCACGGGGCCTGTCAGCAGAAGCACCGCCAGGATGACGGCGGCCGCAGCAGCGGCGATCCATTCGATGCCGTAGCTTTTGGGCTTCATGATGCTTGTTGCCCTCCCTTGCCGGTACCGAGACGCTGCTGCAGCTTGGCGCCCAGCCCCTCGAACTTCACGGTGAATGCGGTGAACGCCCGGGAGCCTACGATCCAATCGGCCAGCTTGACGCAGAGCCAAGCGAAGAGCATGCCTCCGAAGACGTCGATGACCCAGTGGATCTTCAGGTACATGGTCGACAGGATGATGGAGATGCAGTAGATCGAGAGAATCGTCTTATACCAGCGGCTCTTCTCCCGGAGGGACAAGAGGAGACCGGCGAACGCGATGGAGGTGTGCATGCTCGGGAAGCAATTGAGCACGGTCTGGAAGGTTTGCTCCGGTGTCATGACCCGCTCCAGCAGATCCGGCGTTCCCTGCACGTACCATACCTCCTGCAGCAGAATGGTGTTGTAGAACGGCAGAATGAGAGGCACCTGCAGCAGATAGCCTGCCAGCGAATAGCGGCCCATGCGTGCCACATCCTTGGTGAAGAAAGCCCGGATGACGCAGATCCAGTACGAGAGCGTAAAGCCGTACGCATACACCCACTGCATGTAACGGGTGAGCCAATGGGGCTGCCAATGGCGCAGGAAGGCCGCGTCGTTCAGCGGAATCCGGTCGAAGGCTTCATTCCAATGGAATATATGGCGCACCGACTCGGTCTGCCAGCCCACCACCCGGTGCCAGAAGGGATTCGCATAATTGTAGATCAGGTAAAAGGCCAGCAGCGTCAACAGTCCCGCCGGCATAAAATTCACCCAGCTGATCTGCTTCGCATCCCGCCGGACACCGATGAGAGCGGCGGCCAGAAGCAGGACGCAGATCCAGCTCCAGCTCTGGACCCGGGTGATGGCATAGATGACGCCGGCCGTCAGGATGAAGAGAGCCGGCAAATAAGTGCGGCGCAGCGCCCACTCCACCGGCTTCAGCTTGCCGCCGGACGGGAGGGCGTCCCACGCTTGGGTTTCGTCAGACATGGGGGAGGTCCCCTTTCTTCCTTCGTTGGATTAAAGTATGGGCCGCGAAGAGCGCGACCAAGGGCATCAGCGGCACCGAATACCGGGAATGGGCCAGATACACCATGTGAAGCAGGGACATGTAGCCGAACAAGAGGAGCAGCAGCCCGGCCTCTTTGTGGCGCCGCATGCGCCACATGCCCATGAAGCCCGGAATCAGCAAGGCGTAATGGTACAGAATGGGCACCGCCAGCGGGATCCCCGGCAGGGCCATCCAGTAGAAGACGTCGCCCCAGAAGAGGGCGAACTTGCCGACCGTGTACCAGGACAGGTACAGGAACGGTTTTTCCGAGAAGCCCTTCCGGATGCGTTCCTTGGCCATGGCGGTGTCCTGCTCGTCGTTGATCCACAGATCGTCCGTCGTGTGCCAGGTCCGCTGCTCCTCCAGGAACAGCGCCGGAACGGTCCACGGGTAGGTTCCCAGCAGGAGCGGATTGCCCCCCGCCTTGGTCAGCGGGATGAAGTGTCCGCCGGACACCTCATAGTTCCGCGCCCACCAGGGGGCAAGGCAGAGGACGAACACGGCCGAGGTGATCAGCCCGCAGTTGACGAGCTTCCTCCACGGGATCTTCGCCCCGTAGAGGTAATAGAAAAAGACCAGTCCCGGCCACAGCGCGATGGTGGGACGGACATAGACGGCGGCCGCCCACAACAGGCCGAAGAGGAGCGCCCAGTGGGAGCTGGGCTCCTCCATGGCCCGAAGCGCCGCATAGACCAGCAGCAGCAGGAACAGGAGGAACAGTGACTCGGTGAAGATGAACAGGGACATGAGCCAGAGCGGCGGATAGAAGGAGCTTAGGGTTACGGCCCAAATGGCCGTCCGTTCCCCGAAGATCCGGGAGCCGATCCGGTATAGCAGATACAGAGCGGCGCCGACCATAGCGGCCTGTAGCACCCGGAAGGTCTGCTCCAGGGCGACACCTCCGCCGGTGATCTTGTAGAGAAGCGCCAGGGTTCCCGGCAGCGCCGGGGTGATGAAGACGGTCGGGCGGTTCGGGTCGTTGTAGGTGAAGCGTCCCTCCTCCGCCAGAATCCGGGCCGATTCCAAATAACCCCGGTCATCGGAGCCGTAATCGTACCGCGTGCCGAAGAAGCCGATCAGCAGGCACTTGAGCAGGAAAGTTGCGGCCAGGAGGATCAGGACCGTCTTCCGGTATCGATGGGTGGTCCAGGAGGCTCGGGGGCCTCGCTGTGTATGAGTATCCAATTCGTTCACGCCGCCTCTACCCCTTCCACCCAATCAAGGAGACGCCGGCCAGGATCAGCACGCAGCCGATGATCTTGGCGGCATTCAGCGGCTCGCCGAAGATATAGTAAGCGCCGATGACGGCAAGGATATAGGCTAGGCTCTGGATCGGGTAAGCCATGCTGAGCGGTACCCGGGACAGAATGTAGAGCCACAGCACAGTGGCCACCCCGTACATCGCCAGTCCGGAGAGCACGTAGGGCGACAGGAACAGCTGGAACACCCCGCCGACGGTGCCGAAGCCGCCGGGGCTTTTTTGCATGCCGAACTTCCACAGGAACTGCCCGCTCACGAGTATCAGGGTGTTAATCACAATGAGTATGAATGAGACCGGGGTCATGCGCATCTTTCCTCCTTCAAGAAACACTTCTCCTATCTTACCGAATTTACCAGCCGAATTCCAACCCCCCTTCGCTTGGGGGGAGGCGCAGCGTGATCAGCGACGTCTAACGGTTGCCACGGAGCTTATTCGCTCGCCAGAGGGCAACTTCATTTTCTAACGGTTGCTATAGCGCTTATTCGTCAAAATATCGCTTCCCCGTTGCTGTAGACGAAGAAATAACGTTCCTGACAACCGTTACCATGCAAAATCGCGGATCATCAGGCGAATAACCCTTCTGGCAACCGTTAGCTAACCCAGCCTCCACCCTGGAGACGCCCCCTCCGCCCAACACAACACCAAACAAAAAAAGAGAGGCCGCAGCCTCTCTTCCCGTTGCCGTTCCTATCCTGCCGTTCCTATCCTGCCGTTCCTATCCAGCCGTTCAGTCCTCCGGCTTGCGCAGCACGGCCACGATGGCCGGCGAATCCGGAGCGTACGGCTCGCCCTGGAAGCTGCCGTACAGCTCGGGAACCGGCAGTCCGAACTGGTCCATAATCTGCAGCAGCTCTTCACTCTGCAGCGGCAGGAGCCGGACCTCGCTCTCGTAGGTCTCCCGAGCCTCCCGTCCCTCCACCGTCAGGTGGCCCAGGAACAGGATGCCGTCCTCCCCCATCTCGTAGGTGCGCCGGAAGACCACCCGGTCCTCTCCCGCTTGGCGCTCGATCAAGGGCAGCTCCTTCACGTGGTCCCGGAGGATCCGGTCGTAATTGACGACCTGGAGGACCAGGGTGCCTCCCGGCTTCAGCCGGTCGTACATCCGGATCACCGCATCGGCGATCTCGATGAGATTGTCCAGATGCACCAAGGAGTTGCCTACGCACAGCACCGCATCATAAGCTTGGGCCGGCAGGGTGTTCAGGCCCCGCATATCCATCTGCAGCGGCCGGAAGCCCTCGCCTCCGGCCTCCGCCGCTTTGACCTCCATCCGTTCGGTCATAGCCGGATCCACATCGATGGCCGTCACCCGGTATCCGAGCTTCGCCAGCTCCAAGGCCAGATTGCCCGTTCCCGCCGCTACGTCGAGGATGGCGCCACCCGCCGGAACCCGTCCGGCCACGAACCGGACCTGGGGGGCCGATGCGGGGAACAGCTCGTCATAATACCGGCTTAGCGTTTCATAGAAGCCCACGTTCTTTCCCACCTTTTGCCGCGTCATCTTTCTAGTGTGCCCGCTTACTCGCCCTTAAACCGCAGGGACTCCAGCGCCCCCTTCAGGTCCTTCAGGTTCGTTTCGGTCCGGACGGCATCCTTCAGGCGCAGGCGAACCTCATACGTGACCCCGTTCTTCGCGAACAGGATGCTCTTATCCTCGTAAGGAACCTTGTGGATCGAGTAATGCACATCGAACTGCTTGGCCGGAAGGCCCAGGATCTCGATGTCTGTGATCTCCAGCTTGTAGTCGGCATCGTTCTCCTTGCTCTCCTTCTGGCTCTTCTCCATTTCCTCGAGAAGCTCGGCGTAGGACTGGGACTTATCCGCCGAGATGGAGAAGCTGCCTCCCGTGAACGCAAAGGTCACTCTCTCTCCCTCGTCGTCATCCCCCGCCGATCCGGTACGGCCCGACCGCTCCCAATACTCCGGCACCTCCAGCGCATAGCCGAAGTCCTTGCTGCGGTACTCCACCTTGTTGGCGTAGTCGATCAGGTCCTCCTCGTCCTCCATGTAGCCGATGGAGGCGTTGCGGCTGCCGGACAGCTCGAAGGAGGCCTTCACCTTGGACACCAGCTCCTCCGCCTCCTTGGCCGGCGTCTCCTTCGGATAGCCGATCTCGAGGCGGTACTTGTACCCGTCCTTCTCCACGAAGAAATACTTCACCGTCGTCCACTTGTCCCCCAGGGTGTAGCTGAAGGTCCACTCCTTGGCGGCCAGTCCCGCCACCTTGGCGTTCTCCGTCTCCCCGGCTTCGACATAGCCGGCGGCATATTGGCCGGCGATCCGGCTGGCGGTGCGGTCCGCCCATGCGGATAGCGTATCTCCCTCCGCCATCGAGGCCATATACACCTCCGCATGCCGGGTGCTGCCGCTGTTCTCATAACGCCCGGTGACGCTGTAATCCTCCTCCCACTCCGCAGGTACGGAGAAGGAGTAGCCGTATTCCGGATGCACGTAGCGCTGATAGCCCGAATCCTCCACGGCAATATCCTTCAAGGTCTTGTCGCTCTTGTCGAAGGCGAAGGTGAAGCTGTCCAGGAGCTCCGTGTAGCCCTTGCGCTTCATGCTGTTCTTGTAGACCTGCTCCGAGTAGATGGCGGCGCCCACGTAGTAGATGTAATCCCCATGATCATATGCCCGCAGCTCGTAATAGCCGTAGTCGTCCTTGCTGATGACCCGGGCATAGGAGCCGTTTTTGCCGTCGACATACTTGCGGTCCAGAATGGTGCCCCCCTCCGCTTGGGAGGAGAGAGACTTCAGGAGAGCGCTCTTGGAATATTCGTACGACTTCTCCTCGACCGACACATGGAGGGAGTACTCCCCCTTGGCATCGCCCAGGGTGATGGAGTTGCCCTTCTTCGACTGGTAGTACGTATCCGCGCCGGAGGGATACTTCATGGACCAGCCGTACCGGCTGTCGCCGATATGGGTCTTGCCCGCGTCGGAGTCGAAGTCCCCTTCTTTCCCCGCTGCAGCGCCGGATATGCCGTCCTCCTGCTGCAGCTCGCCGAACGTCACGCTCCGGCTTACGTCGGAGGTCCCCGATACCAGCGCGAAGTTGGCGGATTCCCCAGGCAGGTATCCCTTCAGCAGCTCGTTGAACTCCACCAGGTTCCGCACAGGCTTGCCTCCGACGGACAACAGCTTGTCGCCGCTCTTGATGCCGGCTTTGTCTGCCGGGGAGCCCGGCTCCACGTAGCTGACGGTCGGCGGCTCGTCACTGGGGATTCCGACGACGGCGGCCCAGCTCTCCTCCAGCTCCAGACCGGCGTACGGACGCTTCACCTTGCCGTATTGCAGGAAATGCTTCAGCACGTACTGAACCGTATCCGACGGAATGGCGAAGCCCAGGTTGTCCACGCCGTAGTCGGAGAACTTCAGCGTATTGATCCCGACGACTTCCCCCTTCAGGTTCACGAGAGCGCCGCCGCTGTTGCCGGGGTTAATGGCCGCATCCGTCTGAAGCAGCCGGTACGTGGAATTAACGGAGCGGTCCAGACCGCTAATGACGCCCACCGTCACCGAATTCCGGAGCGAAAAAGAAATCGGTGTGCCGATGGCGATCACCGTATCTCCCACCTGAGCCGCCGTGGGGGCGGCGAATACCGCCGGCTTCAGGCCCGTGGCCTCGATGCGAACCAGCGCCAGATCGCTCTCCTCGTCCATGTGGGTGGTCTTGCCTGCGTATTGTTTGCCGTCGGCGGTGACGACCACGATGGGGTCCATCTCCTGCACGACGTGCGCATTGGTTACGATGTAGCCGTCGGAGCGCACGATCACACCTGTGCCGTGGGCCAGATCGAAGCGGCCCGCACTGCTCCCCGCCGTCTTGTGCTTGCCGATGATGGCTACGACCGAGGGCGAGGTGGCCTGGATCGCCTGGGTAATATTCCCCGAGCCGGCCCCTTGTCCGTTCGTATCGTTGGACTCCGCACTGATCATGGTCTTCACGGGACCGATGCTCATCGTCACGCCCGGATCTCCCTCAGACGGCGACGCTTGAACCGCCGTTCCCCATGCCGTTCCTTGAAGAAGGGCCGCCGCCATGGCTCCTGCGGCAATCCGGTATCCCCATTTCTTCATCGTTCACTACTCCCTCCAAGCCTCTCCCGGCTGTGATCTTCTCTATACGTACTGCCTGTACTCTGAATGTAACATGGGTTGGGTTTTCCCACAATGAAGGGTTTTGTCGAAGGGTAGCGAAAAGGCGGATGCCCGCCTCGGACACCCGCCTTGCTGAAGGGATGGCTCTTATAAGGATTGATAATATCCGCGAAGCGGCTTCTGCAGGGCCTCGTAGCCCGATTCGTAGAGCTTCCGGTAGAGCGTGTGGCGCTCCGGATCTCCGGAGACGGTGCGGGCCCCGCTCTTGTCGATGGCCTGCGCCGCCTCTTCCGCGCTGGCGTAGGAGCCGGCGCCGATGCCGGCCGCCATGGCTGCGCCGAGCAGCGTAGCCTCCGGAATCGGAGGCAGCTCCAGCGTGAAGTCGGACACGTCCGCCTTCACCTGCAGCCAATGGGGATTCCGGGTGCCGCCGCCGACGACCTGCAGCCGGACGATGGGGCTGCCCGCAATCTCCTCCGCCGAGCGCCGGATGGCCTCCAGCTGGTAGGCAGTGCCCTCCAGGAGCGCCTTGATGATGTCGCCCTGGCCGTGCTCCTTCGTCAGCCCGATGAAGGCGGCCTTCGCCTTCGTATCCGGTGCGGGCGCCCCGCTGCCGGTCAGATACGGGAAGTACAGAATGCCGGTAGGCCCGGGCTTCGTCTTGTCGAGCAGGCCGAGCATCCGCTCGTAGGAGATGGGCTCTTCGCCCAGTTGGGCGCGGAGCCATTCCACGGAGCCGCCGGAGGACGAGTTGCCGCCCATCCAGAAGAAGCGGTCCTTGGCCACATGGCAGCCGAAGGACAAGCCCGATTCGAACTCCTGGCGGCCGAGAGGCTTCTCCTCCAAGGTGCCCACCAGCGTCTCCGCCGTGCCCATGGAGTCATAGATGACGCCGGGGGTAATGGCGCCCACCGCCAGGGCGGCCACCACGTGGTCATGGCCCGCAATGGCCACCGGCATCCCTTCGGCCAAGCCGGTCTCCGCCGCTGCGGCCGGCGTGATGCCGCCGAGCGTGGTGCCGGACGGGGTCGCCTCCGGGTAGATGGCCGGATCGATGCCGAACTTCCGGAGCCACGGCTCATCCCATTGCTTCGTATCGACCCGGAACGCATAGGTGCGTGCCGCTAGGGAATAGTCGAAGCCCATGACGCCGGACAGCCGGTACGCGATGTAGCCGGAGGCCGACAGCCACCGCGCCTTCGGGGTGAAGGCCTGCGGGTAATGCTCCTTCAACCATAGGAGCTTGGCCAATCCCAGCTTGAAGCTCAGGTGCAGGCCGCTGGCTTGGAAGCGCTCGAAGGTGTCGCATTGGGACTTGATATAGTCCGCCTGGGGCCTGGAGCAGGTATCGAACCAGGGCATGAAGGGGGATAAGGGCTTGCCGGTGTCCAGATCCACCAAGAGGCCGCTCTCCGCCATGCTGGTGATGCCGACGGCTTCGATCTTGGCCGGGTCCACGCCCCGCGTCACTTCGCGAACCGCCGACGCCAGGAGCTTCCACATCTCCTCGGGCTCATAATAGAATTCTCCGCGCTCATTCTGATGGGTCGCGGTGGGCCGGCTGGCAATGGCGAGGGCCTTGCCGTCCTTGCCGAACAAGCCGGCTTTACTGTTGGTCGTGCCGATATCGATGCCAAGAAGCATGGGGCTTCCTCCGTTTTGTTCACGTAGTCACGATTCATGTTTCATTCTATCCCGCCCCGGACAAATTCGCAACGATAAATGTACGTACAAGTTGTTCAGGTGTGCGGCCGCTCCCGAAGACAAAAAAACCGGCCCGGGCAAGCCTCGCATGTCGCGAAGCTTGCTCTAGGCCGGTCTCGGGATCACCGCTTGCCCGGGTCGTAGGGCTCGCCCAGGGCGGCCGGGGCGACTGCCTTGCCGACAGCCCCTGCCAGCACCAGAATGGTGAGCACGTAGGGAAGCATGAAGATGAATTCCTGCGGAATGTTCGCCGACCACTCGTACAGCTGCACCACGTTCCGCAGCGAGGTGGCGAAGCCGAAGAACACCGCGGCCCCCAGGGCGCCGAACGGGTTCCACTTGCCGAAGATCATGGCCGCGATGGCGATGAAGCCTTGGCCGGAGATGGTGTTGTGCGAGAACGCGCTGGTAGTGGTCAGGGTGATCGTCGCCCCGCCCAATGCCGCCAGGGCGCCGCTCAGCATAACGCCGATGTAGCGCATCCGCTGTACCTTGATGCCGACGGTATCCGCAGCACTCGGGTGCTCGCCCACGGCGCGCAGCCGCAGGCCGAACGGCGTCCGGAACAGCGCGTACCAGGTGATGAGCACCACGGCATACGCCAGATAGGTCGGCGGATAGGCCCGGAACAGCGCCGCTCCGAGGAACGGGATGTCCGACAGGAAGGGCACCGCCGTCTTCGAGAAGACCTCATTCAGGTGCGTCGTCTCCGCCGAGCCCTCGAAGAGCAGCTTCACCAGGTACAGGCACAAGCCCGCCGCCAGGAAGTTGATGACGACGCCGCTGACCGTCTGGTCCGCCTTGAAGGTGATGGTCGCCACCGCATGGACGAGTGACAATAGCATGCCTAGGATGAAGGCCGCCAGCATGCCCACCCAGGGGGACAGGGCGCCCATCCCTCCGTCCTCGGCATAGAACGAGAAGACTCCCGCCCCGAACGCACCAACCACCATCAAGCCTTCGATCCCGATATTGACGATACCGGACCGTTCGGAGAATATCCCGCCCATGGCCGCCAGGATCAGGGGCGTGGAGAATACCAACGTGATATTGATCAGCTCTGCCAGATTCACCCTGCCGCCCCCTCCTTCTTGCGGCCGCCGGTCAGCGGGCGCAGCAACCAGCGGACCATGCCGCTGGCCGCCACAAAGAATATGACAAGCGCAATAACCACCCGGATGATCTCCGGGGGAACACCCGCTTCGAAGCTCATGCCTGCGGAGCCGTAGGTCAGGGAGCCGAACAGGGTTGCTCCCAGCAGCACGCCGACGGGGTTGTTGCCGCCGAGGAGCGCCACCGCGATCCCGTCGAAGCCATAGCCCGAGCTGGCCGCCGCAACGGTCTGATAGCCGAATACGCCCAGCGCCTCGAACACGCCTGCCAAGCCGGCGAAGACACCGCCGATGAACATGGCCTTGACCACGTTCCGGTTTACGTTGATCCCTGCATATTGAGCTGCATGGGGATTATGACCCACCGCCCGCAGCTCATAGCCCATCTTGGTCTTCCACAGAATGATGAAGAAGACGGCTACCGCCACCAGCGCCAGTGGGATGCCCCAATGGATGCGGGAACCGCCCATCCATTCGCCCAATTGGCTCCAGGTGAGGGAGGCCGTGGAATGGATGTTCTCGGACCGCTGCTGCCCCTTGCGGAGCAGGAAGTGGCTGATGACGTAATTGGACAGGAACAGGGCAATCCAGTTCAGCATGATGCTGGTGATGACCTCGTTGACGCCGCGAGCGGCCTTCAGCCAGCCGGCAATGGCGCCCCAGAGTCCGCCAGCAACGGCTCCGGCCAGCACGGCCAGCGGAGCATGCAGGAAGGCGGGCAGGAAGTCTACCTTGATGCCGACCCATACCGCACCCAGGCTGCCCATGATCACTTGGCCTTCGGCCCCGATGTTGAACAGGCCGGTGCGGAAGGCAAAGGCGACGGACAGACCCGTCAGGATGAGCGGCGTAATCTGCCGCAGCGTCTCCCCGAAGTCATACCGGGTTCCGAACACCTTGATGAACAGTGCCTGATACGCGACCAGAGGATTGTAGCCCCCGATCAGCATGATGGCCGCTCCGCACAGAAGACCGAGGACGATCGCCGCCAGCGGGATGAGAGCGGAATCCTTGACAAACCAACGCATGTACTTGCCCATGCTATCCCTCCGCTCCTTTCCCGCCGGTATTGCCTGCCATGAGGCAGCCCAGCTCCTGATCATTGGTTTCTTCCGGACGGACCTCGCCGACCACCCGTCCTTCATACATGACGACGATCCGGTCGGACAGCTTCAGAATCTCATCCAGCTCGAAGGAGACCAGCAGGACGCCCTTGCCCTTGTTCCGCTGCTCGATCAAGCGGCTGTGGATGAATTCGATGGCACCTACGTCCAGCCCGCGGGTGGGCTGAGCCGCAATCAAGAGGTCCGGGTTCTTGTCGACCTCCCGGGCGATGATGGCCTTCTGCTGGTTGCCGCCGGAGAGCGAGCGGGCCTTGGTGTGCGTACCCGGAGTCCGGACGTCGAACTCCCGGATCAGGCGGACCGCATGCTCCTCCATGGCCTCTTCGTTCATGAAGCCGTTCTTGTTGAACGGCGGCTTGTAGTAGGTGCCGAGCGCCATATTCTCCCGCATGCTGAAGTCCAGCACCAGCCCGTGCTTGTGCCGGTCCTCCGGGATCAGGGAGAGTCCCGCCTCGGAGATCACCCGTGGGGTACGGTTGGTCAGATCCTTGCCGTTCAGCAGGATCTGGCCTCCCTCCGCCTTGGCCAGTCCAGTCAGAGCCTGGATCAGCTCGCTCTGCCCGTTGCCGTCCACGCCGGCCACTCCGAGAATCTCTCCGCTGCGGACCTCCAGCGAGATGCCGTTCAGCGCCTTCAGCCCCCGGGCGTCGCGGACGGTCAGCTCGCGGACCTGCAGCACCGGCTGTCCCACCTTGGATTCGCCCTTGGCGATCTCGAAGGAGACGTTGCGACCCACCATGGCTTCCGCCAAAGCTTGGGGTGTTGTCTCCCCCGTCTGAACGGAGCCTACCACCTTGCCTCTGCGGATGATGGTGACCCGGTCTGCAATGGCCATAATTTCCTTGAGCTTGTGGGTGATGAGAATGATGGACTTGCCTTGGGCCACCAGATTCCTCATGATGTCGAGGAGCTCCTCGATCTCCTGCGGAGTCAGGACCGCCGTCGGCTCGTCCAAAATAATAATATCCGCACCGCGGTACAAGGTTTTGAGAATCTCCACCCGCTGCTGCATCCCGACCGAGATATCCTCGATCCGGGCGTAGGGGTCCACCTTCAGGCCGTACAGCTCGGACAATCGCTGCACCTCGGCCGCCGCTTGACGGATATTAATCGCGAGGCCCTTCTTGGGCTCGCTTCCCAAAATAATATTCTCCGCTACGGTAAAAGGGTGCACCAGCTTGAAGTGCTGGTGCACCATTCCGATACCGAGCTTGATTGCTTTATTCGGCCCGTCGATGACGACACGTTCGCCGTTCACGAGAATATCCCCTTCTTCGGGCTGATACAGCCCGAAGAGGATATTCATGAGCGTCGACTTGCCGGCGCCGTTCTCTCCCAGGAGCGCGTGGATCTCGCCCTTCTTCAGCTCCAGGGAGATGGAATCATTCGCCACGATGCCGGGGAACCGCTTGGTCACCCCGCGCATCTCGACCACGACGGGAGCGGATTCTAAGGCTGCCGCTCGGTTCATGGAATCACGCTCACTTTTCCGGAACTTTGATTTCGCCGCTTACGATCTTCGCTTTGTACTCGTCGACCTTCTTGATGACGTCGGCCGGTACGTTCGGGTTGTTGGCCGGAAGACCTACGCCGTTGTCCTTCAAGCCCAGGGTAACCGGCTTGGTGTCGAAGGTGCCGTTCTCGATCAGGGACTTGGAGGCCTCATACACCGCACGGTCTACATATTTCATCATGGAGGTCAGGGTTACGTCGGTGCCGAACTCCAGAGATTGGTCCTTATCCACGCCGATAACCCATACTTTCTTGCCGCCCTTCACGCGGTCCTTGGCTTCATTGAACACGCCGTTGCCGGTTGCGCCCGCAGCGTGGAAGATGATGTCCGCGCCGTCGTTGTACATGGTGGCTGCGGCGGATTTGCCCAGGTCCGGCTTGTCGAAGGCGGCAGTGTAGTTCACCAGCACCTTGGCGTCGGGCTTAACAGCTGCGACACCCGCTTTGAAGCCGGCTTCGAAGCGCTTGATAACCGGGATCTCGATGCCGCCGACGAAGCCGATCTTGTTCGACTTGGTCATCAGGCCTGCGACCACGCCCACCAGGTAGGAGCCTTCATGTTCGGCGAAGGTGATGGACTTCACGTTCGGCGCATCGACGGTGTTGTCGATGATGGCCATCTTGGCGTTCGGGTTCTTGGTGGCGACATCCTTCATCGCGTCGCCGATGATGAAGCCGATGCCCCAGGTCAGGTTATAGTTGTCTTTCACGAAGGTGTTCAGGTTCGGAGTGAAGTCGGTGTCGCCCTTGGACTGAAGGTACTTCACCTGAGCGCCGGTATCCTTATTCAGCTTCTGCAGTGCTTCCCAGGCTTGCTGGTTGAAGGATTTGTCGTTTACGCCGCCTACGTCGGTTACCATGCCGATCTTGAAGTTGGCGCCCTTGCCGGAGCCGCCTGTCGGGCTTGCCGCCGGGCTTGCTGCTGCGGTTGCCGCAGCTGTAGGAGCAGCCGAAGCACCTGCGCCTTGCTTGTTATCCTCTTTCTTGCCGCAGCCGGCCAGAGCCGATACGAATACCAAAGATGCCGCAGTCAAAATAATGCCGATCTTCTTCATTCTAAGTCCCCTCGCTTTTCGATTATTGTTCTGTCTTGACGCTTATGTAGGAATTCCGCCTTAAGAAGGCGCAGCCGTCCTCCGATCCGGTCCCCCTGGCGGAAGACCCAGATTAGAATGGCTTTTGTCTCCAAAAACCATCTTATCGCCCCAATTGACCGGACGTCAATATATTCCTGCGATCGACATGCCTGCAGGGCCCGTAAGCATGCGAAGATAGGCGGAGTTCGTGATTACCATTCCCTGTTTCCTCCGTCATTATGTATCTTCATCCAAATGTGCTGCGGGATCCCAATGAGCGGTTTCACCCCCTTGACCCAATGCCGACGAGTTCAATGTAAGTTTATATCACGCATAATTAGCGGATTCCCCCTCTTTCCAAGTAACCCCTCTATTCGTTGTCATATATCCTAACATCTATAACCCGGTGCTGCAATGGTTTCGAGAGGATTTTTGGTCATAGCCACCAAGACCACCCCTATTCCGCACAAAAAAACCTCCAACTCCCGCAGGAATTGGAGGCAGTTCCTTATCAAGGCAGCGTTCCGAAGTAATCCCGGATCACCGGAACGCTTCCCTTCAGCCGCTCCCGGTACAGGGGGCGGTCCCACGGCTTCCAAGGAAGCACCAACGGCTCATGGGACCCCGTGTCCGGAAGGGCACCCAGCAGGTCCGGCATGCCGGGGGAGCGGAGCGCCGCCGACACGGCCACGCCGTCCGAGGCGGCCGTCCGCAGGACATCCCTTCCCGGAATGTCCGTATACCGGCCCGGATCATCCAGCACGGTGCCCCGCGACGGGTCCGTCACGTTCAGCCGTCCCCAGGGAATCCGGACATGGACCTGATTGCCTTCCGCGTACCACTGGTGTGTGGAATCGTCCAGAGTCCCATACCGCAGGTCGCCGGAGGCCTCGTAATCCATGGGGAAGACCCGTCCGTCCCGGGCCACCCTCATCTTGTTGATGAGGGTCTTCATCTCCTCGAAGCGCCCTTGTTCCGACACACCCGGGGAGAACTTCAGATTAGTCCGGTTGTAGGAGGGGATGACCAGGAGCTTGGAATTTCCGGCGCCCCTAATGACCACCGTGAACTCCATCGCCGACGGAGCCTCGACGCGGCTGTCGAGATAATACCGCTCCCCCCGGGCCCGATCCAGGGTATCGATGCCCAGCAGGAGCTCGGTCCGCTCCGGGTTGTAGGGCTCCGCCAACGTCACGTCCATATAGAGATAGGACGCATCCCCCCGGAGCTCCAGCCGACGGACGGCTCCCTTCCCGTCCAGGGCGGCCCCCGCAGGGCCGGGCTTGAGGGATTCCATAGCCAAGAGCCCGTAATTCTGCTCCGGGTCCGCCATATTGTGCCAGACGGCGTGGCGGTCGTACGGAATCATGAACGGCTCCGTGACCCAGGTCTTCTTCGCCCATTCGTCCATCCATTCGAAGACGACGCCGCCTGCGTAGCCCTCCTGCCGGATGGCCTTCATCATCCGGACGATGCCCCGGCCCTGCTCCTCCTCCGTCAAGCCTCCATGGTTGTATCCGTCGGGGCTCGTGTGGGCATTGCCCATGCCGGTCGCAAGGCCGAATTCAGCCACCAGGGCGGGGTACCCGGTGTGCGCCGCCATGAGCTCCTGCAGATAGCCTCCGTACCGGAGCCGCCCCTCCTCATCCCGGTACGCGTCATACTGTGCCTCGTTGTTCATGAAGTCTGGATAGTTCGGATAGATGTGGTAGGCGCCGAACAAGCCGGTCCGAAGGCCGGGTCCCGCCTTCAGATGGCGGATGTCGATGACGGCGCTGTCGTTGAACTCCAGCTCCTTCTTCCCCTGGGGGTTCCACTCGGAGTCATGCTCCATCGGATCCAGCGTGGGCCAGCTGACCAAGGCCACCGGGTGCTGCCAGCCATACCGGTCCGCCTCGTAGGTCAGTGCGTGGTCCATGCTTGCCGCCAGCCAAGCCTCAGAGGGGCTGGCCCCCTCTGTAGCCAGATACGTGCCGTTGAAGGCGTAGCCTGCATTCTTGGCATCCGTGCCCCTCACCTCGTCGGGCTCCAGCTCCCGGCCTACCAGATAGGCCAGCACGTAAGCGGACACGTCCGCCTCGTACTTGCCGTAGGCCCGGCCCTTCCGCTCGGGGATGTCCGCCCTGCCGTGAACCGCGTCCACCGCCGCCTCGATCTCCTTGCGGTATTCCGCCATGTAAGCCGGCGCCAGCACATTCATTCCCTCCGGGCTCTCCTCGGGCCAGATCTCCTGCAGCAGCAGGAGCGGCCGGTCTCCGTGGGAAGCGTTATAGGACAGCAGCGCCCGGTAAAATTCCGGCGGCATCAGCGTGTACACGCGGACCGTGTTGGCGTTCATGGAGCCGATGCCCTCGAGCCAGCGGTAATAGACGTTCACGTCCCGGGGCAGCTCCGTGAACCACTGGCCCGGCCGGGCCATCCCCATGTTGACGCCCTTCACGAAGTAGTCCGCCCACGAGCCGCTCCGGTACACCTGCAGCATCTGCCCGGAGGTCCGTGCAGCCAGCTTCACGCCGCCCTCTACGAGCGGCTCGGGCGGCGGAGCAGGCCGGAAGGCCTCCACCCTGGAGTGCAGCTCCCGGATTACCCCGTCCATCAGAGGCGCGTAGACCTTCCAGAAGAAGGCCTCCTCGCTGCCCCGGCGGTCGGGGGTGAGCCAGCTTTTCAGGCGGGCCAGGCCCTCGTATTGGTAGTATCCGGGGACCGTCCCCTTATCAGCGTAGTCCCCTGAGAAGTAGTAGGTGGCATGGGGGCCCGAGGAGCCCCGGATCACCGCCGGGAAGACGGCGGGAATGCCCTGCTCCGCCAGCTTCGCCAGCCCCTCGGGAGTGGCGTCCAGCTTGTACTCAGCCAGCGTCCGCCCGCCGGACAGGGGTTCCACCACGTCGAACCAATAATTGTAATAATAGGAGCCCTTCAGCCCGGTCAGCGCCTGGCCCTCCCCGGTGAAGCCGATCGTAAGCCCGCCTCTTCCCGTGTCCTTGCCTTCCTCCAGTACCAGCACCCGGTCGGCATCGTCCACGAACAGGAAGCCCGGCCCGCGGAACGCCCATTCCCGGCCGGTCTGCCGCTCATAGTTGTCCACGGCCCAGCCGGGGGCCTCGCCCCCCTCCTGAAGATCCGGGATATAGCGGCCGATCCAGCCGGTCCAGCGGACCCGGAGCAGCTCATAGAGCTCCTCCCGCACGGCCTCCTCCGTCGGCGAGCCGAAGGTGTTGAACTCCGCCACCAGCGTGGAGGGCCGGTCCGCCGCCAGGTAGCTGCGGAGCTTGGCCGCGTCCTCCCGGGTCATGCCGCCGTAGAGGCTCTTGGACCGGTTCCCGGACGGGTTGGCGCCCGTGAACTCTTCCTCGTATACGCCGTAAGCATCCGTCACGTAGAGCAGATCCGTCCCGTTCTCACCCAGGTCAGCGGGCAGGTCGCGGACCCGGAACACCTTGTCGTTCCCGGGATAGAACCCGTAATAGTCCTTATCATACCGGTAGGCGCCCCCTCCCAGTCCGCTCCCTACCTTCTTGTGGTTCAAGAGCCACATCAGGCCCTTGTGCTCCCGGTAGCTGGTGTCCGGCACGGTCTTGTCCAGAATGACCGTCTTCACAGGCTGGGTCGGCTTCAGCATCCACAACGCCCAGGGGGCGGCCAGCGCGGCGGCGAGCAGCAGGACCGTCAGATAAGGGAGAAGCCCTTTGATGCGTTTCATGTTCATGGCGGCTCCCTCCCGCTATTTTGAGATGGTTTTGCGGTCCATAACGCCGGCTTTGCGGACCATGTCGCCCCAGCCGTGCTTTTTGCCGCGAAGGGCTTGGAAGAGGCCCTGAAAACGCCAGACCGTCATGACCGGACGGTACCAGAAGGTTTCCGACGCCGCATAGAAGAACAATCGGATCAGGTGCCCGATCCTCGGGTACCTGCGCAGGCTCCACTCCTCCAACAGCACGGCCCCCATGGAGAGGAACGAGCCGTACAGGAGCAGGAGCACGGACAGGACGCCGGCATAGGCCCAGTACACATTGCCCAGAATCCCGTCCGCCAAGAGCGTCAGGTAGCCGAAGAACTCCACCAGAGGCCCCAGCAGCTCTACGAAGACGTAGTACGGGAACGCCAGCAGTCCGATCCGGCCATAGCGGGGATTCAGCAGCATCCGCTTGTGCCGCCACAGGCTCTCGAACAGCCCCCGATGCCACCGCGTGCGCTGCCTCCGCAGAATCGTCAGAGACTCCGGCGCCTCGGTCCAGCAGACCGTATCGGGGATGTAAGCGATCCGGGCCCGGCTCTTCTTCTCCCGGATCATCCGGTGGAGGCGGACGATCAGCTCCATGTCCTCGCCGACCGTATCGACCTCATAGCCACCGGCCTCGATGACCCAGTCCTTGCGGAACACGCCGAAGGCCCCCGAGACGATCAGGAGGACATTGAACCGGGCCAGGGCGATGCGCCCCATCAGGAAGCCCCGCAGGTATTCGATGACCTGCATGACCACCAGCCGGTTGCGCGAGAGTCCCACGGCGTCCCGGGCCAGGTGCCCGCTGACGATGCCGCTGCCGTTGGCGATGCCCACGTTGCCTCCGGTGGCGATGATCTCCTCCCCCGGACTGGCCTCCATGATCGGGCGGACCACCTTCAAGAAGGCGTCCGGCTCCAGCACCGTATCCCCGTCCAGCGAGACGAAGTACGGATACCGCGACATGTTGATGCCCGCATTCAGTGCGTCGGACTTGCCGCCGTTCTCCTTGTCGATGAGCAGCAGGTTCGCGTGCCTCCGGGACCGGTACACCTTGCGGATCGGCTTGGTTTCCTTGCGCAGGCCGCTCCAGATCACCTTCTCCTTCAGCTCCAGCATGTCGAACTCCCCGATCAGCTTGTCCACCGTGCCGTCCTTGGAGCCGTCGTTCACCACGACGATCTCGTACTCCCGGTAGCTGATGCTGAGCAGGGACCGGACGCTGGAGACGATGCCGACCTCCTCGTTGTAGGCCGGCACAATGATGGACAAGGGCGGGGTGAAGGCCGAGTTCAGGGCCTCCTCATAAGCCTCCGCCCGAAGCCCCCGCTCCGCACGCAGCTTCCGGGCGGACACGGCGAACAGCACCAGGTAGAACAAGGATACGAGCGCCACATACACCATCAGGCCCATATTGAATGCCTCCAGGACCCGTCCCAGACGGTAGATCCATACGTCGCTCATCCTCCGGCCACCAGCCTTTCCTGTGCCATCTCCCGGGCATACCGGTCCGGATGCTCCGCCGCAATCCGCACGAGGCGGTCCCGGCCGCCCCGCAGCATACCCAAGGACTTGGCCGCTTCGATGCGGACCAGATAGACGGGATCTCCCATCAGCTGCTCCAGCCGGCCGGCGAACCGCTCATCCCGCAGGCTGCCCATCAGCCGGACGGCCATGAGACGCTCCTGCCACTGCTCCGGCGGCTCCTCCGCCAGCCGCCGAAGGAATCGTTCCACGGCGGCATCGGTCATATAGCCGAAGTTGGCCACCGCCTTCAGTGCCCGGATGCGCAGCTCCGCCTGGCCGGATTCGAGCAGCTCCTCCAACCGGTGCAGGAGCCCCTCCGTCCGGAGATTGCGGATCCGGACCGCGTCGATCAGGTTGGCCTGCACCTCTGCCGGCAGCGTCTCCAGCCGGTCCATGAGCTGCTCCAGCACTCCGGCGTCCAGCACCTGCAGCACCTGCCGGATGACAAACACGGGCAGGGGCGGGCGGTTCTCCGCCAGCCGCTCCGCAGCCGGCCCGTACTGGAGCCGGGCCAGCACCCGGAACGCCAGATGGCGCTCCTCCGGCTCCCCGCCGTCCAAGAACCGGGCCACCTCCGGAATCAGGCTCGAGAGGCGGAAGCTCTCCACCGCCAGCATGGCGTTCAGGCGCTCACTCTTGCGCCGGTGCCGGAGCCTGCTGCGGCAGTAGCCGCTCAGGTAGCGCTCGGCGTAATCCCGAACCCGCTCCGCCTCGGCGGCGGTCTGATTCAGCTTCAGGCGGTGGAGCAGGTATTCCTCGAACACCTGCAGGTCCAGCGCCCGCCGCGGAACCATCGTGCGGGACTCCCGGTCTCCGCCGGACAGATACCGCTCGAAGGCCGAGTTGTCCTCCGCCAGTCTATGGAGCCAGAGCTGCTTCCGGTGCTCCCGCCGGTTGGCTGCGGCCTTCAAGGCGACGAGATAAGCCAGGAGCAGCAGCAGCGCCGCAAGCATGGCGCCCGCCGCCCATATGGCCTCCGTCAGTGTCATCGAAGGCGGCCTCATTTGCGTATACCCCGGACGAAGCGCTTCAGCCGGGCCTCCAGCTCCACCAGGCTGAAGGGCTTCGTCAGGTAGTCGTCGGTGCCTTCCTCGATGGCGCTGGCCACGTCCGCATCCGCGTCCACTCCGGTCAGCATGACGATGCGGTACTTGCGGCGGTCATAGGACGCCCGCAGCCGTCGAAGCACCTCCATGCCGTTCATCCGCGGCATCAAGCGGTCCAGCACCAGCAGCGTGGTGCCCGGTCCCGTATGCCACTCGTCCTCCAGGAACTGCTCCCCGTCGGGATAGGTCCGGATATCCGTGCGGATTCCCGGGCCGCCCAGCCCGTCGAGCTGGCGCTGCAGCATCTGGCACAGAAGCGGATCGTCGTCGACGATGGCCACCCGCAGCTGAGGCAGGGTGCAGGAGGGATGCTCCTGGTCGAAGATGCGGAGCAGACCGCCTCCGTCCGCCTTGGCTGACCGCATGGCCTGCTGGGCCCGGTCCAGCCATTCCTCCGGCTCGGCTCCCGGGGACAGGACCGCCGCCAAGCCCGCCGAAGCCGTGCGGGAATAGGAGCCCAGCTCCGTCCGGCGGACCGCCGCCTTGAATTCCCGGAGCACCTCCTCCACCGTCTGCGCGGCATCCTCCGGCTTCTCTCGGGCCATCATGAGGAAGAACCGGTCCCCATGGTCCCGGATCAGCATATCGCCGCCGCGGGCCACGCGGCGGATGAGCCGGGCCAGCTCCGTCAACAGGCGGTTGCCTTCCGAGTGGCCGTAATAGTCATTGATCTCCCCGAAGCCGTCGATGTCGAAGCAGGCCACATATTCCACGCTGCCCGGCTGCGCCTGCACGGCCAGTCTCCGCTGCAGCTCCATCCGGAAGAACATCCGGGTGTGGGCGCCGGTCAGCGGGTCCTGCAGGAGCATCCGCTTCAGGCGGATGCGTCGCTCCAGCAGCCGGGCCACCCACGGCACCAGCTCCTCCAAGTCCACGGGCTTCGCCAAGAAAGCGTCGGCGCCCTCTTCGTAGCAGCGGATCCGGGTGGCCTTGTCGGTCTTCCCGCTCATCATCATGACCGGCACGAAGGCATTCTCCGCAAGCGGTGCGATGCGCCGCAGCACGTCGAAGCCGCTCTCCGCCGTCAGGAGGATGTTCAGCATCACGAGGTCCGGGTTCATCTCGAAGAACAGACGCTCCGCCTGCTTCGCGTCCTGCACGGCCAGCACCATCCACCCCGCGGTCTCCAGACCGTCCTTGACGGCCTGCAGGAGAGCCGGGTCGTCGTCCAGCACCAGCACCAGCGCGCTCTTCTCCGACGCATGCTCCTGCAGCCCCAAGGTGCCGGACGCCTGGCCGGACAAGCTCCGCTTGGCCTGCGCAGCCGTGCGGGACTCCGGCACGCCCGCCGCCTCGGCCTGCAGCGAAGCCGCGGCCGACTGCAGCTCCCGAGCGGCTGCCTCCAGCTGCCCGAGGAGCCGCTTCAGCGTCTCTTCCGGCCAGACGGAGTCGTCCTCTTCGTCCAGCTGCTCCAGCCATTCCGCCGCCAGCAGGGAGAATCGGTCCAGCCCCAAGGTGCCGGCCGTCCCCCGCACGCTGTGCAGCAGGCGGTATACCTCCCGTCCTTCCGCGGCGGAGGAGCCTTTGAGCTTGTCGATCGATTGAGCAAGGGAATCGAGAAACAGATTCCGGTATTTGTGCATCACAAGAGTCCACCGCCTCGGGGTTATGGGAATCTTCCACAATTATTTAGAGTTATTCTATTATACTATTCGGAGGTAGGACTGCCTATAAGAGCGGAGTAGGCAAAATATTGGCAACGGAAGCGGCCCCCTCCGCCTAACCCGCCCCAATACGGCAAAAAGCCTCTTCCCGGCCAGGCCGGGGAGAGGCTTCTCGATCAAGGATTCTCTTATTCCGCTGCTATCGTCTTCGGCGAAGTGAGCCGTTCCAGCTCCTCCAGATAAGCGAAGGCCTCCGGATTCGACTTCCCGCACATCTCCTCGGAGGCGGCCAGACTGCCGCACACCGCCGGCCGGTCCGGCTGGCCGAACAGCCGGCACCGCAGGTCCGGTGTAAGCTGGACGCAGGGTACCCCCGCCGGCTTCCCTTCCGGCATGCCGGGGATCGGAGACGAGATGGATACGGCGATGCAGCAGGCGGCACATCCGGCACGGCATTCCATGGATCCACATCCTTACGCGTTTGATCCAGTATACCACATGCCGCAATCCGCGCTTAGAAGTTAAAGTTGTCGGGATCCGGCCCGATCCGCTGGTCCAGATTCAAGGCGTCGATAGCGGCCATGTCGTCTGCGCTCAGCTCAAAGTCGAAGATCTCCGCATTTTCCTTCTGCCGCTCCGGCCGGACGCTCTTCGGAATCGTCACCACGCCGTGCTGCAGATCCCAGCGCAGGATTACCTGGGACGGGGTCTTGCCGTACTTGGACCCGATATCCGCCAGAGCCGGATGATCCGTCAGCCGGCCCTGGGCCAGCGGGCTCCAGGCCTCCGGCTGGATGCCGTTCCGCTTGCAGAATTCAAGCAGCGGCTTCTGGCTCAGATGCGGATGGTACTCGATCTGATTGACCATAGGCACCACGCCGCTGTCCCGGATCACGTCCTCCAGGTGGTGGATCTGGAAGTTGCTGACCCCGATGGCCCGGACCCTTCCGCGCTGATAGAGCTCCACCAATGCCCGCCAGGTCTCCACATACTTGCCCTTGACCGGCCAATGCACGAGATACAGGTCCAGATCGTCCAGCCCCAGACGCTCCATGCTATCTTCAAAAGCCTTCAAGGTCGACTCATACCCCTGATCGGCATTCCATACCTTGGTCGTAATGAACAGCTGGTCCCGGGGAACGCCGGACTCCCGGATCCCCTGGCCCACGCCGGCTTCGTTCCGGTAGACCATGGCGGTGTCAATGGACCGGTAGCCTGCGGCTATGGCCGACTTCACCACTTCCGATACGGACACGCCATCCTCCACTTTAAATACCCCAAGCCCCAACCAAGGCATCTTGACGCCGTTGCTCAATACCGCACAATCTGTTATCGATGTTGGCACAGTTCCGACACGCTCCTCCAGTGGTTATAAGACGGGCCCATATGCCCCTTCCATATTTTAGCACAGGGGAGCCGAAATACGAAATGTACCGGAGACGCATTGGTGCGCAGAAACGCAGGGATGCCGGCCCTGCAGCAGGCTCCCCGGAGGAAGCGAACGGGGACCGGCGCGAATCCGCCGGTTTAGCCGGCGTCTCCTTCCTCCACATCGCGGAACAACAGATTGCGATAGGTATATTTGGTGAATGCGAACCGGAAGTTCATGGCGATTCCGTCCGCATCCACGGATACGGAGCGCAGCGACGCGGTTTTGACCCTGCTTCTGACCAGCCGGACTGCCGCCTCCGCATCTTCATCCGTTATGGCCTTGGCCAAGGAAAGGGCGAACGCCCGGTTGGCCGCCAAGGACCGGTACAAGGGCCGAACGGCCTCCGCAACAGCTTGATGGGCCCGGGGCTCGAAGACGGACTGGGTCGTTCCCGGCGGAATGGTGGTTCCGTTGGCGTACGGCCCCACCGGATCGGGAATCGGGAAGGTGACGAAATACCCGATACTGTTCGTTCCGGGAAAGACGGTTCCGATCCGGGGAGAAGCCGCCTTCAGCAGCTTCAGCATGCGGTCCAGCTCCAGCCCCGTTACCGCGTCGGACCAGCGCTCGGCGAACTTGCGGCTTTCGGCCACCGTCCGGTAGAAGGGCGCCATGCGGCGAGCCACCTTCTGCAAGGCCGAGGCCAGAGCCGCAGGCCCGTTCACCCGGGCTCCGACGCCGCTTCCGGGCTGAACCCGGGAAGATAAATAGACGGTATCCGTGCAATTACCCATATGTGACTAAACCTCCTTCTCCACTCTCTACACCCTATGGCGCTCCGCCCCGGAGGTGTGGGCCTTTTGGAGGAAATGTCGGAGGCCCGAAGGCGGCGCCGGTTGATTTTACATTGAGCCGGGAGCAGGCGATAATAGAAGAACTGAACTTTTGACTCTAAGGAGGGTCCTTATGGAACAGCAGCGTTTGGAAACGTACATGGACCGGTACGCCGAGCTGATCGTGCGCATCGGGCTGAATCTGCAGCAGGGACAGTCGCTCTTCGTCAATGCCAATCTGGATTCCGCCCCGTTCGCGCGCAAGGTCGTGCGGAAAGCCTACGAGGCCGGAGCGCGGCAGGTCTACGTGGATTGGAACGACGAGACGGTGACGCGGATCAAGTATGAATGTGCTCCTGACGAGGCCTTCACCGAATATCCCCTCTGGAAATCCAAGGGGCTGGAGGAGTTCATGGAGCAGGGCGGCGCCTATCTGCAGATTTACGCACCCAACCCGGAGCTGCTGAAGGGCATCCCCTCCGGCCGGGTGTCGGCTGCCAACAAGACGGCTGCGGAGGCCAACAAGGGCTTCCGCTCCTACCTGTACAAGGGCAGCAACGTCTGGGCCATGGCCTCCGTGCCCACGCCTGCCTGGGCTGCCAAGGTATTTCCGGAGCTTGATCCGGAGGCGGCTGCGATGGAGCTGTGGGACAAGATCTTCCGGGTGAACCGGATCTACGAGGAGGATCCCGTCGCCGCTTGGGAGGCCCATCTGGCCGCCCTGCAGAGCCGGGTGGATCTTCTGAACGCCAAGCGGTACCGGGCGCTGCACTACCGGGGTCCGGGCACCGATCTCAGAGTGGAGCTCCCCGAGGGGCACGTCTGGTTCGGCGGCTCCAACCCGACGACCGCAGGCGTTCGCTTCCTGCCAAACCTGCCGACGGAGGAGGTCTTCACACTGCCCCGCAAGGATGGGGTCCACGGCACCGTTAAGGGGACGCTGCCCCTGAACTACTCGGGCACCATGATCGAAGGCTTCTCCCTGACGTTCCGGGATGGCCGGATCGTGGATTACTCCGCGGAGAAGGGCCTGGAGGCCCTGACAAGCCTGATCGAGATGGACGAGGGCAGCCATTACCTCGGCGAGGTGGCCTTGGTCCCGCACCGGTCCCCGATCTCGGATCTGGGCGTTATCTTCTACAACACGCTGTTCGACGAGAACGCCTCCTGCCATCTGGCCATCGGCAACGCCTATCCGTACACGCTGAAGGACGGCACCGGCATGACGCCGGAGGAGCTGGACCGGCACGGGGCCAACCGGAGCTTGGCGCATGTGGACTTCATGATGGGTTCGGCGGGGCTCGACATCGACGGCGAAACCGCGGACGGCAGCCTGGAGCCGCTGTTCCGGCAGGGCAACTGGGCGCTCTGATCCCGGCCGTCATCCCGCCACCTCCTCGCAACCCCCTAAAATATGGTATGATGGTTGAAAGGAGTTGACGAACATGGCCATGATCTTGGCAAGCTCGGAGAGGGTCATCCTGCGGGTGACCCGTCCGAACGATTTGGACTTTGTCCTCGAGGCCGAGAACCATCCGGAGAACCGGAATTACGTCAGCCAATGGACGAAGGAGCAGCACCGTAAGGCGGTGGAGGGCACCGATACGGCGCACGTCATCATCGAGACGAACATGGAGCCCTCCGGTTACATGATCCTGGCCGGCCTGAACAACCCGGCGCGGAGCATCGAGCTTCTGCGGCTGGTAGTCACCGAGAAGGGGCAGGGCATCGGGCGCGACGTGCTGAAGCTGGCGAAGCGCTGCGCCTTCAACCGGTGGAACGCCCACCGGCTGTGGCTCGACGTCCGCAGCAACAACCCGCTGGCCCGGAGCCTGTACGAATCCGAGGGCTTCCAGGTGGAGGGCACCCTCCGGGACTGCCTCTTCCTCGACGGCCAGTACGTATCGGTCACCATCCTCTCCATTCTGGAGCACGAGTACCAGGCCTCATCCTAATCGCACACCACCTGTATGCATGCCAAAAACCGGCTCTTCCGCTCGATGGAAGGCCGGTTTTTTTGGACGTTGCAATCTTTAATCGAACGAGCTCTTGAGCGACACCGTCAGGTTGAACACCGGCTTCTCCGGCGTGTTGTTCTTCGAGTCCACGTTGAAGTAGCCGTGGCGGAAGAACTGGAACTTGTCTTGGGGCTTGGCGCCCTTCAGGCTCGGATCCACGAAGCCCTGGATGATCTCGAGGGACTTCGGATTGATCCCCTTCAGGATGTCGTCGCCTGCTGCGGCGCCTTCCTCCTCATTCTCCTCGTCCGCTCCCTTCTCCGCCACCAGGGCGTCGTAGAGACGGAACTCGGCGGGCACCGCCCGGGTGGCCTCCACCCAGTGGATGGTCCCCTTCACCTTGCGGCCCGTGAAGCCCGAGCCCGACTTGGTCTCAGGGTCGTAGGTGCAGCGCAGCTCCACGACGTTGCCCTCGGCGTCCTTCACCACTTCCTCACACTTGATGAAGTAAGCGGCCTTCAGTCGCACCTCGTTGCCGGGATACAGGCGGTGGTACTTGGGCGGCGGGTTCTCCGTAAAGTCGTCCTGCTCGATGTAGATCTCGCGGGAGAACGGAATCTGCCGCATGCCCATCTCCGGCACCTCCGCGTTCACTTCGGTGTCCAGCATCTCCACCTGCCCCTCCGGGTAGTTGGTGATGACCACCTTCAGCGGCCGCAGCACGCCCATGGTTCTCGGCACCTTCAGCTTCAGATCCTCGCGGATGAAGTGCTCCAGCATCCGCGGGTCCACGGTGCCGTTGCTCTTGGAGACGCCGGCCTCGCGGATGAAGGCCCGGATGCCCTCCGGGGTGAAGCCCCGCCGGCGCATGCCGCTCACGGTATAGACGCGGGGGTCGTCCCAGCCGTCTAGGACACCTTTTTCGACCAGCTGCTTGATGTACCGCTTGCCGATGATGGCGCCTGCGATCTTCAGCTTGCCGAACTCATACTGGCGGGACACATGGGGCATCTCCGTCTCCCGGATGACCCAGTCGTAGAAGGGCCGCTGATCCTCGAACTCCAGCGAGCACAGCGAGTGGGTGACGCCCTCGATGGCGTCCTCCAGCGGGTGGGCATAAGCATACATCGGGTAGATGCACCACTTGTCGCCGGTGTTATGGTGATGGGTATGGGAGATCCGGAAGATGACCGGGTCCCGCATATTGATATTCGGAGAATTCATGTCGACCTTGGCGCGGAGCACCCGCTCGCCGTCCTTGAACTCGCCGGCACGCATCCGCTGGAACAGATCCAGGTTCTCCTCCGGGGTGCGGTTCCGGTAGGGACTTTCCTTGCCGGGCTGCGTCAGGGTGCCGCGGGTCTCGCGGATCTGTTCGGCCGACTGGTCGTCCACATAAGCCAGCCCCTTCCGGATCAGCACCAGGGCCCGCTCGTACATCTCCTCGAAGTAGTCGGAAGCATAGTGAAGCCCCTCCCATTCGAAGCCCAGCCACTTGACGTCCTCCTGAATGGAGTTGACGAATTCCACGTCCTCCTTCAGCGGGTTCGTATCGTCGAAGCGGAGGTTGGTCCGGCCGCCGAACTGGTCCGCCAGCTCGAAGTTGATGGTGATGGCCCGGGCATGTCCGATATGCAGATAGCCGTTGGGCTCCGGAGGAAAGCGGGTGACCACTTCCTTCACGCGGCCCTCCTTCAGATCCTCCTGCATGATGGTTTTGATAAAGTTGGATGCCGTACTTTTGTTCTCCATAAAACCAGCCCTTCTCGCGGTAAATGATTGCCAGATCGATCCAATAAGAACTTCTTACTATTATACACAAAAAAAGCAAGGAATATAGAGGAGGCCTGCCCTCCGCCGCGCCAAGAAAAGGCTGCCCGGCCCGCCGGATCTATGGTATGATCCGAATAGGAACCAAATTATGGAATCCATGTCAAGAGGAGCCTTACCAATGAGCTTCTTCTCCATCCTAATCTCCGCGCTGCTGCTTAGCACAGCCATTGCGGCCTTACGGGCGTATCGCGCCAAAAAAACCGCCGGCCCCATTCTGTTGACCGGCTCCGTCATAGACGGAAAGCTAAGATGGAACTTCGCCGCAGGCATAACCGCCTCCCTGCTCCTAATACAAATCGAAGGGTGGAGCAAATACGTCCTGATGGCCCTGGTCTGGTGGGCCGTCAGCTTCTTGGAGCGGGACGGCCTCGGTCGTTACGGCCTGAAGGCCAACTCCGACCTGATCCCCCGGGATAGCCTGCTCGGCTACCAATGGGTGGACGGCCGTCCGGATACCGTCGACCTCGTGATCGCCGGGAAGCCGGAGGGCCTCCGCTTCCAGATCGGCCGGGTCCCCGGCGGGGGCAGCGCCCAGGGGGTGCTGGACGACTATTTTTTCCCTGCCCCTGACGAACCGGAGCAAGAGTGAAAAAAGGAGGGTAGCCGATGAGCTCGCATCTTCTGACCCTGCCGCTGCGTCTCATGTTCTATACCGGTCCCCGTTACCGGTTCACGGTCCAAGAGGCGGAAGTATACGAGAGACTCCTCCAGGAGGCCGCCCGCTCGGACGGCACGGTCCGGTACGACAGCCCCTACCCCAAGTGGCGGTTCATCCAATACGTGGTTCGGACCAAGCCCGTTGTGCTGCACGGCTCCAACCATGCCGGCATTCGCCTGCTGGAGCCGGCCGGACAGACCCGGTACGACGGAACCCCCGTGAACGCCGTCTTCGCCACCCGTGACGCCATCTGGTCCTTATTCTTCGCCGTGCTGGACCGGGGCCGGGCGGGACGCAGCATCCGGAACGCCTGCATCGGCGTACTGGGCTCGTCGGAGAGATTCTATCTGTTCTCCCGGGACCGGGCGGCTCCTCCGGGGGATCCGTGGACATGGGGGACCGTCTATTTTCTGCCGATGGAGAGCTTCCGCAAGTCTGGGAACGGCGTCTATTCCTTTAACGAATGGGTAAATCCCGGCCCCGTGGCGCCAATCGCCTCCATCGAGGTGGGGCCCGAGGACTTCCCCTTCCGCCACCGTCTGGCCTGCCACGACTGCCAGGAGCCTCTCTGGCGGACGTGGCTGCTTTACAAGTGGAGATGCATCATGCGCAAGCAAGCCAATACCCATCATCATACCAGGAGGATCGAACCATGATTCGAGAAGCCGTACCGAAGGATGCACAGGGAATTGAACGGTTGTACGGGGAGCTGTTCGGGGGCGGGAGAACCGTTCGCGTGCTGGAGGATCGGATTGCTGAGATCCGGGCCAACCCCAACAGCTTCCTGCTTGTGTATGAGAACGAGGAGGGGCTGGTCGGAACCGCCCATCTCCACCTCTGTCTGGACGCGCTGGAGGGGACCCGCCCCTTCGGGGTGGTGGAACGGGTTGTCGTAGCCGGCGAGCATCAGGGCAAGGGTTATGGCACGCAGCTGATGCGCTACATCGAGGGTCTGTGCCGGGAGCACCGGTGCGTGAAGGTCATGCTGACGAGCAACATGAAGCGGACGGAAGCCCACGAGTTCTACAGCCGGCTGGATTACAACGGGGAGAGAAGCAAGGCCTTCATCAAGGAGCTGCCGGAATAAACCTCACAGGCACGCATAGAAGCCGGCATACGGGACTCCCCCGTCTGCCGGCTTCTGTGCTGTGCGTTGACCGCGTTATGCCTTGGATGAACCCTCATCCTGCAGGCGGGCGAACGCTTGCAGGAACGACTGAACCGGATGGGCGCCGGACAAGCCGTACTTGTCGTCGAAGATGAAGTACGGCACCGACCGGATGCCGGCCCGCTGCGCGAATTCCAGGTCCTCCTTCACCCCATCGGCTCCTTCTCCCGCAGCCAGCCGCTTCCGCAGGGCTGCGCCGTCCAGACCAGCCTCATCGGCGATGGCGGCCAGCACATCGAGGTCGCCGATATTGCGGCCCTCCTCGAAGTTGGCGCGGAAGAGCGCATCCGCCACTTCCGTCTGCTTCTCCGGCGGCACCAGCTTCAACAGCTGATGGGACAAGAACGTATTGGGCTCCACCTGGATCTTCTCGAAGGCGAAGGCGGTCCCGCAGGCTTCTCCCGCCTTGCAGACGTGCCCGATGATCTGGTCCATCTGCTCCGCCCCGCCGAATTTCTTCTCCAGAGACTCCCGGAAGGGTCGGCCTTCGGCCGGAATGGAAGGATCCAGCTGGAAGGAACGCCAGCGGATCGTCACCGGCTCCGGGCTCGCCCACAGGTGCAGCGCCTCCATAAGATTCTGCTTGCCGATGCGGCACCATGGGCACACATTATCGCTGAAAATGTCTATTCTCACGGGACAACTCCCCTTTCACGACTCGGAATGCCCCCATTATAGCTCAACCGTTCCACGGGTTCCAATTTTCCGGGGCCGTCCTCCTACCGGAAGGCCATCGCCGCCTGAACCGCCTTCCTCCAGCCCGCGTACAGCCGGTCCCGCTGCTCCCGCTCCATGGCAGGCCCATACACTTCCTCCACGGCCCACAACCCGGCCAGCTCCTCCCGGCTCTTCCAGAAGCCTACTGCCAGCCCCGCCAGATAAGCCGCTCCAAGAGCCGTCGTCTCCTGAACCGACGGACGCTCGACCGGCACGCCCAGCATATCGCTCTGGAATTGCATCAGGAACCGGTTGCGCACCGCGCCCCCGTCCACCCGGAGCGTCGCCAGGGCGATACCCGAATCGCTCTCCATGGCGTCCAGCACATCCTTGGTCTGGTAGGCCAGAGACTCCAGCGTCGCCCGTACGAAATGCTCCTTGCGCGTCCCCCGGGTCAGCCCGAATACGGCGCCCCGCACGTCGCTGTCCCAATAAGGCGTGCCCAAGCCCACGAAGGCCGGCACCACATACACGCCGTCTGTGGACGGCACCCTCCGGGCATATGCCTCGCTGTCGCCGGAGGACTTGAACATCCGCAGGCCGTCCCGGAGCCACTGCACCGCCGAGCCCGCCACGAATACGCTGCCTTCCAGGGCGTATTCCGTAACCCCGTCCACCTTCCAGGCGATAGTGGACAGGAGGCCGTGCTGCGAGGGTACCGCCTTCCTGCCCGTATGCATCAGCATGAAGCAGCCCGTGCCGTAGGTGTTCTTGGCCATCCCCGCCTGGAAGCAGGCCTGCCCGAACAGCGCCGCCTGCTGGTCGCCGGCGACCCCCGCAATGGGGACCTCCCGCCCGAAGAAATGATAGGGAGCGGTGACCCCATACACCTCCGACGAGGAGCGGACCTCCGGCAGCATGGCGGCCGGTACGTCCAGGAGCTCCAGGAGCTCGTCGTCCCACTGCTGCTCGTGAATGTTGTAGAGCAGGGTCCGGGAGGCGTTGGACGGGTCCGTCACATGAACCTTCCCGCCGGTCAGCTTCCAGATAAGCCACGTGTCGATGGTGCCGAAGAGCAGCTCGCCCTTGGCCGCCCGCTCCCGGGCGCCTTCCACATGATCGAGCAGCCACTTGATCTTCGTTCCGGAGAAGTAAGGATCCACCAGAAGCCCGGTTTTCTCCCGGAACGTGCGGTCCAGGCCCCGGGCCTTCAGCGCCTCGCAGATATCCGCCGTCTGGCGGGACTGCCATACGACGGCATGATGGATCGGCAGACCCGTGCTCCGGTCCCATACGACGGTGGTCTCCCGCTGGTTCGTGATGCCGACGGCCTCGATCCGGGAAGGGTCGATCCCGTTCTCCGTCAGCACCGTGCCGATGACCGACAGGGCCGAGACCCAGATCTCATCCGCATTGTGTTCCACCCAGCCGGGCTTGGGGAAATATTGGGGGAATTCCTTCTGAGCCGTATGCCTCGGCCTTCCCCGGCGGTCGAAGAGAATGGCTCTTGTGCTTGTGGTTCCTTGATCCAGAGCCAGGATATAACGCTCCTGCTCCTTGCCCGGCATCTTGGCCATATGGGCACCTCCCATGGGCTGCGGCGCCTGCCGCGGTCCCCTATTGGAATTTCTTGTGCTTTCAGCTCTGTCGCGTTTTGTTATAAAATAGGCTGGAAGCCTTATCTGCAATCCGATTCTATAGAGAATCTTGATGGAGGAGCCATGAGAATCGTATCGATCCATAAATATAACGAGAAGACCATGCAGCTGGCCAAGCCCGTGTTTGACCGCTTCCGGAGAATTCTGCTGGCTGCCGGCAACACGGTTCACCCCAAATACATTGAGAAAATGAAGGAGATCGGCATTCGAACCCTCTTCGTCGAGGACGCGGAGTCGCGCGGCATCACCATGGAGGAGCTGATCGACATGCCCACCTGGATGGACGTCATCGAGGTGGTGGCGGAGACCTTCGCGGCCGCCAAGGCCCGGAGACCCCTTCCCGTCCTGAAGCTGAACGCCAGCGCGGGCAAGCTGATCGCCGAGGTGAAGCACCGCCCCCTGGTGCTGCCCATCCAGACGTCCTCCATGCCGGATGAGGTCCAGCCCTATGCCCATGCGGTCAATGTGGCGCTTCTGGCCCTGCAGATTGGCAAGAGCATGGGTTACAACGATCTGATGCTGCGGGATCTGGCTATCGGCTGCCTGATCCACGATATCGGCAAGGCGGTGGCCGCCCGGGAGGACGACCATCCTCAGGAGGGCTTCAACCTCCTCCGCAACGTCCGGGAGCTGAATCTGCTGGCCGCCCATATCGCCTTCCAGCACCACGAGCGGTTCGACGGAACGGGATATCCCCGCGGCATCAGCGGCAACGCCTTCCACGAGTACGCCCAGATCTGCGGCCTGTGCAACCAGTACGAGAACATGACCTCGAACAAGGATCTGACCTCCCACGAGGTCATGGAGTACATCATGACGCTGAGCGGAACCGCCTACGCCCCCGCCATCGTGGACGTCTTCGTACGGGTGATCCCCTCGTATCCGCCCGGCGCCCTGGTCCAGCTGCACAACGGCCGTCCGGCCATCGTGGTGAAGATCTCCTCCCACATGCAGCGCCCCACCATCCGGTACACGGATACCGGCGAGGAGCTGGCCCTGACGGACCATCCGACCCTTGTGATCTCCCGCTCGATCACCGCATGAGCCTGCCGGATGGCAGGCTTTTTGGCTGTCCCGGTCAGAGAACGACCTCCACCGGCTCCCCCAGCACCATCCCGTCCGGCGTCACCTGGGCATCATAGGCCAGGACCCGCACCCCTTCCCGCGAGGCTCTTCGCAAGGCTTCGGCAAAGGCCGGGTCCGTCACTCCGTTAGGCTCGAACCGACGCACCCCCTTCATCTGGATCAGGAAAAAGATCACGCCCCCATACCCTTCCCGGACCGCTCCGATCATCTCCAGCACATGCTTCGTCCCCCGCTCCGTCGGAGCGTCGGGAAACCGGACGATGCCGTCCTCCTCCAGCGTGACACCCTTCACCTCCAGGAAGGCACGCGCTCCCGCCGCCGTCTCCCAAAACAGGTCGAACCGGGATTTGCCGTATGTGACCTCGGCCTGGACTCGCGCAAGGGGCCCTCCCGCGATTTCGTCCAATCTTCCGGCCAGCGCCGCCTCGTAGACCACCTTGTTGGGAGCCTGAGAGTCCATGTTGATCAGAAGCTCCCCCTTGTACACGGCGACGAGGGAATAGGCAGTCTTCCGGGAGGACCCTTCCGCCGCCTTCTCCAGCACCACGCGGGCTCCGGGAAGCAAGAGCTCGGCGCAGCGCCCCGTATTCTTCACATGGACCGTCTCCTGCGCCCCGTCCACCTCCACCACCGCGATAAAACGGTTCGGCCTCCTCACAAAGACGCCGGTAACAGGTTGGGCATAGTTCATGATGCACCGTTCCTTTTTTAGACTGATTGTCTCATGGTTCCGCGGGGGACGGCAAGAGGCCGAGGGCGTTTATCCCCGGCATCCGGACGCGGCCTCCCCTGCAACCTCCAATTCCTCCACCGTGGCGATAAAGCGTCCGCACCCCTGTGGTCTATCCATGCTATTGCAGCCTGCCTGGCCCCCTTAATGGGGTGTCCCGCAAATCCTTCCGGGTACTATCCCCTTCGCTCAGGAACCCGATTTTTCCTGAGCGAGTGGGATAGTACCCGGAAGCGCCGCTCAGGCCCTTATGGGCAGCCGAGCTTGCACCCTGATCCCGCCGCCCGGATTCGGGCCGACGGGAAGGCGATCCAGAAGGTGATATGCAGAGTGACGCCGTTCTGAAGAGCTTCTCCGCCTACCTGAACGATATGGCGCAGCACAAGAAAGACCGAAGGTATATTATAGGCCTCCGGTCTTCGTTGTGCTGCCGTTCTAATTCCGAGGACGAACCCGGTTGGTAGGCACCGCCTCCAAGGGGTTGTCCGGCCAGTAATGCTTGGGGTACCGGCCCTTCAGATCCTTCTTCACCTCGAAGTACGTCTCCCGCCAAAAATTCGCCAGATCCCTCGTAACCTGGACCGGCCGTTGGGCAGGGGACAGCAGGTGGAGCACCACCGGCACCCGGCCCCGCCCGATTCGCGGGGTCTCGGTCAGGCCGAAGAGCTCCTGCAGCCGGACGGATAACACCGGTGCCTCAGGGTCGCTGTAGTCCACCGGAATCCGAGAGCCGCTCGGCACGCCGAGGTGGGTGGGCGCATGCTGGTCCAGCTCCCGCTTCCGGTTCCAGTCCAGCAGCTCCCCCAGCACCTCGGCCATGTTCAGCCGTCCGAGGTCGCTCTTGCTGCGCATCCCGGCCACGAAGGGCCCGAGCCACTCCGGCAGCGTGTCCAGGAGCGCCTGCTCCGACACATCCGGCCAGGCCGGGTCCGCGTAGTGCATGAAGCGCAGCCGCTCCAGCAGCTGGCGGGACGCCTTGGACCAGGGAAGGAGCTCCAGCCCCTCCTCGGCCACGCCCTCGAGCAACGCCGCCGCCACCCGGTCCGGGTCCGAATTGTGCACCTGCTGGTCCCGCAGGACCAGCGCTCCCAGACGGACTCTCCTGCGGGCGCGGACAGCTTGGGCGGCTCGGTCCCAGACCACCTGGACCTCCGTCTCCAATTGGTCGGCCAGGTGCTGCTCCAGCTGGGCGAGCTCCACGGGGGCGCCCAGGTACACCCGGCTGTCGGCCCCCTGGTCGTCCAGCTCGGCCGCCACGATGTACGGCGCATGCGCCAGGTGCTGGCCCTCCGCCACGGCGGCCCCCCGGCCATTGCGCAGCGTGAACCGGCCGGCGGCGCGAAGCTGGCCGATCCGGTCCGGGTAGGCCAGGGCCAGCAGCAGCCCGCAGGCGGCGGGCTCGCCGGCCGGCGCACCGCCTGGGGCCGCCGAAGCCGGGGCCCGTTCCGATGCGCCGGGTCCGGAGCGGCCCAAGGCGGCCAGCTCGCGCCGCCAATGGGCGGCCTCCGCCCGGATGCGCCGCAGCGCCGCCGGGTCGGCGGACAGGCCCAGGGCCGCCGCTTCCCCTGCGCCCTCCCGGCGCAGCGCCTCCACGCGGAGCCGCAGGTCCGCGTTGGGCGGGGCGCCCGCCGGAGCGCGCAGGAAGTCCCGCTCGCCCAGGATGGCCGCCAGCTCGCAGGCGAGCCCCGTCAGCCCTAGCGGGACCGCCCGCAGGGCCATATGCGCCAGCCGGGGATGGAGTCCCAGCCCGGCCATGGCTCTGCCGTGGGGCGTAATCTGCCCGTCCGCCCCCAAGGCGCCCAGGCGCGTCAGGAGCTCCCGCGCCTGGGCCATGGCGGCCGCCGGCGGCGCGTCGAGCCACCGGAGCTCCTCCGGCACGGCTCCCCAGGCGGCCAAGTCCAGCGCCAGGGGAGCCAGATCGGCCTCCAGGAGCTCCGGGGTGGTCCGGGGCGGCAGCTGCCGGTCATCCTGCTCCGTCCACAGCCGGAAGCAGACGCCCGGGCCCTGCCGGCCCGCGCGCCCGCGCCTCTGGTCCGCCGAAGCCCGGGACACCGGCACCGTCTCCAGACGAGTCATGCCGGTCCGGGGTGAGAACCGGGGTACCCGGGACAGGCCGCCGTCCACGACCACCCGGACTCCGTCCACGGTCAGGCTCGTCTCCGCAATGGAGGTGGCCAGCACCACCTTGCGCCAGCCGGGCGGCGCCGGGGCCAGGGCCTGATCCTGCGCCTCCTGGGGCAGCGTGCCGTGCAGCGGCAGCACCTTCACCTGCCGGCCCTTCAACGCCTCGCCCAGCCTGTTCTCCGTCCGGCGGATCTCCCCTGCTCCCGGCAGGAACACGAGCACATCGCCCTCGCAGGACCGGAGGGCCTCCAGCACCGCCGGAGCCACCGCGTCCTCCAGCCGGCCCTCCGGCCGCCGCTCCGCGTAGCGGGTCTCCACCGGGTAGGCCCGCCCCTCGCTGACGACTACCGGGGCGTCCCCCATGAGGGCCGCTACCGGCTCCGCCTCCAGCGTGGCTGACATCACGACGAGACGCAGCTCCTCCCGCAGGAGCCCCTGCGCCTGCAGGCACAGAGCCAGGCCCAGGTCGGCGTGAAGATTCCGCTCGTGGAACTCGTCGAACAGCACCGCCGCCACGCCCTCCAGTGCCGGGTCCGTATGGAGCATCCGGGTCAGCACCCCTTCGGTGATGACCTCGATCCGCGTGTCCGGCCCGACGCAGGTATCCATGCGGACCCGGTAGCCTACGGTCCGGCCCACGGGCTCCCCCAGGCGGGAAGCCATGTACCGGGCCGCAGACCGGGCCGCCAGCCGCCGGGGCTCCAGCATCAGGATCCGGCCCCCCGCCGCCCAAGGCTCCTCCAGGAGCGCCAGCGGAACCCGGGTGGTCTTGCCTGCTCCCGGAGGAGCCACCAGCACGGTGTTCGTTCCGGTCCGGAGCACCCTCCGGAGTTCCGGCAGCGCCTCCTCCACCGGCAGTCTCCCGCCTGCGCCTACTCTCTCTTGCCTCTCGCCCATTCCATGCTCCATCTTATGCGGCCTCCGCTTCCTTCCCGGTTTAGAACAGATCCAGCTGTCTCGGCGGCGGCTCCTTGGGCGTAAGGCCCAACAGCTCCTGCAGCAGCTTGGCATTGCCCGCCGCATGGCCGCCCGAGTTGTTGTTGAAAATGACATCGACAGTCTTCGATTCCCGCTCCAGCTCCCGCAGCCGGTCCGCCCATTCGGCCAACTCCTCCCGGGAATAGTCGTACAGATAGCGCACGTCCCGCCAGTTCCGCCCTTCCTTGCGGGTCCAGCCCTCCGCATTCCTCCCGTGGAAACGGACCAGCGTGGCGCCCTCATGGGTCGCCCGCAGCACCGTCGGCACGGAGCCCGGGCCGGCATCCGGCTCGTCGCAGACGCCATGAATCCAGCCCTCGCTCCGCATGAAGGCCAGCGTGCGCTCCCGGTGCTCCTCCGTGAACCAGCTCCGGTTCCGGAATTCCAGCGCCAAGGGCAGCTCCGGCAGCAGGGACCGGGCGCGCCGCAGCGTCTCCACATGATCCCGGGTGCAGTCGAACCAGGGCGGGTACTGGAACAGCACCATGGCCAGCTTCCCCGCTGCAGCCGCCGGCTCCACGGAGGCCCGGAACTCCCGGAACAGGTCCGCCTCGTCCGTGAAGGGAGCCGCCCCACGGCTGTGTCCCGTCATCCCCTGGTAGGCCTTTACCACGAAGGCGAAGCCCTCCGGCGTCTCCTGCACCCAACGCTCGTAATAGGCCGCCGGCTGTACGGCATAAAAGGAGCTGTCCACCTCCACAACGGGAAAGTGCTCCGCGTACGTCTTCAGCTTCAACCGGGGCGGCAGCCCCTCCGGGTATAACTCCTCCTGGTCTCCCCACCCTGCAAGTCCGATCCGGATCACTACGGAACCTCCTCCGCGCCGTTTTCTCGTCCTCCCATTATACCCCACACCCTCCAAAGCTGCGAAGAGAGCAGGGTTTGGGCTTTTTTATGGGGCCTGCGGCAAGTTTCAGGCTTGCAGATTTTGACTAATACGAAGCATAGCGGGTACAATGAAGTAACGGCTTGAACGGAACGGACCTTCACGATGTGACCGAGTTGAGCAGGAACTTTCCAATATGGACTAAAGAGAGAGGACTCTTCATGAATCAGAACCCTACCAGCGAACCGACCACCGAGCAGCGCAAAAAGCCTGCCCGCAGACGTTCGTCCCGCGGTCTAGTCAAGATCTTCGGCTTAGGCGGCATGGGCGAGATCGGCAAGAACATGTACGGCATTCAATACAAGCAGGAGATCGTCGTCATCGACTGCGGCGTGAAATTCCCGGGACGCGACATGCCCGGCGTGGACTACATCATCCCGAATATCGAGTATCTGCTCCAGCACAAGGATCAGGTGAAGGGCATCTTCATCACCCACGGCCACGAGGACCATATCGGCGGCCTGCCCTTCATTCTGAAGGAGCTGAACGTACCGGTCTACGGCGCGCCGCTGACCATCGGGCTGATCCGCTCGAAGCTGGATGAGCACCGGCTTCTGGCCACGGCCCAGCTGCATGTCATCCAGGACGACACGGTCATTGCGCTGGACGCGCTGAAGGTCCGCTTCTACCGGACCAGCCACAGCATTCCCGACGCCTTCGGCGTCGTGGTGGATACGCCCATCGGGCCCGTGGTGCATACCGGGGACTTCAAGTTCGACTTCAGCCCCGAGGACAAGCCCGCGGATCTCTACAAGATGGCGAAGCTCGGAGAAGACGGCGTTCTGGCCCTGCTCGCGGACAGCACCAACAGCGAGAAGCCCGGCTTCAGCCCCTCCGAGAAGGTCGTCGGCAGGGCCATCAACACTACATTCGGCAAGTGCCGGGGCCGCATTCTGTTCGCCACCTTCGCCTCCAACGTGCATCGGCTCCAGCAGGTGGTCGAAGCGGCCATCGAGCACCGGCGCAAGATCGCCGTCATCGGCCGCAGCATGGAGAAGGTCTTCGACATCGGCCAGGAGCTGGGCTACATCCGTCTGCCGGAGGGCATGCTGATCGACGTCCGCGACGTGGACCGCTATCTGGACGAGGAAATCGTCATTATCTGCACGGGCAGCCAGGGCGAGCCCAACGCGGCTCTGTCCCGGATCGCTTCGGGCTCCCATAAGTACATCCAGATTCAGCCGGGGGATACGGTCATCTTCTCCTCCTCGCCGATTCCCGGCAACACGCAGAACATCAACCAGAGCATCGACCGCCTGCTGCGCGCCGGAGCTCATGTCATCTACGGCTCCATCGTGGACATCCACACCTCCGGCCACGGCTGCCAGGAGGACCTGAAACTCATGCTCCGCCTGATGAAGCCCAAGTTCTTCATTCCGATCCACGGGGAATACCGGATGCTCGTGCAGCATGCCGCCCTGGCGGAGAAGATCGGCATTCCGCGCTCGGACATCCACCTGATGGGGATCGGCGACACCTTGACCATCTCCCGCACGGAGGCCCGCCGCGGGAGCCCGATTCCGGCCGGCGAGGTATTCGTCAACGGCTCCATGCCCGGCGGCCTGGACCGCTCCATTCTCGACGAGCGCCGGAAGCTGTCGGACAGCGGCCTGATCATCGTCGTGGCGGCCTTGGACAAGGAGCGGATGCAGGTCCTGGCCGGCCCCGACATCGTGAGCCGCGGCTTCGTCTACATCCGCGATTCAGGCGCGCTGATCGCCCAGGCCGAAGCCGTGCTCCGCCGCGTCATCAAGCGGCTCTCGGACCGGGAGGTCCGTTCGGTCAACGTCTGGAAGAAGGAATTCGCCGACGCGCTGCATTCCTTCTTCGAATCCAAGCTCCAGCGCTCGCCCGAGATTCTGACCGTCATCTCCGAGGTGGAGCCCGACTGACCCGGGCCGCGCCCATTCCCTTAATGAAAGAGCCGCTCCTTGCCGGAGCGGCTCTTCCTCATGGGATGCATCGGATTGGAGATCGGCAGTCGCGTCACGCGGCTTCATCCTTTTTTTTCAAACCCGCTTCAAGGTATTCAGGATCGATTCCATCACCCGCTTCCGGTCAAAGGGCTTCACGATGAAATCCTTCGCTCCGGCATGCAGGGCTTCCAGCACCAGCTTGTGCTGGCCCATGGCGGAGCACATGATGATCCGGGCCTCCGGATGCTGCCTCATGATCTCCTGCACCGCCTGAATCCCGTCCATCTCCGGCATCGTGATGTCCATGGTGACCAGATCCGGACGGTAAGACGCGTACATGCGCACCGCCTCCCTGCCGTTCCCCGCCTCGCCGGCCACCTCCAGGCCCATCTCCGCCACGATATCCTTCAGCATCGTCCGGAGAAACGCCGCATCGTCCACGATCATCACCTTCGCCATCGTACCGCCTCCTCGGAGCTTCATCTCAGCTGTCCCCTGCGGTTCCTTCCAACACGAATCGGTTCTGATCCAGATACGCCTGAACTTGGCTCATCGGCTCCAGGATCACCCTCGAGTGCTTCCCGATGGTAATCCGGCCGTAGTGCATCCGCTGGAGCGTCACCCGCTTGCCCGCCTTCAGATGGGTCTCGCCCCCCACGTCACCTCCGACCGTCATGGCCGAAATGATGCCCAGCGCTTCGATCTCTCCTCCCCGGCACACCGAGTGGCTGTCGAAGAAGGCGATGTTACCCTTGCCGTAGAGGTTGCTGCGGAGCACGCCTTCCTTGCGAATGAAGATATCTCCCGTCGACTTCAGATTGGATAGGTGGCACTGGGCGATGTCGATGAAGACGTAGGACTCCTGCATCCGTTCGATCATCTGGTGGGTCTCGTGCACATGATTCTGTATGGCGTACAGATGATTGAAGGAATCGAAGGCCAGGATCTTGTGGGGATCGATCAGGAGCTTCAGCTTCTCCTTCAGCTCCTCCATCTCGCTCTCCGTAATCCGCTGCAGGCTGCGGATGGAGACCAGACAGTCCGAGGCGAGCTCCGGGACGTCCTTGAACTTGCTCTCGATCAGGATGTTCATCACCTGTCCGATGCGGACCACCTGGCCCCGGGATTCGATCATGTCCACAAGGAGCTTGCCGGCCTGCCGGAGGTTGCCGAGGGCGGTATCCAAGGCCTTGCAGCTGACGTACAGACGGTTGAAGATGACGCCGAAGTATCCCGAGTACAGATTGGAATTGATGATGTTGCCCTTCACCGTAATGCTGCCGGTGGCCGTGATCGTAGCTTGATAGACACTGCCGAAAACGTACACGTTGCCGAGGGACTCCACAATCATCCCCTCCGTCACATCCCCGTAGACGACCACATCCCCGGAGAATACGATATTGCCCGTCTTCAGGTCCACGTTCCCGGAGATCACATAGGCGGTCGTAATGTCAAAATACTTGATCATCTCCGAACCCGTCACCCGGGGACGCCCGTCCTTCAGGGCGTACACCCCGCCGTCCGGACGGATCTCCACATGATCCTTGGCGATGACGGTAATATCCTTGGGCGGCGCCGGGCGGATCAAATCGCCGTACACGTCATAGCCCATGACGCCCTGCTTCATGGGAATCTTGCGGGCGATCAAGTCCCCCTTCTTCACCGACGGGATCCGGGCGTGGTTCCGGTAGTCCACCGTGCCCGTCCTCTCATTCTCGCAGAAGACGTTCTCGATCTCCTCGGAGAAGTAGATCTCCAGCCTTGCGTCTACGCTGGACTCCTTGTCCACCCCGTGGGCCACCGGCACCTTCTCCCCGGTCGGCATCTGCAGCTCCTGGAAGATGGCGGAGGTCCGGATGTTTTTGGTGATCTTGCGGTCTGATAGCGCTTTCATAACATCGGCCAGCCGGACGGTCTCCAGCACCATGGACTCATCCCGCTCCGCTTCCACCAAGAGCTGCTGCCGGTCCTCCCGGGGAAGCAAGCGCCAGCCGCAGCGGTTCTTCCGCTTCACCTGAAGATAGGCGCACAGCCGGTCTTCCGAAACCTCAACGGTAAACAAGGGCTCCTCCGCGATCTGCCAATCCAGCTTATCCCCCGGCATCACCAGAATCGGATCGGTACAAACCTTGCCGTTACGGAGGAGCTGTACCGGAGGCAGTGCTTGGACTGTCGGGTAGCCTTGGGACTGGTCCGTCTCCACCAGCAGGACCTTGTTGTCCTCCACGCGGAGCAGGAGCCCTTTCCCTTCGGCGCGAACCGAACCGCGGGACTCGTATTCCGGAAGATCCGGAGCGGGGTCGGCGGGATCGACGCTTAATTTTTTGACCAGGTTGACAAGCTCGTCTTCCGAAATATACTTGGACACAGGAACCCCTCCTCTTCAACATGTGGTGCAGGGTTGATGCGCCGGTTACGGATCCCGTCCGTCAGGGGACGGTCTTGAAAATGCGTCAATATTGTGAACCCTCTTACTTGTATTATCGGAGATTCCGTACCGGATGTATAGTCCTTTTTAACTAGATTGCAACTGGAAAATAATGACCACAGGCCTACGCCTCTCCGGTCCGAAAGGAGACTTCCATGCAGCCCATCCAAATCGCCGAGGCCGCAGCCCGGCTGGGCATCAGCGTCCGGACCATCCGCTTCTACGAGGAGAAGGGGCTCATCTCCCCCTCCAAGACTCCTCATAACGGCTACCGCCTCTTCACCGGCCAGGACCTGCTCCGCCTCCAGACTCTGCTCGCCCTGCGGGAAACCGGGCTCTCCCTCTCGGACCTCCATACGGTGATGGACACCTACGGCATGGACCAACGGGAGGAGCTTCTGTACCTGATGGAGCTGCAGCGCTCCGTCCTGTACGCGGAGCGGCTGGATCTGGACAGCCGGATCCGGCTGAACGAGGAGGTCATCGCCTCCCTCCGTACCGGCGGAGAGCTGTCCGCCGACGCCCTGTTCAGCCGGGCGGAGGCCGCCCGGCGGGAACGGGAGGTGCGCCACGGCTGGGCGGACCATTACCGCTTCGACCGGCAGGCGGACACCTTCGACCAGGAGGTCGGGAACGGAAGCCCGGACTATCCGGGCTATGCGGAAGCGCTGCGCACGCTGCTGGAGGCGGTGGACCCCCGGGAGGGGGAGAGCGGCATCGACCTGGGGACGGGCACCGGCAATCTGGCCGGCGCGCTGCTCGCCCGCGGCGTCCGGATGAAGGCCGTGGACCAATCCCGGGAGATGCTTCGCCTGTGCCGCCGCAAGCATCCGCTTCTGGAGACGAAGCTCGGCAACCTGCTGTCGGTGCCCTACTACGAGGGCACCTTCGACCTGGCCGTGTCGAGCTACGTGCTCCACCGCTTGACCCCGGACGAGCGGCTGCTGGCCCTGCGGGAAGCCCTGCGGATCCTGAAGCCCCACGGCCGTCTCGGCCTGGCCTGCCCCCTGCCGGAGGAGGCATGGGGGCCGCTGGTGGGGCTGCTGCGATCGGAGGGCTTCCTGGTCCAGCTGCTCGCTCCGGCGTCCGGGGTCGCCGTGCTGCTGGCCGTCCCCATGCACCGGGGACGGCCCGGGTCTTGACTCCTCCGTAACGGAAGACCTTACGATGGGACGGAATACCATCCCAAGGAGGTAATAACTACCGTTATGCCTGATCATGACAAGATTTACCATCAGCAAGCCGAGCTCTATGAAGCCCTCGTCTCCAAGCAGCCGTCTCTCCTCGACCTGGTGAACGGCATCCGCCCAGTCCGGGGGCTCGATATCGTGGATGCAGGAGCCGGCACCGGCCGGCTGTCCGCCGTATTGGCCCCTTATGCCCGCAGCCTGACGGCGCTGGATGCGTCGGAGGCCATGCTGGCGCTCACAGCGCAGAAGCTCGCCGCCTCCGGACTGCCGCAGGAGCGGTGGCGGTGCGCCGCCGCCGACCACCGTCGCCTGCCGCTGCCGGACGCCTCCTGCGATCTGCTGGTATCCGGCTGGAGCGTCTGCTACCTGGCCAGCAGCAACCGTCCGGACTGGGAGGCGGATCTGGACCGGGCGCTGGCCGAGTTCCGCCGGGTGCTGCGTACGGATGGCACCCTGGTGCTGTTCGAGACCATGGGCACGGGAGTGGAGAAGCCGGAGCCCCCGTCTTTTCTGACCGGGTATTACCGGCTAATGGAGGAGCGGTACGGCTTCGCCCGCAGGATCTTCCCCTTCGACTATACGTTCGGGGATTGGCGGGAGGCCGAGCGCTGCGTTCGGGCCTTCTTCGGAGACGGGCTGGCCGACCAGGTGCGGCGGGAACGCCTCTCCACCGTGAAGGAATACGCGGGAATGTGGTGGTTGACAGCCCCTGCCCGTTTGGGTTAATTTGGAATTATTCCAAATTGTCAGGAGGCCCGACATGTCCGTTCCCCCCGTCGCTGTTCAAGGCATCGGCCAAGTCTCCATCCCCGTTAAGGACCTGGATGCCGCTATCCGTTTCTACCGGGACACCCTGGGCCTGCCCCTCTTGTTCCAGGCGCCCGGCATGGCCTTCCTGGAGTCCGGCGGCGTCCGCCTCCTGCTCTCCGTGCCGGAAAGGCCGGAATTCGACCATAAGAGCTCCATCCTTTACTTCCGCACGCCCGATATCCACACCGGCTATGATGCCCTGGTCTCCCATGGAGCAGAGCTGGCCGGCAATCCCCACAAGATTGCCGAGAGGGACGGCATCGCCACCTGGATGCTCTTCTTCAAGGATCCGGACGGCAACACGCATGCGCTGATGAGCGAAGTGGCGGTATAACCCGCCCACCGCTAAAGAAAAAGAGGCGATCCCCGCCATGCTCTGCATGGCACGAGGATCGCCTCTTTTCGTTACGCCGCTTGATGGGCGTCCTTCTGCTGGCTGCGGGCCGAATGCCGGACGGAGGCGATGGTGTAGACCACGAGCGCCGCCCAGATCAGCCCGAAGCTGATCCAGCGGGCGGTATCGAAGCTCTCGTGGTACACCCACACCCCGATGCCCAAGGTAATGGTCGGCCCGATGTACTGAATGAAGCCGATAGTCGACAGCGGCAGGTGTCGGGCCGCCTGTGCGAACCAATAGAGCGGCAGCACCGTGGCCACCCCCGCCAGGAGCAGGAGCACCCAGCCCAGCAGCCCCAGCTCCCCGGTGCCCGCATGGCCGCCCGCCTGCACGTAGAGCAGGTAGCCGGCGGCGATCGGCGTCACCAGCACGGTTTCCCAGGCCAGGCCGGTGGTGGAATCCATCCGGGTCTTCTTTTTGAAGAAGCCGTAGAGGGCGAAGGTGCCCGCCAGCACCAGCGAGATCCACGGAAGCCGTCCGTACTCCACCGTCACCACCGCCACCCCGCCCAGGGCCAGCGCGATGGCCGCCCATTGTCCGGCATGCAGGCGCTCCTTCAAGAGCACCACGCCGAGCAGCACGTTCAGAAGCGGGTTCATGTAATACCCGAGACTCGTCTCCACCATATGGCCGTTGTTCACCGCCCAGATGAAGACCAGCCAATTGACGCTGATCATGAGCGAGGACACCAGCACCAGGCGGAAGGTCTTGCCGTCCCGGATGGCCGTCCTCCAGGCCCCGAACTGGCGGGTGACCGCAAGCATCCCCATCAGGAACACCGTGGACCAGACCACCCGGTGCCCGAGAATCTCCCATGCCGGCACCTCGTCCAGCGCCTTCCAATACAACGGCAAAAATCCCCACGCCAGATATGCCAGCAGCGCGTAAGGCAATCCTTTATTCATCGTGTCGTTCCCCTTCGGCGGCGCAATGCCGCTTTCATGTACTAAGGGATAATTATAGCAGGCCCCGGCCCGAGCGGCATCTTGCAAAGATGTCCGTTTCTTGAAGAAGCTTCCGGCCAGGCAAAGAAAAAGCCAAGCGGCACGCCGCTTGGCCATTCATACCCGGATATCAAGATTGGCTCCGAGGTTCGGGCGAATGCTCATCTCCATCATCCGGATCATATCCGTACTCTGTTGGACAGCCTGGGTCTTGGCAAGACTCATCACCTGAAGACTGACGGCCTGCGCCAGATTGGCTTGGCTGACGGCCGTCGATAAGGCTGCGATATCCATGCTTCATCCCTCCTGTACCGGCCAGCGCCGGATCAGCATGACTTGAACTTGGCCACCAGCTCGCCGATCACCCGGTCCGCATCCGCATACGGCACCTGGCAGGTGCCGGCCGCTTCGTGGCCGCCGCCGCCGTATTCGCGGAGCAGGAAGCCGACATGGGTGCCGCAGGTCTTGTTCAAGATGCTGTGGCCGCAGGCGATGGCGCAGTTCATCTTCTGGTAGCCGTCGACGATCCAGAGGTTCACGTTCTGCTCTGGGTAGAGGGCATAGATCATGAACCGGTTGCCCGGGTAGATGGTCTCCACACCGCGAAGGTCGGTGATGATCACATTGCCCTCGGTGCGGGTGTGCCGGCCCAGCATCTCGCGGAACTGCGCATCCAGCTCGTAGTAGCGGTTCACCCGCTCCTTCACGTCCGGATCCTCCAGAATCTCCTCCACCGTCATATAGGCGCAGAGCCCGACCAGCTTCTCCATCAGCTGATAGTTGCTGATCCGGTAATCCCGGTAGCGGCCCAGACCCGTGCGGGAATCCATCAGGAAGCTCAACAGCTCCCAGCCCTTCGGGTTCAGGATGTCCTCCCGGCCGAACTTGGCGGCGTCCGCCTTGTCTACGCCCTCCATCATGCTGTCGAATTGGGGACCGAACTTCTCCCGGCCGCCGAAGTAGTCATAGACCACCCGCGCGGCGCTGTCCGCCACCCGAGCCTCGCCCTGATAGGAGTAACCGGCCTCTTGAACCCGCCGGACCTCGCTTGCGTGATGATCGAACCACATGCCGCAGCCGGGCACGTACGGTACGTTGGTCAGAATATCGTTATCGGTGATCTCCACCAGTCCGTCCTGCATATCCTTCGGATGGACAAACTTCATATCATCGATCAGCTTCAGCTCCTTCAGCAATACCGCCGACGCCAAGCCGTCAAAATCGGATCTTGTAACCAAACGCATGATTGTACCTCCTACAGCCTCCAGATTATAACCATTTTAACATTCCCACGCAGTAAAAAAGAACTACCTTTTCATAAAATATTCGCAAAATTTGTAGAAATTCGAAGCTACACCTTAAAGCGGGCCAGCATCTGCTGCAGCTCCTCCGCCAGCTTGGCCAGATAGGCGGACGAGGCCGACACCTCCTCCATGGAAGCCAGCTGCTCCTCCGAAGAGGCCGCGATAGTCTGGGCTCCCATGGAGGTGCTTCTTGCCACCTCGGACAAGGTACGGACCGTCTCCTCCGTCTCGGCCATTCCGCTTCGCATCCGCTCGGAGATCTCTGCCGTCTCTTGGACCCGGGCTCCCAGTTCGTCCATGGAGCCCAGGATCAGCCCGAACTTCCGGTCGGTCTCCTGGACGGCGGCGATGCCATCCTGTACTTGGCTCTTCACCTTGTCCATGGCTCCGACCGTCCGACCGATATCTTCCCGGATGCCGTCGATCAGCTCCGCCACCTTGGCGGCGGATTCCCGGGAGCCCTCCGCCAGCTTCTTGACCTCCGCAGCCACAACCGCGAATCCGCGCCCGCTCTCTCCCGCCCGGGCCGCTTCGATGCCTGCGTTGAGAGCCAGCAGGTTCGTCTGGGTCGCCAGCTGCGAGATGACCTGCGCCATCTCCCCAATCTGTCCGGAACGGTGGGCCAAGGAGCGGATGGACAGATCCGATCCCTCCACCGCCTCCCGGATCCCGCCCATTCGCTCCACCGTCAGGCGGACGGACTCGCCGCCCTCGCCGGCCAGGACCGTGGTATTCCCCGCCAGCTCCAGCACCTGTCCCGTGCCGGAGTGGATGTGCCGGATGCCCTCGCCGATGGCCTGCATGAGCGCGACGCCCTCCTCCGTCACCGCCAGCTGACGATCCGCTCCGCCTGCTATATCCTGCATGGCCGTTGCAATGTGCTCAGTCGCCTTGCTCGTTTCGTCCGCGCTGACGGTAAGCTCCTCCGCCGTCGAAGCCGTCTGCAGGGAGGTGGACACTGCTGTCTGCACCAGACTCTGGAGACTCTCCCGCATCCGGTTGAAGCCTGCGGCAACCTGCCCGATCTCATCCCCGCTCCCGTCCTTCACCTCGACGGTGAAATCGCCCGAACCGGCCGACTCCATGGCCGAGCGCACCTTCCGCAGCCGGGAGGAGAGCCGCCAGACGAACAGAAGCACCAGCACGGCCGCCGCCGCCAGAGAAGCGCCGAGAATCCAGAGAAATTGGACCAGTGAATCGCTCACACGCTTGCCGATGACCGCCTCGGAATGCCCGGTGAAGAACATGCCGATGACCTGCTTATCCGCCCCGAAGAGTGGAATATAGGCCGTCTGGTAAGGCACGCCCAGAATTTCCGCATGCCCCTGATAGATGTTCTTCCCCTTCAGCACGGCCTCCTCGACGGCTGCAGATACTTTGGTGCCCACCGCACGCTTGCCCTCCGATTGAACGGTCGTGGCGACCCGGGTATTGCCAAGGAATACGGTGACCTCTCCGCCGGTCATCTCATGAATCTCATCCAGCAGCTCATTGTCGCCGCTCAGCTTCCGGTCGCCTTTGTACAGCTCGTTATTCTTGACCTGCCACGGACCCGGATAGCGGGCCTCCATCAGCTTCAGCCCCAGCATGGCCGTATCCCGGGCATTGTCGGATACCTCATCCCGGATTCCCGTCTCCATCTGGCGGGAGGAGGCTCCCGCCATCACCACCGCGAGCACCAGCATGATCAGGAAGAACAGCAGAAACATTTTGACTCCAAGCCTCACATTGCGAATGATGTTCATGATTCGTCCCTTTCCGAAGCTATTTTTGCATCATTCGACTTAGTTCGACATTTTTCGCTATTTCTCCTGCTTCAAACACAAAAAGCCGCTGCACCGCCCGGTTAGGGCTGGCGCAGCGGCTTGGCGGCCGCGGTTCCTGGAACCTGCATTTAGACATCCAGACCACCGTGGGATCCATGGCCTGTGCCTTCTTCGTCCTCCTGGTTGTCGCGGATCGTCTTCTGCAGCACGAAGGCCGACATCGTCAGGAACATGGCCGTTACGGCATAGTAACCTTTCACCGACAGGGGCTCTTCCAGCGTGTAGATGCCGATAAGCATAGCGGCGAAGGATAAGACGAACGAGGTCCAAGCCATAAAGGTAAACGCGTTGGTGTTTCTTTTTCTTGTTTTCATCAGTTATTCCCTCCTGTGTTTGCTGGTATTAGCACCAGCTCTTAAATCCTATTCTACGGAAATTTGGCCTCGGCATAAGTACTAACTTCCCCTAGTACCAGAACATACGTTTCGCCCAATCCCCGGTCCCCTCCGCCGAATAGGCTGATAGCAAGGGAGGGATTACCATGCCGAACAATCGGATCATCGTCGACCTGTCGGAACGCAAGCTCTATCTGTTGGAGGGAGACCGCACTGTCAAAATGTACCCTGTCGCCATCGGAGCGCTGGCCGCGGCCAGTCCGACAGGACGATTCACCATCGTGAACAAAGCGCCCCACCCCGGAGGCCCCTTCGGCGCCTATTGGCTGGGGCTGTCCAAGCCGCACTACGGCATCCACGGAACGAACAATCCGTCGTCCATCGGCAAGCGGGTCTCGCACGGCTGCATCCGCATGTACAACCAGGACGTCACCGAGCTGGCGGGTCTGGTCTCCATCGGAACTCCGGTCCAAATCCGGCCATAAACCTTTATTGTGTTAGGTTATCTTACACAAAACAGCGTTTCCATGATGAGATTGTTACGTTTTACGCAACAATGGGTTGGGATACGTCCAAAATCTTCGGTTTTCCCGTATAATCTCCTTAAGATATGTTAGATATATTCCCATTCGGGAGAGGAGACGGGGACTATGAACATGCGTTTGAAAGCACTCAAGCGGCATTTGTTTTTTTGCCACAGTGAGCATTGCGAGAACCAAGAGGTGGAGGAATTGATGGAAGCCTTCAAGGAGCAGCTGGTGGAGGCGGGCATCCACAAGCAGGTCATGATGAACAAGACCAGCTGTCTCGGCATCTGCGGCAACGGTCCGTTCGCCCTGGTCTATCCGGATGGGATCTGGTACTACAACCTGACGCCGGAGGACGCCCAGCGCATCACCTCGGAGCACTTTGTGAACAACGAGCCCGTGGAGGAGCTGGTCATGCTGAAGATCGGCGGTTGAACATAGGCGGACGAGGCTAGGCGAAAACGAGGGTGTCCCCACAGATGATGGGGACACCCTCGTTCGTGTTCTAGACGTCCTGGGCCAAGGAAGCCCACAGATAGAAGGTGGCGTAGGCCCGCCAGGGAGACCAGGCGGCAGAGAGCTCCTCCACCTCCTGCAGGGAGGGCTTCTCCGTCCGGCCCAGCCGCCTGCGGATGGCATGATGCACCCCCACGTCCGTCAGCGGGAACGCATCCGGATGGCGAAGACAGCGCATCATGACGTAGTTGGCCGTCCAAGGCCCGATGCCCTTGATGGAGGTCAAGGCCGGCTCCGCCCGGCTCATGCCCTCCAGCAGCAGCGCCTCCTTGGACAGCTCTCCCCCGGCGATCAGCCGGGCGACCCGCAGCAGCGTCTCAGACTTGCTGCGGGTGAACTGCAGCGCCTGCAGGTCGGACGGCTCCAGGGCGGCCAGCGTCTGTGCCCCGGGAAAGAGCCGCCACTCCCGGCCCTCCGCCTCCAGCCGGGTGCCGTACGTCTCGACCAGGCGCTTCTTCAGCGTATAGGCGAAGGCCAGATTGATCTGCTGGCCCGCCACCGTCCAGCACAGCGCCTCCAAGAGCGACGGCACGCCGATCAGCCGGAGCCCCCGGTTCCGGTCGGCGATGGGCGCCAGGATCGGGTCCGACGCGCAAAGGGCCAGGAATTCCCCGATGTCCGTATCCAGGTCCAGCCATTCCCGGACATACCGTGCCGCCTCCTCCCGGGGGCCGGGCTCCGGCACTCCGTTCCGAAACCGGATGCTGACGGCTCCCCTGGCCTCCTCCGTATCGAGCCCGATGGCCATCAGTACCGGTCCCCCCGAGGTATGAAGCGCCTTGTAGACGGTCCGCCCCTCTACCTGATGCAGACATTCCGATTCGGACCGGTTCAAGTAGACCAGCGCTTCCTCGAAGTGATAATCGCCAGGGGTATCCAGCACCATCAGTCCGTCGGGAGAAAGATGAGCCTTCGTCATCCGAAGGGCACCCCCTCCAACCGCAGCAGCGTCTCCTTGACCGCTAGGCCGCCTCGGAAGCCCGTCAGGCTGCCGTTCTTGCCAATGACCCGGTGGCAGGGCACCAGAAGGGGCACCGGGTTGGCGCCGTTGGCCGCGCCTGCGGCCCGTACGGCTGCGGGACGCCCCACGGCAGCCGCCAGCTCGGCGTAGCTCCGCGTGCTGCCGTACGGAATCCGTCGGAGCTCCTCCCAGATCCGCAGCTGGAACGGAGTCCCTCTCAGATCCAGCGGAAGCCCGAACTGCCGCCGCTCCCCCTCCAGGTATTCCTCCAGCTCCCGGACAGCCGGAAGCAGCGCTTCGTCATCCTGCACCAGCTCCGCCCCCGGAGCGTGCCGGTCTCTCCAGGCTTGAAGCGCCCCGGCTTCCTCATTGGGCCACGTAATCCGGCACAGCCCTTCCCCGGTCGCCATCAGATACAGCTTCTCCCCGCCGAAGCGGGGGAGAACGGCGGAGCGCCAGACCAGTCGTTGTCCCATGACCATCCCTCCCCTTCACAAACATCTGTTCCCAGTATACCTCCCACAGCCTCGAATGATAAGCGGGCGGAACCAGGAGCGCAAGATTTCAAAAGGGGGGCCTGCTATACTGGAGGGGTAAACATCCCTTCTGGGGAATCCCGATGAGGAGGCAGGCGCCGTGAATTCACCTATCCGCGACCCGGAGCTGGTCGAACACATCTACGCATCCGTCTCACGCAAGGAAACCGTCTATGACGGCATCTACTATACGGGCGTGCACACCACCGGCATCTTCTGCCGGCCCTCGTGCCGGGCCCGGACGCCCCTGCGGCGGAATGTCTCCTTCTATCCTTCCGCCCAGGCCGCGCTGGAGGCCGGGTTCCGCCCCTGCAAGCGCTGCAGGCCTGAGACACCGGGACCCGACAACCCCGACGCCGCATTGGTGAAGGCCGTCCGGGAGGCCATCCGCCGCAGGCTGCCCGGCTCCGTAACGCTGGCCACCCTGGCCGCCGAGCTGCATCTCAGCCCGTATTATCTCCAGCGGGTGTTCAAGCGGACCGCCGGAGTTTCCCCTGCCGAATACGCCCTGGAGCTGCGGGTGGAGGAGGCTAAGCGTCTCTTGACCGGACGCCCCGACCTGTCGGCCGCAGACATCGCGCGGATGACGGGATTCTCGAGTCCGGCCTATTTTTCTACCGCGTTCCTGAAGGCGGCGGGCGTCACCCCCACCGAATATCGGCTGGCAGGCGGGCTGCTGAAGAATTAGATTCGCAAGATGGGCTGCTTCCGGTATAATGTCCTCATACCTGCCCGCATACGGCCGCCGCCGGACCGGGCAGCACGACCGGAGGATGACTACTATGGCGGATATCACCCTGATTCCCCTATCGGCCAAATTGTCCGATGTGGTGCTGAAGCGGTACATCGAATCGTTCCTCGACCCGGAGCGGATGTCGTTCCCGACGTATCTGATGCTCGAGAAGCTGCGCCGCAACAAGGGCTACCGGAACAGCGGCTTCAAGTTCTGGGACTATCTGGACGACAAGCCCCGCATGAGGCCCTACATCATCTCGGAGGCCACCTTCCGCAGCTATTCCCACAAGCTGTCCGATCTTCTGGTGTATTGGGACTGCACCTATATGGAGCCCCCTTCCGCGTTTCCGTCCGGCAACCGGGTCTGTGCGGTGCAATTCGGCGAGATTGTCCGGAATCTGGACCTGTGTCCCCCTACCCTGTACCTGTTCGACCGCGACTTCAAGTGGACGCTGATCCGCACGGATGAGCCCCAGAACGAGCTGGGCTGGAACTGCCTCCAGATCGGGGAGATCGGCGGCCCGCCTGCCCGCAAGCCTGTGCCGGCCCCCGGACCCTCGGGCGAAGCGCCAACCACCCGTCTGTTCCCGCTGCAGCAAGCGCAGCGCTTCTGATCCGAATTCCTGTACAGCAAGCCGCCTCCCCGGAACCCTGTGGGCCGGAAGCGGCTTTTTTTGCCCCCCCCCCGGCTGGAGCAGCTTAGAAAAAGGGGAAGGAAGCCGGAGTCTTTTTCCTGTTTTGGTGCAGGGATTCCTGATAGAATGGAGCCTTATATCGCCCTCACGGAGGTGCCCGTATGGGACCATGGCAGACCGCGGTCCGGACCGTACGCGGCTGGGACCGCAACATCAAACTCTTCTTCCTGACCAACCTGCTGTTCCAAGCCGGCAGCGGGATGTTCTCCGTTCTCTATAATCTCTACGTGCAGGCCCTGGGCTACGGCCAGACGCTGAACGGCCAGCTCATCAGCCTGGCCTCCTTCGCCACGGCCCTCATGTTCATCCCTATTGGAATCACCGGGGACCGGTTCGGCCGCAAGCGGCTCCTCTCGATCGGCATCTGGGGCACCGGCATCGCCGGCCTGGGCCGCTCCTTCGCCGAAAGCGCAGCCGCCCTCGAGGGCTTCGCCGTGCTGCACGGCCTGTTTATGGCGGCCATCCAGGTGCTGGCGGTACCGTTTCTGGCGGATTACGCCAAGAAAGAGGAGCGCCTGCGGCTCTTGAGCTACCACTTCTCCGCCACGCTGGCCGCGCAGGTGCTGGGCAGTACGGGAGGCGGTCTGCTGGCGGACCTGCTCCAGTGGACGGGCACCGGCCGGACGGCCAGCCTGCAGATTGCCCTGGCGGTGGGCAGTGCAGCCGTATGGGCCGCCGCCATTCCGCTCATGGGCATCCGGGAGCAGAGGCGCACCGGGGAAGCACCGGCCGTGTCGGGCACACAGGCTGCGGCTGCGGAGTCGGCGGGCGACGCACCTCGGGACGCTGAACGCGAACCGGACGCTGCCCATGCTCCGGACGCAGCCCCTACGCCGGCCCCTGTACCCGCGCCGGAGCCCGCCGACGCCCGCCGCGACCGGACCATCATCGCCCAGTTCGCCTTCACCCAGCTCCTGATCGGCATCGGCTCCGGACTGGTCATTCCGTACCTGAACCTGTATTTCACCGACCGGTTCTCCGTCTCGCTGACCATGGTGGGCATCCTGATCTCGCTGGGCCAGATCATGACCATCGCCTCCATGCTCATGGGGCCGCGGCTGGTCAAGAGAGTCGGCCAGGTCCGGGCCGTACTGACCTTCCAGCTGCTGTCCCTGCCGTTCCTGCTTATTACGGGCTTCACGGGCATGCTGTGGATCGCCACCATCGGCTACCTGTTCCGCCAAGCGCTGATGAACGCGGCCAACCCGATCCACTCCTCGATTCTGGTGGACCGGGTCTCGCCCGCCCGCCGCGGCGCCGCCAACTCCATCAACCAGACCATGTTCATGCTGGGCTGGGCCTTCATGGGCTACGTGCAGCCGGCCATCTTGGCCCGCTACGGCGTCTATTGGGGCTATGCCATAACCTTCTGCCTGACCGGCGCCCTGTATATCACATCCGCCGCCTGCTTCTACCTGATGCTCCGGGAGCCGCGCCCGGCTTCGCTCGAAGCGGAAGCCTCCGCCCGGTCCACGGCGGCCGAATAACGAACAAAACCCTCCGAGGCTCTTCCACAGCTTCGGAGGGTTTCGTTCATTTTTTGGCGGCCAGCCAATCGGCCAGCGCGTTCAGCTCTTCGTCCTTCAGCTTGCCCTTGAAGGCCGGCATGCCATTGCGGCCGTTGGTGATGATGCCCAGGATCTGCTCCTTCGTGTACTTGGCGCCCACCTTGGCGATGTTCCGGTTCGCCGCCCCGTTGCCGTCCATCTTGTCCCCGTGGCAGGCGACGCAGTTGGCCTTGTACAGCGCCTCCACGTTGGCTGTTGTGGCCCCGCCGGCCGCCGGCGACGCCGCTGTGCCCGGAGCTGCGGCGCCAGGCGATGCCGCACCCGGCGACGCAGCTCCGGGAGACGCCGCACCCGCCCCGGCCGTCGCCTTGGGCGATGCTGCCGTAGGCGACGGGCTTGCGGCATTCTTGTTGCCGCCGCACGCCGCCAGCGCCAGAATCATGGCTCCCGCCCCCGCCAATAGGAGGGCTTGTCCCATCTTGCGCATGATTGAATCCCCGCTCTCGTTTGTTTTATATTGCCAGTACTAATATGGGGGATCGCCGGGGATTTTATACGGACTCACGGCCTCTGGCTTACCGGTACTCCCGGACCGTCAGCTGGTCCAGACTCTTGAAGGTAAAGCCCAGCTTCCTCGCATCGTCGATGATGCGGCCCAAGGCCTCCGCGTTGTCGCGGGAGACGCTGTGGAGCAGCAGAACCGCTCCCGGATGGAGCTGGGGCATCACCTTGTCGTAAGCATATTGGGCGCCCTTCTGGTCCTTGGTGTCCCAATCCTTGTACGCCACCGACCAGAAGACGCTGGTATAACCCAGCTGTTTGGCCGCGCCCAAGAGACGGTCGCTGAAGATGCCCCGCGGCGGCCGCAGGTACTTCATCTCCTTCTGGCCCGTCACCTCCGCCACACCGGCCTTCACCTTGTCGAGCTCCTCGGCGATCTTGCCGTCGGGCGTCGCGCTCAGGTCCGGGTGGCTCCACGAATGGTTGCCTACCAGGTGCCCCTCGCTCACCATCCGCTTCAGCAGCTCCGGCTGGTCCTTGATGTAATGCCCCGTCACGAAGAACGCCGCGGGCACCTGCTTCTCCTTCAGCACGTCCAGCACCTGGGCGGTATAGCCATTTTCATAACCGTTGTCGAAGGTCAGGTACAGTTCCTTTTCCCCCGTATTCCCGAGAAAAATCGCCTCGTGGCGCTTCAGCACCTCGAGGAAGCCCTCCTGCGCGATGGACGGCAGCTCGCCGTTGCGGCTCTTCTTGAAGCCGAAGTGGTAGGAGCCGCTCGCGGCCGCGGCCTGGCTCTCCAGCGAAGCGCCTTCCGTTGCGGAGACGGGTGAGGGATCCGCTGCGGCAGGCAGAGGCTTCCCTGCCCCGCTCCACACGGCGGCTGCCAACAGAATGCCGATGATTGGGTTCAACCTGCTCACTCCTTGGTAGGATTGGAGATTCCTTGGATCATGTGGCAACACAGGTAATATGTCACCGAATCCGGCGCTCCAACCAACCCAGGTTCAGGAAAAGCGACGCCGTCCCTCCCCCAGCCGCCCCCGCATAAACAAGGCGCAGCCCAGCAGGCCCGCCGCCGCAAAGCCGAACAGCAGCCCATAGCCCCCGGCACTCAGGAGGAAGCTGCCGAGCACCGGCCCGCAGGCCATCCCGAGATACCGGAACAGGTTGTACATGCCGGTGGCCGTGGCCCGGGTCTCCACGAATTCCTCCGTCAGAAGGGTGGTCTGGACCGGCAGCGACACGCCGAGGAACAGCCCGATGAACAGGGTCCCCCCGAGGAGAGCCCCCAGGGACAGGGGGTAGAGCAGCAGGAAAAGCGCCACCGCCAGCAGGTTCAAGAAGCTGACGGCCGTCACCAGTCGACGGCCGTCCAGCCGCAGCTGCAGCCGGCCCCCGATATAGCTGCCGGCTACGATCATGGCCGACATGGGGAGGAGGGCCAGACCTTTTTGCTCGGGGGAGAGGCCATAGCGGTCCGTCAGAATGCCCGGCACGAAGACCAGGAAGTTATAGAAGACGTAGTACTGCACGAAGCCCAGCAGGATGATAGCCGAGCCCACCCGGTCCTTCAGCACGGCGGCATAATCCGCCGGGGAGAACCGCCTCCCCGAGCCGGTAGCCGGCTTGGTCTCCTTCAGCAGAATCGCGTTGCCCGCCAGGATCAGCAGGCCGGCTCCCGTCAGCGCCAGGAACACGGTGTGGAAGTCGAACCGCCCGCCGAGCAGGCCGCCGATGATCGGGCCTCCGACCGGCCCCAGGTAGACCATCATCTGGAAGGTGCCCATGGCCTTGCCCCGAGCCGGGCCGTCGTACAGGTCCCCGATGACCGTCACCGCCACCACGGAGCCCGCCGCAATACCGATGGCCTGCAGCGACCGGAAGACGAGAATCCCGGCGATCCCGCCGGAGAAGTAGCAGCCGAGGGAGGCCAGGATGTAGATGGAGATGCCCGCCAGGAGAACTTTCCTGCGGCCGCGGGTGTCGGTCAGGGGACCGTACACCAGCTGCATCAGCGCCAGCCCCACGGTGAAGATGGAGATGGACACGTTGACCAGGAACGGCGTGGTGTGCAGCGCGTCCGTCACCTCCGGCAGGAGGGGCGTGTAGATCGTTTGGGTGAACGGCCCGAGAAAGGCCGCCAGCGAAACGGCGTATACCGCCCATCGTTTATTCATAGAGCTTCCGCCATATGGATCGGTCCATGCGGCCAGCCCCCTCTCCCATGATGTCCAGCGGTTTCCACTCCTCGGGCAGGAGCTGCAGGTACCCCGGCTGGCGGAACCGGTCATCCACCAGCACCAGCGTCCCCCGGTCCTCTTCGGTGCGGATGAGCCGTCCTCCCGCCTGCAGCACCTTGTTCATGCCCGGGTAGACGTAGGCATACTCGAAGCCGCTCTTCCCGATGCTGTCGTAATAGTCCTTGATCAGATTCCGTTCGGTCCCCAGCTGCGGCAGACCGACTCCCACAACCACCACGCCCGTTAGCCGGTCGCCGGCCAGATCGATGCCCTCGGAGAAGATGCCCCCCATCACGGCAAAACCGATCACCGGCCGCTCCGCATCCGCCCGGAACTCTCCCAGGAAGCGGTCCCGCTCCTCCTCGGCCATCCCCGGCTCCTGAAGCAGCACCTGGGCCGCCGTCACTCGTTCCATGAAGCGGGTGTGCACCTCCTTCATATACTCGTAGGAGGGGAAGAAGACCATCAGGTTGCCGCCGTCCAGCCGGACCCGTTCCTGCAAAAGCGCCGCAATGGGCGTGTAGGTGGCCTCCCGGTCCCGGTAGCGGGTGGACAGAGGCAGCAGCCGGACCTGCAGCTGCTCCTTGCGGAACGGCGACGGGATGCTTACCGTGTAATCCTCCGCGTCTCCGCCCAGCAGCTCCCGGTAGAACCCCAGGGGGGACAGGGTGGCGGAGAAGAAGATCTGCGCCCGGTACCCCTTGGACGTCTGCCGGAGCAGATGGGACGGGTCCAGGCAGAACAGCTTCAGCCGCAGCTCCCGGTTCTCCTCCTCGGCATAGGTGACGTACCGCTCGTCGTAGAGCCCGGCGATGCGAATGAAGTTCTGCGCCGCATAATAGACATCCTGGAGCAGCTCCGCCCCTTCTCCGTCCCCACCCGGATTCCCGGCCGCCAGCTCCCGCTCCGCCTGAAGGACGAATTCCTCCAGCAGGGGCAGGAGCTCCGACGGAGCTTCCTTCCGGGGCGGAATCCCCTGGCGGCCATCCTGCTCCTTGCGGAGGGCGATGAAGAAGCCGTTCACCGCCTTCGCCGCCCGGTACAGGGGCTCGCTGCGCCCCTTGAAGAGGCGCTGGAGCGCCAGGAACGGCCCCTTGGCCAGCTCCGCCGAGTACATCTCCCGCGCCCGGTCGGCCAGATTGTGGGCCTCGTCCACCAGCACCGCCGTCCGGCGCTTGTCCTCCTCCCACAGCCGCTTCAGAGCGATCCGGGGATCGTACACGTAGTTGTAATCCCCGATGACCGCATCGGCCGCATAAGCGGCATCCAGCGACATCTCGAAGGGGCAGACCCGGTGCTTCCGGGCGTAGCGTTCTACCACGCCCCGGGTCATCCGGGTCTCCCGCTCCAGCATGTCGAGCAGCGCGCCGTTGATCCGGTCGTAATAGCCGTCGGCGTAGGGGCAGGCCTCTGAAGTGCAGCGCACCTCCTCCTGGAAGCAGATCTTCTCCTTGGCGGTCAGGGTGACGCTGCGCAGCCGAAGACCGTGCTCCTCCATCCGCGCCAGCGCTTCCTCGGCTGCGGCCCGGGTCGTTGTCCGGGCCGTCAGGTAGAAGACCCGGCGCAGCTGGTCTTCCCCGATGGCCTTCACCGCCGGGAACAGGGTGGAGATGGTCTTGCCCGTGCCGGTGGGGGCCCGGGCGAACAGCCTGCGGCCCTCCGCCGCCGTCTTGTACACGGCGCCGGCCAGATGGCGCTGGCCCGGCCGGTAAGAGCCGTAGGGGAAGGGCAGCGCCTTGATGCTGGCCGTCCGCCGTTCCGCGTGGCGGAGCTGGAGCCGGGCGTAGGGCACATAGGCCGACAGCAGCGCCCGGACCTGCCGCTCCAGCTCCTCCGCCCCGGCTGTCCGCTCGAAGCGCCGTTCTTCCCCGGAGTCGGCTTGGACGTACAGGAGCCGGATTCCCATCCGGTCCAGTCCCTCGCTCCGGGAGAAGAGGTACGCGTAGCAGACGGCTTGGGCCCAGTGGGCGGGAAAGCTATCCTCTTCGATGAGCCGCAGGTCGCCCGAGGTGGACTTGATCTCCTCCACCGTCACCAGCCCCGGCTCCCCCGAAGAGGCCTCGCCCCCATAGCGGATGCCGTCGCACCGCCCCTCCAGCCGGAACAGAATCCCCTCCTGCTCCAGCTCGCCCTGGACGAAGACCTCGCTCCGGTCCGGCTCCGGATAGGCCGCCTGGATGCCCTTATGAATCTTCGTCCCCTCCGCCATGGAGCCCGGCAGACGGAAGCCTGCTTCGATACTGCCGCCCCTGCAGGCATATTCCGCCAGTCCCCGGACCGACAGCTGTACGGTCTCCGCCATGCTCTGCCCTCACCCGCCATTTCCGATTCGAACACTCGTTCCCGATTCGCCCATTATACCACATCGCTCCGGCCCGCATCGCCTGTCACACGGAAAAAACCGGCAGCGTCCGCCCCTTCCGGGACCGGACGTGCCGGCACAACTTCCGTCCGCTTACCGCCCGCCCGGAAGGGTCATCAGGTATTGATACAGCTGGGCATGCTTCAGCTCATCCGTCAGAATCTCGAACACCATGTCGCGGAACACCCGGTTCGGCATCCCCGCCCGGATATCCCGGTAACGCTCCATGGCGGCCAGCTCCCCGAAGAAGGCCTTCCGAAGCCCCTCCGGGTAGGAGGCCGGCTTCTCGAACTCTTCCCCCTCGCCTGCCGGAGCAGGCTGCCCGGTCAGCACCCGGTAGATCTCCCGGTACATCCTCCTGTGCTTGCGCTCATCGTCCCGGATCCGGCCGATGATCTCCTTGGCCTCCGCCGTCGGCGCCTCGCTGATCAGGTAGTCATAGAACAATTCGTCCTCCCGCTCGCCGGCAATCGCCTTCCTCACCAGGACCAGCGCCTCCTGAAGGGTCTTGTAGCTCGCCGGCTGTGGACGCCGGACCTCGTCGAGGTCTCTGGAGGAATGAGAGCCGCCCGCCTGCGGGTGGAACGACCGCCAGAAGGCGCCGTCCTTCGCCAGAATGGACTCCAACTGGGCGAAGGGAATGGTGAAGGTGGGGAATCCGGCGGCATATGGAGCGATCTCGTACGGGGCGTAATACACGTGGAGCGCCTCCCCGGTGACATAGAACGGCTGGTCCGGCGCCACGCCCTTGTAGCTGTCCGGCCAGACGTAGCTGTACTGCGGATCGTTCTTGATCTGCTCGGCCACGATGCCGCTCAGCACCTTGGCATAATCGCTGCCCGGCTTGAACAGATCCGCCAGCGTGTAGAAGCGTCCCGTCACCAGGTCCACATGGGCGTAGACCCGGTAAGGCATGCCGTGGGCGGCACCGAAGGGATAGTCGTACCCGTTCAGCTCCAGCACCAAGAGCTGCTGCCGGAAGAAGGCGACGGAGAAGTCCCCCGTATACGTGGAGTCCAACTGGGCGGCCGGATCCACCGGCTTCACCTGCGCCAGCTCCTTCAGCTTGGCGTTCACCTGCTTCTCCGCCGCCCGATCCCTCATGCCCTCCACCTGCGGATAGTAGACCAGATAGTCCTTGTTCGGCTTATATTTGACCTCCACCACGCGGTAAGGAGGTGTCAGGGGAATCACCTTGTTCTGCTCCCAGACGATCCGGCCGGAGCGGTCCAGGTAGGATACCCGGATATCCACGTTCGCCTGGATCAGCGAACCCATCATGACCAGGGTCCCCGTGCCGGGAACCGCGGGAAGACCCGCCGCCCGGGCGCCGGTCCGGTCGATGAAGAAGGTGTTCTTGCCGTCGTTCACCGAGGCGTAGCCGTTGGCATAATCCTGCACGTCATAGTAGGCGAAGGCGGTGAGAACATGCCCGTTCAGATCGGCAATCGCATAGCGGGAGCCGATGTACGGCTGGTCCGGATGAATGGCCTGCCCCAGGGCCACGCGCCCCTCTCCCAGCTGCAGAATGTCGTTGTAGCCCGGCTGTACGGCGTATTCTCCCTTGGTATCGATCAGACCGTATTTATTGCCGTAGTCCTCCGCCGTGTTGACCACGGCCCGCCCTTCCTGGAATGCCATCGCTCCCGTGAACTTCGGCGGAATGACCACATCGCCTTTTTCATTCAGGTAGCCGTATTTGCCCGGAACCTCCTTCTGGAAGGCCAGAAGTCCCTCCCCCAGCGCCCCGACAAAAGGATACGGATAAGTGGCCAGCTTCTCCCCGTTCCGCCCGATCAGCCGGTATTCCTTGTCGCCGGCCTTCACCACGGCCTTGCCGTTATGGAAGTCTCCGGCCTCCAGATATTGGGGCGCAATAACCTCCTTGCCCGCAGGATCCAGGTAGCCATACTTGGCGGGGCCGTCCCCTTGCGTCACGGAGAACATCGCCCGGCCGTCCCGGTACGAGCTGATGTAATCATAGGGCTTCGCCGTCACCTCGGCGCCTGCGCTGTTGATCACATGGAACCCCTTCTCATCCATGGCGATAGCCAGGCCCTCGGAGAAGTCGTTGATGGAGCTCCACCGAGGCTCAATCCGATAGGCACCTGTCGCATCAATGGCACCGTCCCGGTCCTTCACCGATACGATGGCCAGGCCATTGTCCTGAAATTCACGTGCATAATCGTAGCGGGGCGGAATCGCCATCCGGCCGGACGGATCGATATAGCCCCACTGGATCCCGTCCACCGTCTTCACCGATGCAGAATACAGCGCCGTTCCCCGGTAGGGAGCGACAGCTTCTTCTCCCCAGACGCCTCTAGACTCCTCATAACGCTCCGTCTCCCGGAAGGTTCCCCGGGCCCACTCGTACACGGACCAATAGGCGGAGCCGTCAACAGCCCGCCAGCCTATGACCAGCCGGCTGGCGCCGCCGCTTCTCGCATCCCCCTCCGCCTGGTACAGGGTATGGATGTCGTAGCCCCATCCCGCCCACCGGTCCGCCAGCCCCCAGTGCCGGCCGTTATGCTTATATACCTCCACCGCCGCGCCGTCATGCTGCCTGTACACCAGCACGCCTTCCCAATACCCGTCGCCGTCGAAATCGGCCATCACATGGAACATCCCGGAACCTCCGCTCCCATTGTAGTGTCGCCACTAGCATATGGGCGGTTCCGGTCACGCATGCCTACATTTTAGCCGGCCCGTCCGGCTGCAAAATACTCCGCCGCCTTCACCAGATCGGCGGACAAGCTCTGGACGCCGAGCACCCTCCGGAGCTCGGCGGTCCACTCCTCCGTCCCGGCGGAGGGAGACGACTCCCGTACGATCCGGGCCAGCTCCTCCCACGGGCGGATGTCCTCGGCGAAGGCCTCCCGGCTCATCGGAACGCCGTGGGACTCCACGATGATCTCCGCCCCGGAGCCGCGGATCCGGTCCATCAGCCGGAGGAAGCGGTCCGCCGTATACCGGCGGGGACCTCCGTATACGGACGGCCCAAGGGCGTCACCCGTGAACAGCACACGGTCCTCCGCTACGTACACGAAGCAGCTGTCGGGGGAGTGGTCGCTTTCCACACGCTCCACCTCGCAGGTGACGCCGCCCAGATCGAAGGTGATCCGGTCCCGGAACAGGATCTCCGGCCGGACTACGCGAATGGCACCCAGCTCCTCTCCGTATTCCGCCCGGATGTGACGGACCGTGCTGTCGCTGGCGTAGCCCTCGCGGATCAGACGCGCAAGCCCCGCTTCGCTCCAATCGGCTCCGGTCAAGACGGCCAGCGCCGCCGCCGTCTCCTCCTGCGCCACCGCAGGAATGTTCCATCCGGCCATGCCGAAGGTGTGGTCCCAGTGCCAATGGGTCAGGACCAACAGCTCCGGGCGGCGGATCCCTCTGCGGTCCAGCTCCGCCCGGAACAGGGCTGCATGGGCCGTTGAATTGCCCGCATCCAAGAGCAGCGTTCTTCTCTCTCCGGCGATAGCCGCCAGAATCGGACGATCCGCCTCATGCTCGGCATGCATGAGGGTGATATGCTCGGTAATCCGTTCAAACTTGGACATATGAGGCCTCCCTTTCTCATCCAATCTTCCCGTTAATTGTAGCAGACACGTCTGGAAGATGTCGCGGGTATGCATATCCCCCCACTTCGCGGTACAATAGAAGAAAGAAGGCAGGTGGGAATATGGAGAACGAAGCCCCTACGATAACCAAGACATGCAGCCGCTGCAACCGGGAGAAGCCGCTGTCCCATTTCATGCGCCGGTCCGGCCGCCGCTCCGGAAACGGCTCCCGCCGCGGCATCTGCCGCGCCTGCCGGAAGAAGAGCAAGAACCAGGCCGCCCCTCCCGAGATGGCCGTGCCGCCGAATCCGGCCCCCGAAGAAGCCCTGGACACGGCCCTTCCGCCCCGTTTGCTGGTCAAGCGGCCGCTGCCGAAGGCCCCGCCCAAGCCGGAGGGACCCGATCCGTCGATTCTGCGCCCCACCAAGGAAGGGATCGTCCGCATGCGCGGGATCACCGACAAGGGTCGCCGGTGGTACCAGGAGACCGACTTAGAGACAGCCGTAGTCCTCGTGAAGGAATATGCCGCCGTGGTCGTCAATCCGCATACCATCCGGCGTATCTACAGCAACAAGAAATTCCGCAAGTACATTCTGACGCGGGATCATTATACGTGCCACTTCTGCGGCGAATACGGGGATACCATCGATCACCTGCTCCCCCGCTCCAAGGGCGGCCACACCACGCCCTTGAACTGCGTATGCGCCTGCAACCTCTGCAACCAGAGCAAGGCGGACCGCAGTCTGGACGAGTTCCTGCCGGATACCCCCGGGGAGCTCCCGTCCTCCAACGCATAAGAACCCGCCGGCTTGTAGGCCGTGCGGGTTCTTCCCCTTGCTAATGGCTGACGATTTTGTTCCGGCCCGTCCGTTTGGCCTGGTATAGGCAGGCGTCGGCTTCGCCGATGAGCTGCTCCCGGCCCATCCCGAGACTGTACGGGTGGATGCCGATACTCACCGTCACGGAGCGGCCGTCCAGCTCCGGATGCACCAGCTCTTCCATCTGGCGCCGCACCTTCTCGAGAATCCCCAGCACTTCCTTCAGAGTCCGGTCCGTGAAGACCAGCGTGAACTCCTCTCCCCCGTACCGCGCCGCGAAATCCCCCGGATCCGTCCCATCCCGGATCACCTCCGCCACCCGCTTCAACACCACGTCTCCGATATGGTGGCCGAAGGTATCGTTGATGGATTTGAAATGGTCGATGTCCAGCATGGCCACATGGAGCGGGAAACCCTCCGATTGCGTATAGCGAAGCAGCATCTCCAGATGCTCGAAGAGCGCAGCGCGGTTATACAGACCCGTCAAAGTGTCGGTGCGGACCATTTTGTCCTTGATCACGTTCTGGATCATGAGGTTCTCCTTGTCCTTCGTCTCGCTGCGGAGCTCCTGCAAGAGCTCGATACCCCGCTCCATCACCCCCAGGGCAATGACCGTGGACACCAAGAGGATCATCGGCATGCTGATCCATTCCCCGGCATTCGTCCGCTCCCGAATATACGGGTGGAACCAGGTCAGAGACAGGAAGGCGCCGATGGACAGCCCCGAGGTATAGATGACTAGGCTCCGCCTGTAATAGAACGTGGAGATCAGGATGGGCAGCATGAGAAGACACTGGATGTAATCCAGCGAATGGTGCACGGAGATGATGACCGAGGCCATCAGGTTGGCCGCCAGCAGCAGGATATAGGGGAAGCTCGCCTTCGCCCGACGGTGCAGCACTTCCGTCAAGAGCAGAATTGCCGTATTGATGCCGGTGGGCAGCAGCATGTAGCGCAGCTGGCTCTCCCAGGTCATCATTCCCACCGCCGTAAAATACAGCTCCTCCGTCAACGCGGTGATCAGCACCGCGTACCAGAAGGAGATGAGAAACTTCCGGTTCCATAACCGGAGATTGCTGCCGTCGAATTCTTCGATGCTCATCCTAACCGACTCCCGTAATATGCCATGATGGTATAGGACTTTGTAACTACGATGTTCCTTATCTTTTTCGACACGGATCATGAGATTCCTCTTTTTATCAATGCCTTCCACAAAAAAGAAAACATGCCGCCCCTTACGGGTAGAGCGGCATGTTGATGAACCACTGTTCTATCGGGGGGAGGGACTATCGGACTACTCCCGGATCCAGACCGTCATTTCCCCTTCGCCCCGGTTGCCCCAGAGATAATACGGAACCGCCTTCACCTGCACTTGCCGCCCTTCCCGGCCAGCGGGCCGGTACAGCGCATCGCCCCAAGCCGCTTCGTCCTCCAGGACGGCCGGCCCAGTCAGAACCACGGCGCCTCCCAGCAGGCCGGCATCATACTCCGCCTGAAGCGGGGCCTGCCGGTCCAGCACCAGAGAGGAGAGCGGCGACGGATTGTCGGCGCTCTCGAAGGCGTAGACCAAGGGGCCGCGCTGGAGCGCCACCTTGCCGGCGTTGGCCCGGACTTGGGGATGGGACCGGACCCGGAGCACGGGCATAGCCAGCTCCAGCTCCACCCGGTCCCCCGGCTCCCAGGTCCGCGTCACGCAGGCGTACCCGTCGCGGATGCAGCCCGACAGGTCCAGCGCCTGGCCGTTTACGCGGAGCTTGGCCTCCGGGCACCAGCCCGGCACCCGCAGGGCCAGCGTGAAGGCGGCGGAACGGTCCGGCTCCACCTGCAGGCGGACCGTCCCTTCCCACGGCAGACGGCTGTCCTGCCGGACGGTCACCATCGCCCCGCCAAGCTCCACCTTGGCCTCCCCGCCGATGTAGAGGTGGGTATACAAGGTGTCCCGGCCGGCGGTATAGATGTATTCGCCCAGGGAGGCGATGAGCCGGGCCACGTTCGGCGGACAGCAGGCGCAGGAGAACCAGCCCGGCCGGACGGGCTTCACATGGTGCTTGCCCGGGTTGTGCCGGCAGGCCGGCGCCCAGACCTCCAGCGGATTCACGTAGAAGAAGTGCCGGCCGTCCTGGGCCATGCCCGCGATTACGGTATTGTACAGCGCCCGCTCCATGACATCGGCATATTCCGACTTCGCCTCGAGCAGCAGCATCCGCTTGGCGAAGAAGATGAGCCCGATGGAGGCGCACGTCTCCGCATAGACCGTATCGTTGGGCAGGTCGTAGTCGAAGGTGAAGGCTTCCCCGTGATGGGTGGAGCCGATGCCTCCGGTAATGTACATCTGCTTGTGGACCATATTGGACCACAGCCGCCTGCATGCGGCTAGTAAGGTCTCATCCCGGGTATAGGCAGCCAAATCCGCCATAGCTGTATACATATAGACGGCGCGGACCGAGTGGCCGACCGCAACCTCCTGCTCCCGCACCGGCTTATGGGCCTGGAAGTAGGGTAGATGGGGCGGTTTGCTTTCCTTCTTGCCTGACCAGTGGGAGACACCTCCGCGCTGCTCCCACTCCCGGTGGAAGAAGGACGGCTCTCTGCCCCGTTCATCAATGAAATACCGGGCCAGCCTCAGGTACTTCTCTTCCTGGGTGACCTGGTACAGCTTCACAAGGGCCAGCTCGATTTCCTGATGGCCGTCATAGCCCTTCAGCTTGCCCTCCTCCGGGCCGAAGACCGTATCGATATGGTCGGCGAAGCGCTTCATAACTTGAAGCAGCTTGCTTTTGCCCGTGGCCCGGTAATAGGCGACCGCCGCCTCCAGCATATGGCCGGCACAGTACAGCTCATGGCACTCAGTCAGATTCGTCCAGCGCTTTCCCGGCTCCTTAATGGTGTAATAGGTGTTCAGGTAGCCGTCCGGCTGCTGGGCCTCCGCCACCAGATCGATCATCTCGTCCGCCTGCGCTTCCAGTGCCGCATCCGGATGGGTATGGAGCGAGTAGGCCACGGCCTCCAGCCACTTGGCCACATCGCTGTCCTGGAAGACCATGCCCCCGAATTCGCCCTCCTCCCGCCCCGCCGCGATGCGGAAGTTCCGGATGGCATAGCTGAGCTCCACCCCCGGCACCCGGTCGTGAAGCGTCTCGTATTGATACGGAAGCACAACCTCCCGGATCAGCCGTCCGTAGCCAGACCAGAATGCATCCTCCAGCTTGACGTCCTGCAGCGGAACCGCACGGTCCGCCGGAATGACCTTCATGTTCATCTTATCCGCACCCCATATCCATGGATTCGAAACCATCTCGACAACCCTTATTCTAAGGGATACAATGGGGGCGGATCCTATACGGATGAACCTCATTTTTTATACATTTTCACACAGGCGGTGACCCCATCCATGCTGTCCGAGATCCCTACGGTTACCCTCCCTTCCATCCCTCCGCCCTACTACCTGGAATCCGGCTATGTCCGCTACCTGCCGGGGGATCAGCATCCCAGCCGGCGCAACCTCGGCGTCTTCGACCTGATCGTCGTCGAGCAAGGCATGCTGCACTTGGGGGAGGAGGCCTCCCGCTGGGAGGTGGGTCCCGGCCAGGTTCTTCTGCTGCTGCCGGACCGCTACCACTACTCCGTACAGCCCTGCACGGAGGAGACCCGCTTCTACTGGCTCCACTTCCAATCCGGGCAGGGACGGGAAGCCGCCATCTCACCGCTGCAGCCTTACAGCATCCGGCTTCCCCAATACGGAACGCTGCCCTCGCCCGGACAGACCTGCAAGCGCTTCAGCAAGCTGGTTTCGTTGGCCGAGGTACGCCGGTCGGAGGCCTTCTGGCAGGAGCAGAGCCTGTTCCTCGAATTTCTTCGGGAGCTGGACGAAGCCGGCTCCCAGCGCGAAGGCTCCCGGGCCTTGGCCGTTGCCGAGCAGACGGAGGCCTATATCAAGCTGAACTACCGCATCGGACTGAACAACTCCCGGCTGTCCCAGGACCTTCACTTCCACCCCAACTACCTGATCCGCTGTATGAAGGAGGTCTACGGGATGTCGCCTATGGAATACCTGATGCAGGTCCGCCTGGAGCAAGCCAAGCTCCTCCTGATCAAGACGGATTGGTCCGTCACCCGCATCTCCGAGGAGGTAGGCTTCGAATACGCTCCCTACTTCACCCGATGCTTCACCGCACGGAATCAGGTGTCCCCCTTGCAGTTCCGCAAGCAGTACACCGTTCCCCAGAGCTCTATCCCTCGCAGGTGAGGGGTGTACGGTTCCCCCGGGTACGACTCTATACTAACGAGCCCTTCGCCGGCCCCAATCCCCACCTCGAATGTACACCTCCGCATCCTCATGCTCGTACCACAGCTGGAAGAGATACAGGAGCAGGGCGGAGCCGAACATCAGGAAGAAGACTCCGGTAAGCGGCAAATTTCCCTTGATGGCGACCTTCAACCGGTCCATCAGAGGGATGATTCCGTAGCTGAAGAGCGCATTCATCCCCGCGTTCACCAGTAGATACCGCAGAATTCTGCCGTAGGAGAGCTGCATGATCCAGATCGTTCCGGCGAAGAACAGGCCATAGACGACCGGTGCATCCAAATTCTCGCCAGACCAGGCGAACAAGGTGGTTCGGAGCCTCCACCATTCGTAATAAGCGGACAGCTGGCAGACGATCGTGTTGATCACCGTAATGAACAGCGCTGCCGGGAGAAACCGCCTTAAGGACCCTCCATCCATAAAAAACAGCGATGCCAACGGAAAAATCAGCATCGCCCATAAGATCGCCAAGTGTACCATGTGATATCACCTCACGGTTGTATTAACCAGTAAGGTAACCATTTATAAGCAGAATATTCTAACCGCTTCCAATTAACCGCACCGTGATTGCCGTTCCTTGGCCCGGCTCACTGGCCACTTGGATGGAACCGCCATGCATCTCGACGATCTTCCGGACAATCGCCAGCCCTAACCCGCTTCCGCCCAGATTCCGGTTCCGGGATTTATCCGCTTTGTAGAAGCGGTCGAACATACAGGCCTGGTCCTCCGGTGAGATTCCGATCCCCGTATCCGCCACCACCACTGTGGCCCCTCCGTGCTCCGCCGGCGATACCCGGATGCGGACCGTTCCGTTGTCCGGGGTGAACTTCAAGCTGTTATGGATCAGATTCATCCAGACCTGGCCCATCAGCTCCTCGTCGGCGGTAACCGTTGTCTCCTCCAGCTCCGCCTCCATCTCGATATTTTTAGCGCTCCACTGCGGCTCCATAACCAGAATGAGGCGGCTTAGCTGCTTATCCAGCCGGTAAGGCTTCCGGTCGAACGGATGATGCTCGGATTCCAATGAAGTCAGCTTCATCAAGTTATCGCTTAGCCGAGACAGACGTCTGCACTCCGTCTCGATGATCCCCAGATACCGCCGTCTCTCGTCAGGCTCCAGATCCTCCTGCTGCAGCGCCCGGGCGAAGCCGCCGATGGAGGCTAGAGGAGATTGGATCTCGTGCGAGACATTCGAGATGAACTCCTGCCTAAGCTTCTCCATCTGACCGAGCTCCCCCGCCATATGGTTGATGCTGTCTACCAGCGAATTGAACATTCCCAGGCTTCTATGCCCTTCAATCGTCACGTTGAAGTCACCCTTGGCGATTCTTCGGATGGCATCCAGCAGCCGGTGGACGAATTCGGAGCGCCGCGGCTGCAGGAAGCGGCCTATCGCCGCGATGGTAACCCCCCAGATCACGAATCCGGAGGCTCCGGTCAGCAGATGACTGACCAAGGCCGGCAGCTCCCATCCCAAGAAGCGGGCGATGGCGATCGTGGCATAGTAGGCGACGACCCAGGCCAGGCTCATGTAACTGATGACTGCCGTGACCCCAAGCACGGCCTTGGCTTTCTGTCGCAGCTTGCTCATGGTGAGCACTCCTCCAGCTTATACCCGATCCCGCGGATCGTCTTGATCCGGAAGCCCATGCGGTCCTCCGGAAACTTTTCCCGCAGCCGGTTGATGTGGACGTCCAGCGTCCGCTCATTGCCTTCGAAGTCATAGCCCCAGATCTCCTCGATCAGCTGCTCGCGGGCTTGCGTCTTGCCCGGCATGCCGGCCAGCTTGAACAGGAGCTCGAATTCCTTCATCGGGAGGGTGATCGTCTCCCCGTCTGCCGTCGTCTCGTAGGTTTTGCGGTCCATCTTCAGGCGGCCGACCTGGACGGACTGGGAGGACGCGATCCGGTACCGCCTGAGAAGAGCCTTCACCCGTACGGCCAGCTCCGCCGGCTCGTAGGGCTTCACCAGATAATCGTCGGCCCCCAGCTGGAAGCCCTTCACCTTATCCGCCGTTTCCCCCTTGGCCGTCAGCATCAGGACAGGAATCTCATAATGCCGGTGGATTTCCCGGCACAGCTCCCAGCCGTCCATGCGGGGCATCATCACGTCGACAATGGCCAGATCCACCCGGTTGCTCTCCAGGATGCGGAGCGCCTCTACCCCATCCTCGGCTTCCAGCAACCGGAAGCCCTCCTCTTTTAGGAACAGCTTCGTCAGCTCTCTCAGGTGAAGATCATCATCTACGATAAGCAGCTGTGTCACGGGGCCCCGCTCCTCTCTGTCGGCTTCTATTACCTGAAGGATACCATCCTTGTTTAAACGGAATGTTAACGATTCGAAGGTCCTGCCTGGCGGATGGCGTCCAGCAGCGGGAACCGCTGCCGGGTCTGTTCGTGATACAGCCACTGCTCGCGTACATGGTCGATATAGAGAATGCCGTTCAGATGGTCCGTCTCGTGCTGGATGCACCGAGCCAGATAGCCCTCGGCCTCCAGCACCACCTCCTGGCCCTCCCGGTTCAAGGTTGTGACGGTCACCCGCTCGGCGCGCTGTACGATGCCGTAAAATCCCGGGTAGGACAGGCAGCCCTCCGGTCCCGTCTGCTCCCCGCTCCTGTCGGTGATCACCGGATTGATCAGTTCGATGAGTCCGGTCCCGCAGTCCATGACCACCAGGCGGCGAAGAATACCAACCTGCGGTGCAGCCAGACCGGCCCGGCCGTCCGAGGCGTACAAGGTTTCGGCCATATCGTCGAGGAGCGTGAGCATCTTGGGCGAGAGCGGAGTTTCCACCGGCTTTGCCATCTTGCGCAGAATCGGGTCTCCGAAGGGGACAATGGTCTTGACGGTCATCTAGACGGACTCCTTTCCGCGGAGCATGCCTTGATTGGTCTTGCCCCACTCGCGCAGCTGCAGAATGATCGGCACCAGAGTTTCTCCCAGCGGAGTCAGCGAGTATTCCACCTTCGGAGGAACCTGCTGGTATACCTCCCGGTGAACGATCCCGTCCTCCTCCAGCTCCCGGAGCTGGAGCGTCAGCATCCGCTGGGTGATGGCCGGGCAGATCCGGCGCAGCTCATTGAATCTCTTGGGTCCTTCAATCAGGTGATACAACAGCACACACTTCCACTTGCCTCCGATCACATCCAGCGTGAATTCCACGGGACATGGGGAAGATTTCCCCGGGCACAGCGCCGTTTTATCCGTTGTTGGGTTCATCGTCAATCCGCCTCCTTGGTATACAAATGGGTACTATATCACAAAAATGTGCGTACTTACTCCATCGTTGTACATTCATTATAATAAAAAGCAGATGTTAAAAACATCCTAATCTGAAGGTCGGATAAAGGAGAGGAATTCATAATGACAAAAGAGCAGATTCTGGAGGCCTACCTTCCGCCACGCCTGCAAGGAATTTGACCCCAACCGCAGCATTCCCGAGGAGGACTTCGCGTTCATTCTGGAGACCGGCCGGCTGTCCCCGAGCTCCTTCGGCTTCGAGCCTTGGAAATTCGTCGTGCTCCAGAACCGTGCCATCCGTGAGAAGCTGCTCCCCGTCACCTGGGGCGCTCAGAAAACCTTGCCCACCGCCAGCCACTTCGTGCTCCTCCTCACCCGGACCCGCAAGGGGATGGCGCCCGGCTCCGAGCACATCCAGTCCATGATGAAAGACATCCAGCAGCTGCCGGAGGAGGTCGTCGCCAAGAAGGGAGAGGCCTACCGCGCCTTCCTGGAATCCGACTTCAACCTGTGGGACGACGAGCGGCTCGTGTTCGAGTGGGCCAGCCGCCAAACCTACATCGCTCTGGGCAACATGATGACTGCCGCAGCCCAGATCGGTATCGACTCCTGCCCCATCGAAGGCTTCATTAAGGATCAAGCGGAGCCCATTCTGCAGGAAGCCGGCATTCTGAATCCGGAGGAATACGGCCTCTCCTGCATGGCCGCCTTCGGCTATCGAGTCCGCGATCCCCGCGGCAAAACCCGCCGCCCCCTGGACCAGGTCGTCGACTGGGTGCTCTAATCCCGCTCGGCTTCGAAGAGTCGGGCCCTTACCGGCAATCGAATTTGCCGACTGAGGGTCCGTTTCTTTTTGTTAACCTAATCATGCAGAGCTAAACCCTACCGCAATAACCCCTTCCATTAAGGCGCTGCGGCGTCTCCTTCTATTGGTATCTCACCGACTCATTTCTCCCCATTGGCATCCCACAGACTTCTCCCACCTATTGGCATCCCGCCGACTTACTTCCCCCACCTATTGGGTTCCCGTCGACTCACTTCTCCCACCTATTGGGTTCCCGCCGACTCACTTCTGACCATTATCCCCTTCGCTCAGGAATACTAATTTTTTACAAAAAACCCGGAAAGTCTCTTCCAATGGGAACATTTGTTTGCTATAATGGAAACACACGTTCGTAATCAGCCTTTTTGAAGGGGTGGCTGTATGTTGATTCACGATTCCGATGCCTATCCGACTCCGGAATGGGAAGAGCAAGATGCCGTGGAGTATTTTTACCGGTTGAAGTGGCCGCATGGTTTCTCCTGTCCTTCCTGTATGCATTGGCACGCATATACCATCACAACACGGCATCTGCCTCTCTACGAATGCAGCGTTTGCAAGCACCAGACTTCTCTCTTGGCCGGCACGGTCATGGAGGGCAGTCGCACCTCCCTGGGCAAGTGGCTTCTCGCCATCCAACTTGTTTCCGACCCGGAGCGCGGCATCAGCGCTTTGGCTTTGAGCCGTATCATTGCCGTTTCCTACAAGACGGCATGGAGCATGCTCCAGAAGATCCGCCATGCCATGGGAGCATCCCTTCGCTCCGAACGCCTGACGGGGCAAGTACTCATCCACGATGCTTGCTACGGACGCCCCCATAATTCCTCCGTCCATCGTCATCCTCAAGAAACGCCCGTTCTGGTCGGGGCCGTCATCGAGAACGATCAGCCAACGCATATTCAGGTTACAGCCGTACCGAAGGAACTGCTTGCCGGCAGACAGATCCTCTCCTCCGCCGCCCGCCAATTCGTGGAGCAGCATGTTTCAGTAGGGGCTTCCCAAGTGGAGCTCCATATTCTGCGGTACGCCGCCCCGAAGCGGAAGCTGGCTATGCCGCTGTTTCGTTCTGCCTGCCGTTGGATCAACCGGACCTTCCACGGGTTAGGGAAGAAGCACCTCCAAGCCTACCTCGACGAATTCTGCTGCCGTACCAACCTGCAGCGGACCTCCTCTACTAGCATCTTCGAGGAGCTCAGCCGTATATGCGCATGCTTCGGCACCATCACCTATCCCTCTTTAATTCAGAAGGTGTGTCTCACCTGAGCGCTACCGTTTACCTCCCATCCTTTATGGGAGACTGCTTGCCACAAGTCCAGTTCCGGTGCTTACGCTCCATAAGCGAGAGCTCTGTTCTTGTCTTTTCTCTCAAGGAGCACGTATCGTGTTGCCCTCTTATGTTTCAGCCGCTTGGATCCCCCCCGAACGAAGCATCCCCATCCCTTCAGCGAAGTCCTGACCTTTTCCCAATTCCTCATACCCCGAGACCCCACCGATGAGTCTTTGGCTCTTTAGCCTCGAACCATTCTTTGATCCGTACCACTCCATCCCTGGACTACTACATCTTCCCACCATCGAGGTTCCGACTATTTTTTCCTGAGCGAAGGGGATAATGCCCAGAAGGGCGGCGGAGGGAGAACCCTCAACCCCTCTACCTCACTAGCCCCGACTCGCACTTAAGGTCTATCTCTCACCCCCACCCGGTCACTCCGGCAAAAAAATACCCCGGGACAAATCCTCCCGGGGAAATCCATTTAGAGCTCGACCACCGATACCTTGGCGGATTGATCCACCTCTTGCGCCGTGATTTTGTGCAGCTGGTTCAACAGCTCCATCTGGAAGGTACCCGGCCGGTCCGGTCCGGATACGGCGACGGCGGCCTCGGCAGCCACGCCGTAGTAAGCCAGGGCGGCTACTGCCGCTTCGGCAGGGGTTGCCGCTATTGCGGCGAAGGCCCCGATGACTGAGGTCAGCAGGCACCCGGTACCCGTCACCTTCGTCAGAAGCGGCGTGCCGTTGCTGATGCGATAAGTGACCGTGCCGTCGCTGACAAAGTCATCCTTGCCGGTTACGGCAACGGTGCAGCCCAGCTTCAGCGCTGCCCTGCGCGCCAAAGCACCGGCGTCTCCTGCTTCTCCGGAGGCATCCACCCCCTTGATCGCCCACGCCTCTCCGATAACATTGGCCACCTCGGCGGCATTGCCGCGCAATATGGTGACTCGCAGCTCGTCCATCATCCGGCGGGCCGTCTCCGTCCGGTAAGGCGTAGCTCCCGCACCAACCGGGTCGAAGACCACCGGAACTCCGTGCTCATTCGCTGAATGGCCGGCCACGTGCATGGCGTGGACCACTGTCTCGTCCAAGGTGCCCATATTCAAGACCAGGGCGCCAGCGATTCGGGCCATATCGGCGACCTCTTCTTTGGCGTAGGCCATCACCGGAGAAGCTCCCAGTGCCAGCAGCCCGTTCGCCGTGTAGTTGGTCACCACCACATTGGTGATGTTATGGACCAACGGATTGTCCGATCTAACCTTCTCCAACTGACTGCCCAACGCGATTCCGCTTTCCCTCATGACCCAACTCTCCTCCAACCGATGTATTCCGAGATCCAGCGCCATGAACCCGTATACGACAGAAGGACACTCCGCCCCATAGCAAAGTGTCCTTCCACGACCTCTCCCTACGCTGGCATGATCCAACAGGTTCAAATGGTAAACGGCGGCCCAGCCGTACTCTCAGCCCGTTCCTTCGGACTCCCACGCTGTATTCGATTGCTCTTATCATAATTCACCGGAGACCGCGGGTCAACGGGAGACGGGCAAGCTGCTCTGACGAGCCCTGCCGGTCAACCTAGTTATGCACGCTGCGCCAGCTGCCCAAGGCCGTTATGTCCTCCGCCCCCTCTTCCGCATAGCCCTCGCAGATGAAGCCCGGCACTTCCCGGCCGTCGGCCAGCTCCACTTTGCCGATGCCGAGGGGGGCCGGGATGGAGGCTGCGAAGCCGCCGAAGGCCGCCAGCGGCATCTCCCACAGCTCCAGCCGCACAGCGCCTCCTCCCCGCGCAGCCTTGATCATACCCGGCTTGGCCGGGGTGGTCGGGAGCTTGACGAAGCGGTATTTCGGAGCGGACTCCGCCTCCTCCACAAAACGGGCTCCGCACGCCTGCATCTGCTTCTCCAGCGGATAGCCCCGCATATGCAAGCCGCATACCGCCACCAAGGTCACAGGAGCTTCCAGAGACTCCTTAGCAACGGCAGCCGACGCTTCCGCCGCTGCAGGGAAAGCTCCCTCCGGCTCTCCGCTTGCCGAGAACCATGCAGCCGCTCCACGGATCAAGTCCTCCCGCTCCCAGGAGGCGAAAAAGGTGATGCCGAACGGAACCCGGTCCGCCGCGTCGCAGGCAGGAACCGCAACGGCGCACTGATCCAGCAGGTTGCAGTGGTTGGTATAGCGGCCCATATCCCGGTTCGCCTCCACCGGCTGCTCGCGGACCTGTTCCCGGGTCCAGGTGCCGCCGGCCGTCGGAAGCACCAGCACGGCGTCCTCCAACAGCTTGCGCGCTTCCAGCTTCAGCGCCTGGAGCCGGTGGATGGCCCGAAAGACGGAGGCCGCATCATAATCGGGCGAGGCCCCCGATCGCAGCACCCGCTCCGTTACCGGGAAGGCTGCGCCGGGATGGGATTCGATGAAGCCACCAAGGTCCGCCCAGCGCTCCGCGACCCATGGCCCCTCATATAGGATGGCGGCAGCCTCCGAGAACAGGCCGGTGTCCACATAATGGACGGGCAAGCCGAGCCCGGCCAACCGCTCCACCGTCTTCGCCCAAGCCGCCGAGTACTCCGACGCATAGGGACCGAAAAACTCGGGAGCCTGCAGCGGAAGGCACAGCTTGGAGGGCCGCTTGGACCCGGACGGGACCGCCACATGGCGTGACCAAGGATCCTCCGGATGCGCCCCGCGTGCTGCCGCGTCTACTGCGCAAGCGTCATTCAGGCTGTGCGCGAAGACCGTGACGCAGTCCAGACTGGCGCAAGCCGGCACCACTCCTCGGGTCGGCCAAGCTCCCAAGCTCGGCTTGTAGCCGACCAAGCCGTTCAAAGCTGCCGGCACTCTCCCGGAGCCGGCGGTGTCGGTTCCCAAGGCGAAGGCCGCTTGCCCCCTCGCCACGGATACGGCAGACCCGGAGCTGGAGCCGCCGGATATCAGCTCGGGGCGAAGTGCGTTATGCGTCTCGCCGTAGGGGCTTCGGGTGCCGACCAGGCCGGTGGCGAACTGGTCGAGGTTGGTTTTGCCTATGGGAATGGCGCCGGCTGCAATCAGCCGCTCAACGACTGCCGCATGAACTGTCGGCTCATACGCATAGTCGGGGCAGGCGGCTGTCGTCGGTAACCCCGCCACGTCGATATTATCCTTCACGGCGAACGGAATCCCCCATAACGGCAGCGATTCCGGGCCGGATTGCTCCAGCCGTTCCAGATAGGGGGCCAGCCGCTCCATGGCGGGAGGCGTGATCCAAATGTTCATGCCGGCATCCCGCTCCGCCCGCCGTACGACTTCCTCCATAACCTCCCGCGGATTCAGAACCCTCTCCAGATACAGGCTGCGCAAGCCTTCCACCGTCAGCGACTCGGGAATCGGTTTACTCATGCACAGGTCAGCTCCTTTTCATCGGTTGGGGCCGGGATCATGCCGGCGATTAACTGCCCCGCGTTCACTCCGTCACCGGGCTTGACGCACACCTCGGCGACGATACCGTCAAACGCGGCCGGCTGGGAAAATTCCATTTTCATCGATTCCACGATGATCAAGGGATCGCCCTTGCGCACATGCTGTCCTGGCTCGACCAGAACCTTCCAAACACTGCCCGGCATGGAGCAGCGCACGGCATCCGCCCCTTCGGGCAGCGGGTTCTCCTGGACGGAACCGGCCGTCTCCAGCTCGGATACATATTCGGCCAAGCCGTCCGCCTTCCAGCGCTCCCTCTCTTCCCGGAAGGCATTGCGCTGAACGGTCCGGAAGTCGTCTGCGCTGTCCTTGATCGAGTCCAGGAAGCTCAGGTACTCTCCCAAGTCGAAGACGGTCTCCGTGATGTCCGCCTCGAACCGTCCCCGCAGGAAGTCTTCTCTTAACCGCAGGAGCTCCTCCGCTTCCACCGGATAGAATTGGATCTGGTCGAAGAATCTCAGCAGCCAGGGCTTGCCGGGCTTGAAGCTCTCGGTGGAACGCAGCCGGTTCCACATCTGGATGGTGCGGCCGACGAATTGGTAGCCGCCGGGACCCTCCATCCCGTAGACGCACATATACGCGCCACCGATGCCTACGGCATTTTCCGGAGTCCAGGTTCGCGCAGGATTGTATTTGGTCGTGACGAGGCGATGTCTCGGATCCATCGGTGTCGCTACCGGCGCCCCCAAGTATACGTCTCCCAGCCCCAGCACCAAGTAGCTGGCGTCGAACACGATCCGGCGCACCTCATCCTCGCTGCCGAGACCGTTCACCCGGCGGATAAACTCCAGGTTGCTCGGGCACCAGGGGGCATCGGGACGGACGTTTTGCTGGTAGCGCTCAATGGCCAGGCGCGTGGCGGGATCGTCCCAGGACAGCGGGAGCCGTACGATCCGGGAAGGCACCCGGATGGACTCCAGCGGCGGCAGCCCGGCATCCAGCTCCAGCAAGCGGCTGCAGGCTTCGCGGACCGCAATGCGCGTGCGGTCCAGATGCACTTGCAGCGAACGAATTCCCGGCGTCAGATCCAGGATCGGAACGGCCCCCTTCTCCTCTATGGCCTCCATCAAAGCATGGACGCGGAACCGGAGCACCAAATCCAGTTCCATGTCTCCGTACTCCACCAGGAGATTGTCGTCTCCGCTGCACCGGATGGTGACCGGCAGGCCGGGGGTGTGCTCGGCCCGGGCCAGTACCGGGTATTCCGGACTTAGCGAGGCTCCGGCATCCTGGCGGGCGGGCAGCTGCTCCAATGCACGGTCAATCGCCGTCAGGTGAGCTGCGGACGTACCGCGTGCTGTTACAGACTCAATCTCTCCTCCGGTCGCCTGGGCCCCGAGCTGTTGAAGCCACATCTCTTGCATGTGCCGAAGCCAGTCCGCCTCCTCCAAGGTGATCAGGCGGAAGCGGACCTCATCGCCGGGATGCAGCTGGCCCAGCTTCCACAGCTCGGCCCAAGCGGTGGTGACGGGGCAGACGAAGCCCCCCAGACTAGGTCCGTCCGGCCCTAGCAGAATCGGCATGTCACCGGTAAGATCCAAGGTCCCGACTGCATAGGCGTTGTCGTGAATGTTGGACGGATGCAGGCCTGCCTCGCCTCCGTCCTCCCGGACCCACAAGGGCGCAGGCCCCTTCAGGCGGACACCGGTCCGGGAGCTGTTGAAGTGAACCTCCCATGAGGTCGACGTAAGCAGATCCAAGTATTCCGGCCGCAGGAATTCGCCCGTACAATGGGGGCCGGGAATGACCCCGATGGTCCACTCCCGGGTCAGGGAGGGCGCATTCAGGGGAACCGCTGCGATAAGGGAAGCGGGGACGGCCGCTGCATTCACCCGCAGCACATCCCCTGTGCGGAGCGCCCGGCCGCCGTGCCCGCCGAAGCCGCCCAGCGTAAACGTGGCCGAGCTGCCGAGAATCTTCGGCATATCGAAGCCGCCTTCCACCAGCAGGTAGGTGCGGAGACCCGCTTGGGCTTCGCCGAAGGCCAGCAGTTGTCCGCGCTCCGCCCGCAGCGGACGGTACAGCGGTACAGGAACGCCGTCGAGCTCCGGCTTCATATCGGCTCCGGTGATGCAGAACCACAAGCCGTCGCGGAACCGGTAGGAGCCACCCCGCAGGGTCAGCTCCAAGCCGCTGGCACTGTCGGCGTTGCCCAGGAGCTTATTGCCGGTCCGAAAAGCCAGCGGATCCATCGGGCCGCAAGGTGGCACGCCTACGTCCCAGTGTCCGGTCCGGCCCGGAAAATCCTGCACGGTGGTCTGCACGCCGCCGTCCAGCACCTCTATGGCCCGCTCCGCCGGCGCAAAGCCGTTCAGAAGCTGGGTGTACACCTGCCCCTCCCCGACCGCCGGGTCCCGTAGCAGCTCCTGCAGGTACAGGAGGTTGGTGGTGATGCCGTAGAGGCGGGTCTTCTCCAAAGCCGCGATCAGCTTGCGGATGGCATCGGCCCGGTCTGTGCCGTGTACGATGATCTTGGCCAGCATCGGGTCGTACAGTGTCGTAATGCCGATGCCGTCCCTGACCCAGGTCTCGATCCTCGCATCCTCCGGGAAGAGCGCTTGATCCAGTTGACCGGCGCTGGGACGAAACTGCTGAAGGCAGTCCTCCGCATAGATCCGGGCCTGAATGCTGTGCCCCGCCGGCTCCCGCACCAACGCCTCCAGCCCCCGCAGCTCTCCTGCGGCCTCCCGGACCATCCACTCCACCAGGTCGATGCCCAGCACTTCCTCCGTAACCCCGTGCTCCACCTGCAGGCGGGTATTGACCTCCAGGAAGTAGAAGCCGCAGGTCTCCGGATCATAGAGGAACTCCACGGTTCCTGCGCTCCGGTAGCCGGCCACAGCCGCTAATCTGCGGGCGGCGTCCAGCATCTCCGCCCGGACGGCAGCCGGAAGGTTCGGCGCCGGCGATTCCTCGATAACCTTCTGGTTCCTGCGCTGGATGGAGCAGTCCCGCTCCCCCAGGGCAACGACCTCGCCGTAGGCGTTGCCGAAGATCTGCACCTCGACGTGGCGGGCCCGGGCGATATACTTCTCCAGGAACAGGCCTCCGTTCCGGAAGTTCGTCTCCGCCAGGTGCCTTACTCCGTCGTAAGCGGCCCGCAGGGCCTCCTCGTCTGCGCAGACCCGCATGCCGATGCCGCCGCCCCCTGCCGTGCTCTTCAGGATCACGGGATAGCCGATGGACGCCGCTTGCTCCAGCGCGTCCTCCAGCTCCGTGATCAATCCGGTCCCCGGCAGAAGCGGCACCCCGGCTTCCTCGGCCAGCTCCCGCGCGGTATGCTTCAAGCCGAAGCGCTCCATCTGCTCCGGCGTCGGCCCGATAAAGACAAGGCCCCGCTCCCTGCAGGCCCGGGCGAATTCCGCATTCTCGCTTAGGAAGCCGTAGCCGGGGTGGATGGCCTCCGCCCCGGTCTCAAGCGCCGTCTGCAGAATCCGCTCCGCATCAAGGTAGCTATCCTTGGCGGGGCCCTCTCCGATCAGCACCGCTTCATCGGCGCCGTCCACATGCAGGCTGTCCTGGTCCGCCTGCGTATACACCGCTACGGACGCGATTCCCAGCTTCCTGAGCGTCCGCTCGATCCTAACGGCGATGGCCCCGCGGTTGGCAATCAATATTTTGTGGAACATAGGAATCCGCTCCTTCTACAAAGATGTTGGTCTGCCTCGGAAGCCTCAGCCGTTCCAGATCAGCACACGGATTGGCGTCGGATTATAAGCGTTGCATGGATTGTTCAATTGGGGGCAGTTGCTGATGAGCACCGTCGTCCGGCACAGAGACTCCAGCTCCACGTAGCAGCCCGGTCCCGATACCCCGTCGTCGAACCGGAGCCCGCCCTCGGACGTAACCGGCACATTCATGAAGAAGTTGATGTTCGGCGCCAGATCACGCTTAGAGTAAGCCCCCTCCCGGGTCGCCAGCTGCAGCATGAAGGTGTCCCGGCAGTTGTGCATGTGCTCCTTCTCATGGGCATAACGCACCGTGTTGCTCTGAGCCGAGCAGGAGCCCCCTACCGTATCGTGCCTGCCGCACGTATCGGCTACGATCCGGAGCAGCTCCTTGCCCGACTCCGCAAGCAGCACCGATCCGGCCGTCAGGTAGACGTTGCCTTGACCGGCGATCGTCGCCGTCGCGCTGTAGTGGTCCTCCGGCCGGTCCGCATCATAGAACAGCGTATCCGCCGCCTGATTGCCCTCCACGTCCACGATCCGAAGCACCTGGCCCGGTTCCAAATCATAGATCCAGCCGTCTCCGGCCAGGATGGTCTTGTCGTATAGGGCATCCTCCGCTTGGCGGGGACTTTCGACCCGATTGAATACGGTCATGGCAATCGCCTCCTTATTGGTTATGAACGGCCCTTCAGGGCGTAATAGTCCCATGTATTCTCATAAGCCCGGCGGTTCTCCGGACGATGGTGGACACAGAGGTCATCCTCTGCGAGCGGCTCCGCCGGGAACACCTCGATCCGTACGGGCACCGACGGGTAAGGGGTTCTCGGATCCAGAGGATTCGGCGTGTTGGAAACCACCAGAAGCACCTCCATCTCCGTCCGAAGCGTCACCGTCGCTCCAGCGGGGCAATGCTCCTCCACGAAGCGCATGGTCCCGTCTTCGCCGCAGACCACCTTGGAGAACAGATTCACCACGGGCATCATATCCCTCGGACCCAGGCCGTTCCGGACCAGCTCTACGGTCAAATTCTCCAAGCCGCTGTTCAGCCGTTCGTTCCGCTGCTCCTGATAGGTGGTCGCCCCGTACTTGGCATCCGTGCTCCTGCGGGTTGTCACCCCGCAAACCGGATCATGCCACCCGAGACTGTCCTGCACGATACCGGCCAGCACCCTTCCGTTGTCGCTCATCAGTACGTTCCCCCGGGTCAGACGGGAGGTATGCTGCGCCTTCAGGGTGTCCGGCATGTTGTACCGCTCCGTCAAATCCTCGGCGTGATACAGCAGCACCGCCGCATTCGCCCCCGGCTCCATAGCCGTAAACCTAACCAGCATCCCCTTGCCAATCCTTCCCGACCACTTGCCGCCGGCACCCAGGACCTTGCTCCATGTCCGATCCATTCCCCATTCCTCCCGCTTGTTCAAAATAAAGAAAGCCCGGGAGACCATAAGATCTCCCAGGCTTTTATCCTTCCGTGTCATACGCTCCGGGCGGTGCCGAAACCCCGTCCTTCCCGTACGCCGTCTCTTGGACCAGTCCTTCCCTACAGGGGAGCGGAACCCTAGACAGCTTGGCGTTTCCCTCCGATCGGAGAGAAACCGATATGTGGTTGTCATGTTATCTAACATTTACCCGTAGTATATCCCCGACTCCCAAACACTGTCAATACCGATGTTAGGTATAATTACATTTCCGTTCGAGCCGCCGCCGGTTCTGATGCCAGTTCCCCGCGCTGCCGCATTCGAAACAGGTAGTAAGCTCCGCCCATGACCAGCCAACAGCTCCCCAGCTTCCAGGCATGCTCATCCAGCAGGGTCAAGAGCCACAGGATGAACAAGGCTCCTACCATTGGGAAAACCAGAAACCGCAAGGCCTCCAAGGGCTTCCTCCGCTTCCGCCGGACATAGCACTCCGCAATGACCGACATGTTGACGAAGGCGAAGGAGACCAGCGCTCCGAAGCTGACGAACTTCACCGCCATCTCCAGCGGGATGACTAAGGCTAACATGGAGATGACACCGGTAAGCCCGATATTTTTGACCGGCGTCCCCCGCTTGGGATCCAGATATCCGAAAAAACCGGCCGGCAGAATCCGGTCCCTGCCCATCACGTACAGAAGGCGGGAAACGCTGGTGACAGAGGTGACCCCCTGCGTGAAGATGGCCATGAAGAGCACGGTGATGAATAAGGCTCCCAACAGGGCTCCTCCCGCGATTCTCATGAGCTCCATCCCTGCGGAATCCGCATCGGCGAAGACCAGCCCCGGGTACACGGATTGGATCAAAAAGGACACGCCGACATAGAGGACCGCGGCCACGCCGATAATCCAGAGAATGGCTCTCGGAATGGTCCTCCCGGCGTCCTTCGTCTCCTCCGACAGAGTCGTAACCGTATCGAACCCCAGGAAGGAAAAGCACACGAGTGAAGCGGCCGAAAGCAGCGTCGGCAGCCCCGCTCCCGTATGGACGAATGGCACCGCCCCTCCCCCTCCGGCGTACAGGCGCCCGGCCAGCAGTCCCCCGAACGCCACGATAAACAGGATTTGCGCCAGCACGACCGCTTTGCTGATTCCGGCCGAAAACCGTACGCCCGCCATATTGACCGCCACCAAAGCAGCGTTAAAAAGCAGCATCCATACGGCGGACGGCACCAGGGGAAACTGTGCGTGCAGATAGATACCGAAGGTCAGCACCGCAATGATCGGCGAGAACAGATAATCCAACAGCACGGCCCACCCTATGAGAAAGCCCAGGAACGGATGGATGGAGCGCTTCACGTACGTATACGCCGAGCCCGAGGCCGGATACAGGCGTGCCATGATCCGATAGCTGTACGCCGTGAAAAAAATGGCGGCCACCGCCAGCACGTAGGCCTCCGTAATGGCCCCCTTCGCCGCCTCGTAGGCCAGGCCGAATACGGAGAAGTAAATCATCGGTGTCATCCAGGCCAAGCCCAGGGCAATCACCTGGGTTAAGGACAAGGTCGGGCGCAGATCGGCTCCCTTGTTCATTGCACTCGTTCCTCCCGACATCAACATGACATATATCGTTAGTTTATGTAACCATTGATTACATGTCAATTAATATAACATATATAGATGTCGAAATCCCGAAAATCGCGCGAAAAAGAGGGAGGAGATGTGTCGAAAGGTGACATTTGGTTGCAGAAAGCCGGGAAGGTTGTGAAGCGGGGAGTTTAAGGGTTCGGATGAATTACATATTTCACCGGATATGGTCGCACCCTATACAAACACAGCGTACGGCAAGTAAATGATGTATTCGCGAGTAACGGAGGAATAATCAGCTATGGCTAACCAATCCGCATCCAAGGGCAGTCTCTCTTGGTGGCAGCTAGCCCTTCTAGGCATGGGCTTTACGACAGGCACCGGCTTTTTCTTAGGCTCGGGCCTCGCTATCGAACAGAGCGGCTTTTCCGTCGTGCTCTTATTCCTGTTGGCGGCCATCGGGGTTTATTTCGTGTACGGCGCTTTAGCCGGCATGATCGCACAGCAGGCGCTGGAGGGGTCCTTCCGCTCTTATTCCAAGAAGGCCTTCGGCCACTGGGCCGGCTTCAGCCACGGCTGGATCTACTGGAGCTCGGAGATCCTCATCCTGGGCAGCCAGCTGACGGCGCTGGGGCTGTTCGTTCAGTTCTGGTTCCCTAATCTGCAGCTCTGGCTGCTGGCGGCGGTTTTTGCCGTATTGGGGGTCGGGGTGGTGCTCTTGGGCACCAAGGGCTTCGAGGAGACCGAGAACATTCTGGCCGTCGTGAAGATCTCCGCCATTCTGATGTTCATCATCCTGGCGTTCCTGGTCTTCCCCGGCATTCTGGGCCGGCACCTCGCCCATATGCACCTGCCGACCAAGACCGAGCATTATATGTCCCACGGCTTCCGCGGCCTGTGGACCGGGCTGGTCTTCGCCTTCTTCGCCTTCGCCGGCATCGAGGTGATGGGCATCATGGCGACGCAGCTGAAGAATCCCAAGGAAGCCCCCAAGGCAGGGCGGCTGATGATTCCGGTGGTGGCGCTGCTCTTTATCGTATCGATCTCGCTGGTCCTCCTGATGGCCCCCTTCGACGATTTCTCCGCCCACGAGAGCCCCTTCGTCACGTCCCTGAAGGACCTGGGGTTTACGGTGGTCGTGCATATTTTTAACGGGATCCTGATTCTGGCTGGGTTCAGCAGTCTGGTGGCCTCGCTCTACTCCGTCACCCGGATGGTCTTCATGATCGCCAAAGAAGGGGATGCGCCCAAGTTTTTCGGCACGGAGGGGAAGCGCAAGATCCCTTACCACGCTCTTTTCCTAACGATCGGGGGGATGGTTCTGTCCATTCTGACCGCTCTCCTGCTGCCCAAGGAGGTGTACGAATACGTGACGACCGCCGGCGGCCTGATGCTGCTCTATACTTGGCTCATGATGGTCCTCTCGGCTTGGAAGCTCTTGAAGCTGTCCGTCTGGGGGCACGTCAAATGCGTCATCGCCGTCGTGCTGATCCTGGCCGGCGTCACCGGCACGCTGCTCGAGAGCTCCACCCGGCCGGGCTTGTACGCCAGTCTGGCGCTCCTGGTCATCATCTTCTCCATCGCGTTCGGCCTGCGCAAGCATTGGAAGCAGGAGGGCAAGACGGGCGGCGGCGAAGGCCTCCCGTCCGGCAGCGACTCTTCGGAGGAGGAACCGCCCATCGGCATGTGGATGCCGCGGAAGGGGCGTCGCGAGAAGGCGCGCACTTAACCGAACAGCTCCCGGGCCGCCTGCAAGCCGAAGTAGACGCCGAAGCCGATCATGGAAAGCCCCGCCAGACGGGAGATCCAGAGCAGGACCCCTCGGCTCAGGAACCGGTTGAAGGCGCTGGCCATCACCGCCATGGCGAAATCCCAGCACATGATGCCGACGAAGATGCCTGAGCTGTAGATCAGAAGCTCCCAGGTCCCGTGGCTCTGGGCCGCCGTCGCCAGGATGGAGCCGTAGATCCCCAGCCAAAAGAGAATGCTGACCGGGTTGGACAAGGTCATAAGGAAGCCCGAGGAGAAGGACTTCGAGTAGGATTCGGACTTGGCGGCTCCCCTCCCGCCGCTCAGCAGATCATTGGCGCTCGACATGCTCTCGATGCCGGTATAGGTCAGGACGAAGCACCCGAAGAGCCACAGGAAGGTCTTCAGGAACGGCATGTCCAGAAATTGGGCGGAGCCGAAATAAATGAGCAACATGAAGACGGCATCCGCGATCATGGCCCCCAATCCGACGAGCCAGGAGTGGAGGAAGCCGTATTTGATGCCCTTGTCCAATTGGGCGGCGTTAATGGGCCCGATGGGGGCCGCTAAGGTCAAGCCTAGCAGAATGTAGCTGATATACGCGTTCATCCGGTTGTCACTCCTCGTGTAAGGTCTCTGCCTCATCTTGTACATCTTATGGGGCAAGCCTGGGGGATAGAACCGGGCTGTTTTTTTTTGAAAAACCGGGGGGATCGGCGTATAGTAAGTTACGAATCGTTGTACGGGCTGACGGATGCGGAGGAGATCGGATGGGGGACACCAGCAAGAGGATCTTGATCATGACGGCGGTGGAGGCCGAGCGGGAAGCCGTGCTGCGCGGACTGGCCGGTGACCCGCGCTTCGAGGTGCGGCTGGCCGGGGTCGGCCCGGCGCTGGCCGGCGCCAGAACCGCAGCGGCACTGGCCGGCGGCGGCTGGTCGCTCGTGATCAGCGCCGGCATCGGCGGCGGCTTCCCGGGGCGGGCGGCGGTGGGCTCCCTGGTGGTGGCCGACCGGATCATTGCCGCCGACCTGGGCGTGGAGACCGCCGACGGCTTCAGCACCGTGGACGAGCTGGGCTTCGGCAGCTCCACGGTGGAGGCGGACGTCGGCTTGGCCGGGCGCTGGACGGGAGCGCTTGCAGCGGCGGGCTTGCCCGCGGTGCAGGGACCGGTGCTCACCGTGTCCACCGCCACCGGCACCTCCGCCACCGCCGAGGCGCGGACCCAGCGGGTGCCCGGGGCGGCCGCCGAGGGCATGGAGGGCTTCGGCGTCGCCGCAGCGGCCGCGGACCGGGGCATCCCGGTGTTGGAGATCCGTGCGATCTCCAACGCCGTCGGCCCCCGGGACCGGGCCGCCTGGCGCATCGGCGAAGCCCTGGGCAGGCTGGAGGCGGCCTGCTCCATTCTATTGGAGGTGCTGGCATGAAGATTGCGTTCTCTCCGTGTCCGAACGACACGTTTATTTTTCACGCTTGGGTGCATGGACTGGTTCCGGGTTCACCCGTCCCGGAGGTCACGTATGCAGACATCGACGTGACCAATACATTAGCGGCCGTCGGCCAAGGACCGGACGTGGTGAAGATCTCGTACGCCGCGCTGCCCTGGGTGCTGGACGAGTACGCGCTCCTGCCCTGCGGCGGTGCGCTGGGCCGGGGCTGCGGCCCCCTGGTGCTGACAGCGGACGAGGCCGTCCGCACCCAAGGGCCGGCTGCGTTGGCCGGCCGCCGCGTGGCCGTCCCCAGCGAACGCAGCACGGCGTACCTGCTGTTCCGGCTGTGGGCGGCCCAGAACATCCCGGGGGGCGTCGGCGAGATCGTCATCCTGCCGTTCCATGAGATCATGCCGGCCGTACGGGATGGCCGGGTCGACGCGGGACTCGTCATCCATGAAGCCCGCTTCACCTACCACACCTTCGGCCTGACTCTCGTGGCCGACATGGGCAGCTGGTGGGAAGCGGACACCGGGCTGCCGATCCCGCTCGGGGCCATCGTGGCTCGCCGCGGCATGGACCTGAAGGCGCTGGCCGGCTGGATCCGCTCCTCCGTCGAATATGCCTGGGCCCACCCGGAGGCCTCCCGCGAGTATGTGCTGTGCCACTCGCAGGAGCTGGCGCCGGAGGTGGTCCAAGCCCATATCGACCTGTATGTCAACGCGTTCTCGGCCGACCTCGGCGGGGACGGGCTGGCGGCCGTCCGAGCCCTTCTGGAACGTGCCGCCCGGGAGGGACTGGTTCCTCCCGTGGATATGGACCGGCTTCTCGGATAACGGAAGCCGAACAGACGAAGAGAGACGGATCCCGAGGATCCGTCTCTCTTCGTGCTGCTCCGGTACGGCAGCTCCCTTAGCCGAGAACTTCCGCCGCCAAACGAAGCTCCTGCGGAATGGCGATATGCTGCGGGCAGTGCTCCTCGCAGGTTCCACACTCTACGCAGCTCGATGCCCGTGCATCGGCCGGAATCTTGGTGTCGTAGACTTTCTTCAAGCCGTTACGCTGGTTGTCGTTGGACAAAAAATAATACTCGTTATAGAACTTGAAGTTGGCCGGGATGTCTACCCCAACCGGGCAGGGCATGCAGTACTCGCAGCCGGTGCAGCTCACCTTGGTCCAGCGGAACACGTCCCGGGCTTGCGCGACGACGTCCAGCTCCTTCGCCGTCATGGATCCGGCGGCCGCTTCGGCGGCGGTGCGCATATTCTCTTCCACCTGTTCCATGGTGCCCATCCCGCTTAAGGTCACATGAGCCTCCGGGTGGTTCCAGACCCAGCGCAGCGCCCACTCGGCAGGCGTCCTCCGCTGGGAGGCTCCTTCGAAGGCCTTCCTTACGCCCTCCGGCAGATCGTTCACAAGCCGGCCGCCCCGGAGCGGCTCCATGATGGAGATGCCCAGGCCCCTGGCCGCAGCGTACTCCATGCCTTCCTTGCCCGCCTGGAAATACTCATCCAGGTAGTTGTATTGGATCTGGCAGAAGCTCCAGTCGTAGGCGTCCACAATCTCCTTGAAGACCGGCAGGTCATCGTGGAAGGAGAAGCCCGCGTAACGGATCCGTCCGTCCTTCAGAGCCGAGTCCAGGAATTTCCCGATGCCCAATGATACAAGCTTGCTCCAGGTTCCCGCGTTCAAGGCGTGCACCAGGTAGAAATCGATCCGGTCCGTCTCCAGGCGTTGCAGCTGCTCGTTCAACAGCCGGTCCATGTCCTCTCGGGTCTCCACCAGCCAGCTGGGCAGCTTGGTCGCCAGGAACACCTTCTCCCGGTACCCATCCCGCAGGGCACGGCCTACGAACGGCTCGCTGAAGCCGGCCTTGCCGAAGCCTTCTCCGTGATACGGGTACGCCGTATCCACATAATTGACCCCGGAGTCGATAGCGTGGCGAAGCATCGGAATCGCCTTGGCATCGTCGATCTGGCTGGCAACGCCGCCGACAACCGGCAGGCGCATACAGCCGAAGCCCAGCACGGATACGGATTCCCCTGTCTTCCCGAATGTTCTGTATTGCATGAAAGTCCCCTCCTGGAGCAATGTAGTGTGAAAATAATCACATATGTATGCGAGCCGATAGTAAAGAGTCAGGAGTTTGACTTCCTGTTCCCAGCCCGTATACAATCCCTCTCCATCATACACCCGTCCCAGACCCGGAAGTCAATAAACCTCCTAAAAAAACTAAGCTCCTCTACACGGCAAAAAGAGAGTGGCCTATGCCCCTCTCCCTGCCTGTTACCAGGTCTTGCGCTTGTAGAAACGGATGACGGCCGCCGCGATCAAGAGCGCTCCGACAGAGACGCCGGCAGCAGCAGCCTGGGTCATGGCGCCGGCCTCGTTGACGGCGGGCTCCCCGGCGGTCTTGCCGGAGCTGCCCAGCGGGCCCTGCCCCTTGGGGCTGGCGCCGCCGCCGGGTCCGCCGGGGAAGCCTCCACCGCCCATCCGGCCGCCTCCGCCCTGGAAGCCGCCGTCCGGGGGCTGCTGCCCGTTCGGCCCGCCGTTGCCGAACGCCATCATGTCCGGCGGCGCTCCCGCACCGTCCGGCCCCATGGGCATTTGCCCCTGCAACTGGCCCTGGGCTTGTCCTTGGCCTTGTTGGCCTCCCGGCCCCATGGGCATCTGCCCCTGCGCCTGGCCCTGCTGGCCTCCCGGCATCATGCCCTTCTGGCCCTGCCGGTTCGTCCGCTGCCCGTTGGGAGCCGCCTGCTGTCCCTGCTGCGCCAGGCCCTGCTGCCCTTGCCCCGCTTGGCCTTGGGCATTGCCGCCGCTGCGGACCCGCTGGCCGGCTTGGCCGCCGCCCATACCCGGCATGCCGCCTCCCCTGCCGAAGCCTCCACCGCTGCCCTGCCCGTTATTCGTGGACGGGCTGGAGCCGTCCAACTGCTTGGTCAGGTTCTGGACCTGGGTGGAGACGAAAGACTTCAAGGAGTCCAAGCCCGTCTTGTATTGGTCCATCGTTACGAACTTCGTCGGATCCTTCTCCACGGAATCTGCAATCAAGGCATCCAGCTGCTGGATCCGCGCTTGGAAGCGGGCATCCGACAGGTAGCCGGTCAGCATGCTCCGGACGATATCATGATAAGCCGTCTTGTAGGCCTCCACCGACAGCAGCTTCGCCACCAGCGGTCGGTCCGCCACCACGCCTTGGGTCGGCTCGTCGAGATAGACGGTGCCTGAGCCGCCGCCGCCCATGCCGCCGAAGGCCATGTTGTAATCCCACGGCAGGATGGAGAAGACCCCCTGCTGCTCATACAGATAATAATTGTGCTTCAACTGCCCTAGATAGCTGTCCATGTTGACCGTCACCGCGTTCAGCGCGATGAATTTCAACGCTTCCTCTACGTCCAGCACCTTCTTGTAATCCGCTCCGTTGTTCAGCTCGTCCATGAACGCGAGGAACGCCTGCTCGTCGGTCTTGCCGGACTTCAGGTCCAGCCCCGTATACGCTGCGACGGAATCCAGCCGGTTCAGCTCGCTGCCGGTCCCACCGTTCGCCTTATACAGCGCTCCCTTGGAGTTCCCGAATTGCCGCTCCAGATAGCTGTCCCCGATCTGCTCCACCGCCAGGTAAAGGCCGTACCGCTGATCGTTGACGTAGACGTTGACGAAGGAGTACTTCGGCGTAGGCAGGCCCATGGATTCCGCCAGCTCGTAAGCCAGGAACTCCCGCATGAACGTGACGTCGCTGTAGCCGTTGTTCAGATTAATTTTTTCCACCCCGTACAGCTCCTGGCCCGGCACGTACTCGTCGAAGGAGAGCTTGAAGCTGAAGCGGTCGGAGTTGGAGCTGACCACACTCCGCAGGGTCAGATTTCCCTTGGCCCGGATGGCCACATTATCGAGCTGCTGCCCGTTATAGTTCACGGAAGCCGACTTATAGGCTTCTTCGGATGCGGTGTCCAGGAGACTCTGGAACTCCGCCGGATCAAGAGTGATCTTCACATCCACGACCTTGTCCTTGGGGAACACCTTCTCGTCCAGCAGCCTGCCGCTCACGTCCCCCACCGGATTGACGGTGACCGCTCCATTTTTGCCGGCAGCCGGCACAGACGCCGTTCCTGCGGAGCAGCCCGCAAGGCCCAGAGCCATAACGAGGCCCCAGACCCAAGCTGCAGCTCTGATCTTCATCCTATCCCCTCCATTCGGTCCCCGCCTTGCGGGAGCTCATTAGGATACGTAATCGCCGCTGTAGCTGATCAGCACGGCATTGCGCACGCCTTGAAGCGCCGAGAGCTTGTTGACGAAGGAGCCTTCCTTCTCATTCAGCCGGACCTCCAGCGTCATCTCGATGTTGCCCTCGGTGATGGTCTTCTGCTTCACGTTGTAACGCTTCACGGCTTGGCCGACCTGGCCGTAGACCGATTTTTCGGACTCGTCGCTATCGCAGTTCACCACCAGCAGGTAGGGGGTTTCGTAGGAGGAACGCTTGATGAAGAAGAACAGGATCAGTCCGATGACCACCGAGCTGATGACCGCCAGGGAGTAGAAGCCGGCTCCGGTGACGATGCCTGCCGCCGCGGCCCAGAACAGGAAGATCAGGTCCGTCGGATCCTTGATCGGGGTCCGGAAACGGACGATGGACAGCGCGCCGACCATGCCGAGGGATAGCACCAGGTTGGAATTCACCGCAATGATGACCATGGCCGTCACCATCGTCATGCCGATCAGCGACACGTTGAAGCTCTTCGAGTAGAGCACGCCGCTGAAGACCCGCTTATAGAGAATGTAGATGAAGAACCCGATCAGAAAAGCGATGCTGAGCGACAGCGTCATCTTGGCCAGATTCAAGCTCGAGGAGAAGTTCTCGATGACCGAATTTTTGATCAGATCCGTAAAGCTGGTGTTGGCCGTTGTTGAAGTATCCATTCTAATAATCCTCCCAGGTGTTGGTTTTGAGATATTTGCGGCAGATGACGTACTTGGAGGCGGATTGCCGGATCAGCCCCTCCAGTTGGAGGCCGGACCGGATGGCGCCCGGCAGGTACTCGTCGTACTTCACTTCGAGGATGGTCATGTTGTCGTCGATGGCTCGTACCGGCGCAAGCCCCGGCTGGAAAATATCCGTCGCATGCAATCCCGTCCGAAGCTCCTTGTCGAAGGTGATCCTCACATTGCCGTACCGGCTGACGTAAGGCTCGCGCACATAGTCCACGATGACCTTGGGCCGGAGCAGACTCCCCTTCATCTCCCGGTAGAGCTCCATCAGGAAGGGCTTGCCGGGCACGTTCAGCACCTCGTAATCCCCCGCCATAATGGCGTCGTACATGGGCCGGGTCAGAGGCTCCTTCACCTTGGCGATGAAGTCGTTCTTCTTGATCTTCTTCTCGAAGTGGATCACCTTGTCGCTGCCGTTGTAGATGCGGATCCGGTACTTGATCCGGTCCTGCACTCCTCCGAGCTTCTCGGTCAATGCCTTGTTGTACATATCGTCAAAGTATAAGCTCCGGATATGGTACTCTCCCTCCGGCCCCGCATGCTCATCGGGCTGCATCAGGCCCCTCAGGCGCTGACGGATAATGAAGGACTGCTGCGGATTAATGAAAAATTTCAGTTCATGCCGGAATTTCAAGGCCTGTTCCATCTGGCTGGCACCTCCTGTTTCGGCGGCTGGTCTCTATGCTCTGTATTCTATCGGCCCTTCCTTAACCCACCCTTAGGGGAACCTGAGAGTCAACTGAATGTTTACAATGGCTTAACAATTGAACCTGCGAATCGTGTACAATGGGCTTGATTCAAGAAGGATTCCATTCCAAGGAGGCGAAGCCCCATGATATCGTTCCAAAATAAGCGCGGCCGCCTCTCCGCCGCCCTCTTGCTGCTGGCCGCCTGCTGCGCCTGCTCCCAGTCGGGAGGAAATACGCCCTCCAGCGCCGCCGCTCCCAAATCCATCGTCACCACCTTCTCCGGACCGGCGGGAACCAGCCGGGCCTTCGCGTGGTACACGGAGGATCCGAAGGCGGCCGGCGTGCTGGAGCTGGCGCAGGGAGACCAGCCTTCGGCGCTGGATGGCGCAGGCGTGGTCCAGATTACGGCCTCGAACGAACCCGTTGAGACGGAAAAAGGCCGCCGTCAGGCAGCCCACAAAGCCGTCGCCACCGGCCTTACACCGGGGCAAACGTATATATATCGCGTCGGAACCCCGGGAGACAAGACCGTCTGGAGCGAGCCGGCCGTATTCACCACGGAAGGGGCGTCCGAGGCTCAGACCGTCACCTTCCTGAACGTGACCGATTCCCAGGGGGAGACGGAAGCCGACTTCGCCCAATGGAGCCGGACGCTGGACAAGGCCTTCTCCCTGTTCCCGGATGCCCGCTTCATCGTGCATAACGGGGATCTGACCGAGAACCCGGAGGATGAGACCGCCTGGGACGCCTTCTTCCGATTGCCCCAGAAGTGGCTCACCCGGATTCCGCTGATGCCGGTGACGGGCAACCATGACGAGATCGACGGTATCGCGGACCGGTATCTCTCCCACTTCAGCCTGCCGGCCAACGGAGCCAAGGGGCCTCTGCCCGGCACCTCCTATTCCTTCGATTACGGACCGGTTCATGTGGCGGTGCTGAACACGGAGGGCAGCTTCAAGAAGCAGGCGGACTGGCTGCGGCAGGACCTGTCGGCCACGAACAAGCCTTGGAAGCTCGTCGCCATCCACCGCGGGGCTTACGGGGGCAGCGAATACGACAAGGCCCAGGATTGGGCGCCCCTCTTCGATGAATTCCAGGTAGACCTGGTGCTTCAGGGACATAACCACGAATATTCCCGGTCCTATCCGCTTCGAGGCGGACAGGTGACCAGCACGGACAAGTCGAGCTACAGCGGCCGGACCGGCACCGTCTATACCGTGGTGAACACCTCCGGAACCAAGTTCAATGACAAGAAGGAGGACCTGATCTACCATGCCGTCCACTTCCAGAACAAGAAACAAATGTTCGCGGGCATCACGGTCACGGGGAATACCCTGACCTTCCAGGCCTATGACGCGGACGGGAAGCTGTGGGACCGGTTCGTGCTGCAGCATTAAACGCCAAAGGGGGAGCCCAGGGATTCAGCAGGCCGTGCCTGCTTGTCCCGGGGCTCCCCCTCGTCTTACTTGACCCTGCCGATGGATTGGCTGACCCTGTAGTTGCCGTAAGGCAGCAGCTCATCCAGGAAGTCGGCCAGCTCTTCCTGCGTACCTGTCCTAACCCGCATCCAGTAGCAGCCCTCCCCGCTGACGCGGTGGACCTCCTCGACGGCAGGATGCTCCTTCGCGAAGGACTGGAACGCCGCATGACGCGTGCCGGAATTCATAAATACGGTGACCAGGGCATGGACCGCTAAGCCCACCTTCTCCGGGCTCCACTTGACGGTGAAGCCCTCGAGGATGCCCAGATCCTCCAGCTTGCGGATACGGGCGCCCACTGCCTGCCCGGTCAGATGGACCTCCTGGCCGATTTCCTTGTGAGTCCGCGAGGCATCCTCCCGAAGGCATTCGAGAATCCGGCGGTCCAGTTCATCCCATTCGGGCTGCGCCATCGTAAGCTGCACTCCTTTCATTCTGAAACGAAACGGTTCGCATTCCTTTCACCCGCTTATTCACGAGACCCACCGGATTCCGGTATCCTTAAATGGCAGGGCGTCCTCGGGGCGCCAACAGCCCTTAAGGAGGAATCCGCATGAAGCTACGTCTGATCCGCCACGCCACACTATGGCTCGAATACGGAGGGAACCGGTTCCTGGTGGACCCCATGCTCAGTGACCCGGGAGCCAATCCGCCTATCCCCCGCACCGCCAACCCCAGGAACAATCCTCTGGTGCCCCTGCCGGTGCCGCCGGAGGAGCTAGCTGCTCCCGACGCCGTGCTGGTCACCCACCTGCACCAGGATCATTGGGACCGCGCCGCGGCGGCGGCCATCGGGAAGGAGGTGCCGGTATTCACCCAGCCGGGCTCGGAGCAGCCCCTCCGGGAAGCGGGCTTCCGCACCGTGCTTCCGTTGGAGCAGGCGGCGCTGTTCCGGGGCGTCACCCTGACGCGCACTTCCGGCCGCCATGGAACAGGCGACATCGGGGCCGCCATGGGCCCGGTCTCCGGCTTCGTGCTACAGGCACCCGGCGAGCCGGTGCTCTATATCGCCGGCGATACCATCTGGTGCGGCGAGGTGGCGTCCGCGCTGGACACCTTCCGGCCGGCACTCACCGTCGTGAATGCGGGCGGGGCCCGGTTCCTGGAGGGGGACCCCATCACCATGGACGGCGCCGGCATCGCGGAGCTGTGCCGCTACGCCCCTTATACCCGGGTGGCCGCCGTCCATCTCGAAGCCATCAACCACTGTCACGAGACCCGTTCCCAGCTTCGGGACGTCCTCGCTCACCACGCCTTGGCGGACCGCGTAGCGGTGCCCCAGGACGGCGAATGGTTCGACTGACCGGCTCTTCCGGGGGCCGGAGGCATTTTCCTAACTTTACCACAGGGCTTGTGTTCGGGCCAGCCGGAGGTTTTTTCATTCCCGCGGCAATCATGGTAGAATGGGGAAAAACAAACCTCCGGGAGCTGAACCCTATCTTATGAAACAGGAACTCATCGAACGCTTCGTCTCCTATGCCAAGGTGGAGACTCAATCCAGTTATGACAGCGACACCTGCCCTTCCACGCCCGGCCAATGGAACCTGGCCCGCCAGCTGGTGGAGGAGCTGAAGGAACTCGGCATGCAGGAGGTGACCCTGGACGAGAACGGCTATGTCATGGCCACCCTGCCTTCCAACGTGGAGCACGAGGTACCGGTCATCGGCTTCCTCGCCCACATGGATACCGCTACGGACCTGACCGGGACCAACGTCAATCCACAGATCATCGAGAACTTCGACGGCCAGGACATCGTCTTGAACGAGCAGCTGGGCGTGAAGCTGTCGGCGGAGGTGTTCCCGGAGCTGCCCTCCTACAAGGGACACACCCTGATCACCACTGACGGCACCACCCTGCTGGGCGCCGACGACAAGGCCGGCATCGCCGAGATCATGACCGCCATGGCACACTTGATCCGGCATCCGGAGATCCCACACGGCAGGATCCGCGTAGCATTTACGCCGGACGAGGAGATCGGCCGGGGCGCCCACAAGTTCGATGTGCAGGCCTTCGGCGCGCAGTACGCCTACACCATCGACGGGGGCACCCAGGGGGAGCTGGAGTACGAGAGCTTCAACGCCGCCCGCGCCTACGTTACCTTCAAGGGCAAGAGTGTACACCCGGGCTACGCCAAGGACAAGATGGTCAACGCCAACAAGATGGCCATGGCCTGGCTTAGCGGTCTGCCCGCCGCAGAAGCGCCCGAGCATACGGAAGGCTACGAGGGCTTCTTCCACCTGGTCTCCATTAACGGCAACGTAGAGGAGACCACCATCCACCTGCTGATCCGCGACCATAACCGGGAGCTCTTCCTGGCCCGCAAGGCGCTGGTGGAGAAGCTGACGGCCGAATGCCGGGCCCGCTACGGCGAGGCCAACGTCGTTCTGGACCTGAAGGACCAATACTACAACATGCGCGAGAAAATCGAGCCGGTCCGCCACATCGTCGACATCGCCTACGAGGCGATGAAGCACTTGGGCGTGGAGCCCATCGTCAAGCCCATCCGGGGCGGCACCGACGGCTCGCAGCTGTCCTATATGGGGCTGCCGACGCCGAATATATTTACCGGCGGCATGAATTACCACGGCCGCTACGAGTATATCTCCGTGGACCACATGGTCAAGGCCGCCCAGGTGATCGTCGAGATCGCCAAGCGCTACGCCGCTCACTCATGACAAGAAGCCGCCCTCTCGCGAGGGCGGCTTCTTGTGTATGGCGTGTTCTCAATCCAAGTGGCTGAACCACCATTCCTCCAGATCGTTGATCCGGGTGGACTCATGGTTGCGGGAGGCCTCTTCGATGTGGCCGAAGGCCCAATGGCTCTTCGGAGCGTCCGGCCAGGACGGCGCGAAGCCTCCGGTCAGAATGCCGCGGTTCACGGCACGGTTGATCATCGTCACCGCCTCCGCACGGGTCAGCTCCCGGTCCGGGTGGAACAAGCCGTTCTCTCCCGTGACCATGCCCATCTCGGTCAGAAGGGCGATCTTGGGCTCCGCCCAATGCCCCGACACGTCCCGGAACGGTGCCGCCGCTTGCGCCTTGGCCTCGTTACGGCCCAGGAAGCGGATCATGACCGCCGCCATCTCCGCCCGGCTGATGGGCTTGTCCGGCATGAAGGTGCCGTCCTCGTAGCCCTGCATGATGCTGTAGAGGCGGGCGGTCTCCACATAGCCTGCGGCCCAGTGGGTCAGCGGAAGATCCTTGTAGGCCATCTTCGCCGGCTTGGTCTGTCCGCCCTCGATGGTCAACCGGGCCAGCATCGTGGCGATCTCCGCCCGGCTGATGCTCTGCTCCGGCTTGAACAGGCCGTCCGGATAACCGTTGATATACTTCTTATGGATCGATTCGTTCTGAATCTCTACGGTAAATACCGGGTACCCGGCATGCTGGATCACCACTCTGCGTCCGGCCGGGATCAGGCTTGCCAGCTGCAGGCGGATCGTATTCCCCGCCCCGTTCAGCTCCGCCTTCACCACCTCTGCCGGACGTCCGCCCACGGTCACCGTGAAGTCCTTGGCATACACGGAGCCGATGGCGCCGCTCAGTACAACCTCCAGCTGATTCCGGGGCTCCAGAATCTTGGCGCTTACGACGGTAATCTTCGGAAGCTCGGGCGCAGGTGCCGGAGCTGCTGCAACCGGATCCACCACCCGGAACAGCGTAAAGGTACTGAAGTGGGTCACCGCAAACTTGATGCCGACCGGCTGCCCGTTCTCATACACGATGGTTCCCGGCAGGTCACCCGGATGAGAGCCCCCAGCCACCCGCGTCGTTCCGTCGGAGTGCTGGATGAAGACCCGGAGCGAATTCACGTACGCCAGCTGCTGGACCGGATCCGACGGCAGCGTCATGTTGGTGAAGGGCAGCGTCAGCTCGGTGCTGTAGCCCGTGTAGTTGGTTTCGATCATCTTGGGCTCGCCCAGGGGCAGCACCTGCTTACCGGCTGCAGACGCTTGTACGCCGCTATTGGCCTTCGTCTCTTGGAAAATCCCGTCCGTTGCCCCCGTATCCCGGATAGGAACGACGCGGAAGAACAGGTCGCTTCCGCTATCCTGCATGCCGGCCACCGAGGCGGCCGGCAGGTTGATGCGGGCCAGCGGAGTCTTGATCTCGACTCCGGTGGAAGGGCTGACCTTGCTCAAGGAACCGATCGGAATCTCCACGGCCAGCTCATCCGCCCGATTGGCATTCTGCGGCTGATCGGTGAACGTAAAGGACATCTGGTTGTTCGAAACCCCGGTGATCAAAGTGTCCATAGCCGTTGTAGAAACGATCAGCTTATCGATCAGATTGCCGTTGGACAAGGTCGTACGGGTGATCGTCGCCGGAACGGTGCTGCCGCCCATGTCGATGGTGCCGTCACTGCGTCCGGTGGTGGCCTTGGCCTCCAGGACGATCCGGCTCTTCACGATCAGCAGGAAGGTACGGTCCATATGGCGTCCGTTCTTGGAGACCGTGGCCGTCAATATGACGCTGACATCCTTGTCTCCGCGGGTCACCACCGCCTTGTACTCATCCGGGTATTCCGGCTCCGGGTCCGGGAGGATGGAGATAACATCCGGATTGCTGGACCTCCAGCCTACGACGGTTTCCTTGGCTCCGTCCTTGACCAGGAAGACGGGAAGGGTCACGCTCTCCCAGATATCTCTCACCGTATCCGTAACTGAATATCGGACTTGAACCAGCTTCAGCGCCTCCAGCAAATCCTGGTCCACGGACCGGATCGTCAGCTCGTCCGATGTAAGGTCCGCGGAGCGGTTCCCTGCCGCGTCCTCGGCAAGCGCCGTCACCGGATAGGTTCCCGGTGCCAGCTCATTCGGGAGGGTCAAGGTCCAGGACGCTTGGCTCCGGAGCAGCTCCGGCTCCGCCCCATAGACGGTTCCGCCAACCTCCACCGTCAGCTTGTCCCCCTCCGCCGTACCCCGAATCACCGGCGTGGTATCGTTGGTGCTCTGCCTCTCGACTGTCGGAACGGCCGGTGCCGTCGTGTCGATCACGAAGGTTCCTGCCGTTGCATTATTACCCACTCCGTCCGAAACAGCCAGCGTATATACGCCGTCTGCCTGATCCGGCGCGTTGTATGTCGGGGAACCGTTCACATAGGTCCCGAAGGACTGGGCTCCGTCCGCATTCGGGACGGCGTCCAGCAGCCGGATCACGTACTCGCCGGTGTCCGCGCCATATACGCTGTAATGCACACTCGGCACCAAGGTGCCTCCACCCGGTCCCGTCAGCGTCAGGATCAGATTCGGCTGCGCCGTGAGCGTCAGGACCGGATGCCCGTGCTTCGTAATCCGGTCCTCCTGGGAGCGGCCGGTATCGGTCTCGGGCGTCATATGAAGCGGCCCGAGCGTCATGCTGGTGATGATGGTCAGCTCATCGGTGGTGCTGTCCACCGAGGTATTGCCTGCCGCATCGGTCAGCGCGGCCGTTACGCTCCAGGTGCCGTCGGCCAAAGCCTCCGTCACCTGGAGCGTCCAGTCCGTACCGCTGCGGATCAGGCCAGTGCCCGTTCCGTAAGTCGCCCCGTTCACCGTCACCTGAAGGGTTCCCGGCTCAGCGGTCCCCGCGAGGACCGGCCTCGGGTTGTTGGTCGTCTGGCTGGTGACCGTAGGTGCAGCAGGAGCGGTCGTATCGATCCGGAAGGTTCCGATGGTCTTGCTCTGGTTCCAGGTATCGCGGACCTTGACGGTATAGAGACCATCTGCCGTACTCTCCGGGTTGCCGATCGGCGTGCCTTGATCATAGGTTCCGAAGGGCTCCGTTCCCCCTGCGTTCGGTTGGGCATCCACCAGGGTTACGGTGTAAGAGCCGCTTCCGGAATCCACGTTATAATGCGAATGCTCGGTCAAGGCGCTCCCGTCCGGACCCTCCAGCAGCACGATCAGCCCCGCCTGTCCCGGGAATACCAGTACCGGGTGCCCGTTCTTCGTCAGCTCGTCGGACTGGGAATCTCCCGTGTCGGTCTCATCGGTCATATCCAGCTCCCCTGCGGTAATGCCGGGGAGAATGATCAGCTCATTGCTGGTGGAATCCGTCGCCGTATTCCCGATGCTGTCCGTCAGCGTGGCCGTCACCGAGTACGTGCCTGCGGCAAGCGCATGGGCCTCCGGCACGGTCAGGGTCCAGCCGCTTCCGGAGCGTATCAAGCTGATCCCCACGGGATAAGTCACTCCGCCGACCTCAACCGTAAGGGTATCCCCCGCTGGGGCGGTGCCGGTAATCTCCGGTGTCGGGTCCCCGGTGGTCTGGCCATTCACCGTCGGAGCCGTTGGGCCCAGCTTCACCACCGCACTGTCGGTGGCTGTGGCGGAAGAGGTGTTCTCGTCGGAGACCGCAGCGCTCACCGTAATGGTCGCTCCGTCCGGAGGCGCCGGGAAGGATGCCGTTAAGGTGCCTGCGGCGATCAGATCCGCATCCAGGATGATGGTGGTAACCGTCGTCCCGTCGCTCACCGTCACGGTATGGCCGGGCTGCAAGCCGCCCGGAAGCGTCACCTTGACGTCTACCTGACCCGTCAGCTCCGCCTTGGCGATATAGCCATCATTATTCGCATCCTCCGTAATCTCCACCGTCGGGGCCGGAGGCGGCGGGTTCAAGGAGGCGGTGAACGCCGCCCGGTCCTCCGCCATGTTGCCGGCCTCATCCGACGTCACGGCCGTGACCGTATTGGCGCCGATTCGCCAATCGGCAGCGGGGGTGTGGCTCCAGCTACCAGAGCCGTCCGCCGTAACCGTCACCAGGACGGTGCCGTTCAGGTTTAGGAGCACCTCCGCGTTCGGCTCCGTCGTCCCGGTCAGGGGAGCCCGGAGCGCCACGGTGCTCCCTTCCAGGGGGCTGGCGATGTCCACACGGGTGGACGTCTTGGTCCGAAGGAAGGCGTAGGCCTTCTGCGCGGCATCATGGACGGCCGTCACCGTGACCCGGTACGACTGCAGATTCTGCAGCAGGTTCGCCGGTACCGGGACGTTCCATTTTCCCCCGGTCACCGTCACGTTCGATGCGCTGTAGAGCTCGTTCTGTCCGGCAGCGTCCGTGACCTTCACGTTCACCAGGCTGTCTGTGGAGCGTCCCTTCAAGACGGGCTCCAGGGTCGTGACGTAGGTGTACTCCGGCGCGGCCGGATCCGAGCTGTTCTCGATGCTGACCGAATACGCGTCGACCCCGTAGTTCACGGTAGCCTCCCGAGTATTGGAGCTTTCGTCCCGGATCAGGGCCTTCAAGGCGTGGAAGCTGCTGCTGTCGGCATTCCGGGTCAGCGGCTTGTCAATCTCCATGGTCCATTGGCCGCTTCCATTCGCCGTCGTCTCTCCGTACAGGACGTTGTCCACGTACAGCTCCACCTTCTGCCCCGCGTTGGTCGTGCCGGTTACCGTCGGTGTGGCCACCGTCGAGCGGGTGCCGTTCGCAGGAGCGGTAATGCCGACGCTGTTCGCCACATAGGTGATTCTCTGGGTGGCGACGACCGTAGTGTTCAGCTGGTCCACTGCCTCCACCTGATAGACGTAGCCCGTCTGCAGATTCGTATAAGTGAGCGTGCCGCTGGTCCAAGCGCCCGGATTGTTGCCCGTTACGTTGATGCCGGTCTTGCTGGCCACCTGCGTCTTGGTCACCGGGTTGGAGCCGGTCAGCTTGTAGACGTACAGATTCACGCCCCGCTGGCCGGTATCTGAACGGTCATGGGTTCCTGCGAAGCTGGTCGGAAAGCTGAAGGTGCTGTATTCCGACTTCCCGTTGGAAGGAGGGGTGATGGTCACTTTGGCCGCACCCACATCGATCCGCTGCGACACGGAGGCCTTGCTGCCGTACTCGTTGGTCACCGTCGCCTTCAGCATGTAAGAGCCGGTCGGCAGGGCGGACCAGCCGGTTGCCGTCCACGCGTGGTTGGCGACCGTTGCCGGATATGTGCCGATCAAGCTGTCCGTGGCGCTGGAGGTAATCGAGAGCGACACGGCGCTGCCGTCCGCCGCATTGGCGGTGGTGCCGGCAACCGTGGCCGGAGATGTCGTGTAGCTGCCGGCCAAGTTGGTGAAGGCGATCGTCGGCTTGTAGAGCGCGAAAGGTGCTGCCAACGCATAAGCGCCTGCAGCGTTCATGCCGTCTTTGTTAATGACCGACAGGTTGGCGGCCTTCGAGGAGGCGAAGCGGAATTGGAGCACCGAATCCGCCGTCAGGGAGCTGTCGATCTCAGTCAGCCGGCTGATGGGGACCTGGATATCCAGGTAATACCCTCCGCTGCCGTCGTCCGTGACACGAGTGCCGGGTACCGCGTTGCCGTTGGCGTTGGTCTTGTTGATGTAATGTACCACGGACCCGTCCGCATTCGCGGTGTAGATATAGTCCTCGTGGGGGGATTTGCCATTTAAGCCGATGGTGGCTTTATGGACCCCGTTCTGGAGCACGTGAACCATCCACACCGAGGACAGGAAGCCCCCTTTTACGTCGCTGGGGTCTCCCAACAGGCGCATACGGAAGAACAGATGGGTTCCATTCCCCCCTACGTAATAGGAAGGCGAGCTCCCCGCCCCCTTCATGGCCCCACTCATAAAATCCACGTCATCCGGGCTGATGCCCGGCTCATTGGCCGGGTCATACGCATACGTCCCGGAAGCATCCTCATACGGAATGAATGCGGGCCAAGCCTGCTCCGCATCGTTATAGGCTGCAATCGGAGCGGCCGCCTCGGTTACGGTTACATGAGCCAAAACGGGCGCCGCCAGCAGCAGCGCGGCCATCATAACGGAGATGGACCGGCGTAACATCCTCATCTAAGAAGTCCCCCTTACCCTATCGCGGGACGGCTGCAATGCCGACCCTTGTAATAGGATAAGAGTACCATGATTGCCAGATTAGAATGATTAAAATATGATTCAAATGGACCTAAAATTTGACTATATTCAACTCGGTTAGACATTATTCGACATTTTCGCTTGTTGTGGTCGTCGTCGCCATGCTTCCAACGCAGGGTCCGAGACACAGCCCCGGCTCGCCCGCCTACGATTAAGGCTTCCAGACGCCTTATCTCCTTCGCTCCCCCGTCTCGCTCCCACTTGCGGCTTCCAGACGCCTTAAGTTGGAGCCGAGACCCCACTTCGGCTCGCCCGCCTACGATTAAGGCTTCCAGACGCCTTATCTCCTCCACGCCCCCGTCTCGCTCCCACTTGCGGCTTCCAGACGCCTTAAGTTGGGACCGAGACACAGCCCCGGCTCGCCCGCCTACGATTAAGGCTTCCAGACGCCTTATCTCCTCCACGCCCCCGTCTCGCTCCCACTTGCGGCTTCCAGACGCCTTATCTCCGCCGCCCCCCCTGATCTGCGCAAAAAAAAGCTGCCGGATCCCATCCGGCAGCTTTCGGCTTCATACTCAGCGTTATTTCACGGGCGTCGACCCGTCATAGGTGGCGATGATCTTGTACAGATCCGGCCGGCGGTCGCGGAAGACGCCCCATTCCAGGCGGCCGGTCTCCAACTGGTCCAGATCGAACTCGGCGACCAGCACCGTCTCCTCGGTACGCCCCGCTTCCGCCACCTTCTGCCCTTGGGGGCCGGCGATGAAGGAGGAGCCGTAGAAGGTGATCTTGAAATCCTCGTCCGCTTCGACGCCAATCCGGTTCGACGCGATGACCGGCATCAGGTTGGCGGCCGCATGGCCCAGCATGCAGGTCTGCCAATGGTCCTTGGAGTCGATGGTGCTGTCCTGAGGCTCCGAGCCGATGGCCGTCGGATAGAACAGCAGCTCCGCGCCCATCAGCGCCATGCAGCGGGCCGCTTCCGGGTACCACTGGTCCCAGCAGACGCCCACGCCGATCTTGGCATAGCGGGTATTCCACACCTGGAAGCCCGTATCCCCGGGGTTAAAATAAAACTTCTCCTCATACCCCGGACCGTCCGGAATATGGCTCTTGCGGTAGTGGCCCAGCACCGTGCCGTCGGCATCGATGACCGCCAGGGAGTTGTAGCGGGCGTAGTTCTTTTTCTCATAGAAGCTGATCGGCAGGACAACCGCCAATTCCTTGGCCACCGCCTTGAAATGGTTCACCGCCTTGTTGGCTTCAAGCTCCGTGGCGTAGCGGTAGTAGTCCGACTTCTCCTTCTGGCAGAAGTACGGGGTCTCGAACAGCTCCTGCAGCAGAATGATCTGCGCACCTTGAGCCGCCGCCTCGCGCACCAGCTTCTCCGCCTTGCGGATGTTCTCGTCGATGTCCCAGGAGCAGCTCATCTGGGTGGCTGCGACTTTGACCTTTCTCATGGGGGTCCCTCCTTGCGAGTAATGGTGATGATGCTATCGGCACAGAAGCCTTACGGCATCTGCTGAGTGGTACAATGCACGTTGCCGCCTTCGCGGATGATGGCCATGCCGTCTACGGTGCGGATCACCCGGTCCTGGAAGGCCTTGCCCAAATCTTCGACCGCCATCCGGTCGGTCTCCTCGGCCTCGCCGCCGAATACCGGCAGCACGATTCCGCCGTTTACGAAGTAGAAGTTCAGATAGCTCAGCGTCAGCCGCTTGCCCTCGTGCTCGCGCCGCGGGGGCTGCTGGATCGCAATGATCTCCAGCGGGCGTCCCTTCGCGTCCCGGGCCTCGCCCAGAATGCGGAGATTCTCCTGCGTTATCTCATAATTCTCATCCGCCGGATCGCTGCACACCTGCAGGATTACCTTGCCCGGAGCCGCGAAGCAGGCGATATTGTCCACATGTCCGTCGGTCTCGTCTCCGCTTAAGCCACGCTTCAGCCAGATGATCTTGTCCACGGACAGGTAGCCGTTCAGAACCTCTTCGATGCGCTCCCGGGTCCACTCGGGGTTCCGGTTCCGGTTCAGGAGACATTCCTCGGTGGTAATCAGCGTGCCTTCCCCATCCACATGGATCGACCCGCCCTCCATCACGACCGGAGCGTCGAAGCGGCGTACGCCGAAGTGCTCCAGAATCTGCGGGGCCACCTGGTCGTCCAGATCCCAAGGCGAATACTTGCCGCCCCAGGCGTTGAAGCGCCAATTGATGCCGGCCCGTTCCCCCTGCTCGTTGACCACGAAGGTCGGTCCGTTGTCCCGAAGCCAGGCGTCGTTATGCTCGATGGGCAGACACTCAATGCGCGCCTCCCCTGCAAAAACCTCCCGGACCTTCTCCAGATCCTCCGGGTTCACCACAACCGTAACGGGCTCGAATTCGGCGATGGCCCGAATGGTGGCGGCATAGCCGCCGCAGACACTCTCATAATCATCCGGATAGCACATAGAATCCTGGATCGGCCAGGAGATCAGCGTGCGGGCGTGGGGCGCCCACTCCGGAGGCATCTTGTAGGTTAATTCTCTAGGTTTCATCTATTCATCCCTCTTTGGGTTCATAATCGGCGCTTGCGTTCCGGAGTGTCCGGTTGAACGCACAATTTTCATCATATAATAAAACCGCCTGCGCTACAATCCGAGAGTTATTCCCTGTCCGACGCACGCTGAAAAGGAAAAAATAAAAACAAGCCCCCAAAACGGAGGCTTGTTCCGAATACTATTGGAAAACAGTGAATTTCAGGCCCAGCTCCTGAAGATAACGGATGATATCGGGAAGCGCTTCGACCGTCTGCTTGTCCTCGTGAAGCACATAGACACCGCCGGACGGGTCTACCTGATGGAAGTACCGGAGGATGTCCGCCGCGCTCTTGGCGTTCCAATCCTCCGCATCCCGGTTCCACAGGAGCAGCTTCAGCTTCAGCCCTTGGGCGGTCTCGGTGACGGAGGCGTCCAACGCCCCATAGGGCGGACGGAACAAGGAAACCGGCTGCCCCGTCAGCTCCTCCAGCAAGCGGTTCGTCCGCTCCAGATTCTCCTTCCGCTCCGTGGCGGATAGAGCGGTCAGCTTGCTGTGGTCCCAGGAATGGTTGCCCACGGGCATGCCTTTGCTGCTGGTGTAGGTCACCGCATCGGGATAGTGCTCGGCGTTCTTGCCGACGAATAGAAAAGAAGCGGCCGCCTGGCCTTCGACCAGAAGGTCGACGATCTTCTTCGTATAGACGGAGGGGCCGTCGTCGAAGGATAAGGCCACGTAGCCCTTATCCACCCGGTAGAAGCTCTTGTCGCCGGTGATCTCGATCAGCTCGGCATGCTCGGCGGTGCGGACCTTCTCCGTCCGTCCGGCTGCGGCCAGAATCGTCTGCGGGCCCGCCGAGAAGCGCGGACCGGCAGCCGAAGCCGCACCGCTCGCAGCCGGAGACGGCACCGCGGCGCCGGCATCGGTGGTCGTCGCACCGGGTTCGGCCGCTGCCGGCGATGCCGGCGGGCTGCTGCCGGCGGCTTCGCCCGGCCCTGCGGCCGGTGCGGCACGGCTTGCGGTCAGCCCGGCATCGCCGACCGTACGGGCGGCCTCCCCGGCTGCGTCCGCCGCCGTGGGCAACGCCTGCTCCCGTCCCGCGGCCAGCATGATCGGTCCGCCGCCGGCTTCGACGCTGTCCGTGAACAGCCGCCCCTCCGGCCGGAAAACGAAGAGCGCTGCCAGCAGCGCCACCACCGCGTAGCGCAGCATCCAAGGCTTCCGCCGCCTCCACAATTGGGGTTTGCGGCGGTCGTATAGGCGCCACCGCCACAGCTTGCGCTTCTTAGGCGCCTCCGGAAGCTTCACCTCGTGCGCCCGGAGGCCGGTCCACGTTGCCGGACGGTCCGGCTTAGAGGCTGCCGCCTCCTGGATGAGCTGCTCCAGACGATCCCCGAAATCACTCGGGCATGCGAAATAATGCAGCTCCCGACGCTCCCCGGTCCAGCGGTGCATCGTTCCGAACGTCCTCTCCCGGAATGGGTCCCACCCCATATAGGGGGAGAGGCGAACCCGAGCGCCGCTCTTCGGCTGAAGCGCCTCCAGCTCTTTATAATAGATCGGGTGGATGTCCATCAAGCATCGGATGGTCTCCCCGTCCAGGTCCACGCCCACCTCCAGGCGGCAGGCCTCCGGAAGCAGGGTGACGGACAAGAGCTCCACCATCCGGGACCGGACATGGTGATCTTGCGGCATGATCTACAGCTCCCCGCTTCCTTCCGGATGATTGGAGCGCGGCTTGGCGCCCTTCTCGAAGGGAGCCGTCATCCGGCTGGTGAAGTCGTTGATCATCCGGTCCAGATAAGCCTTCTCCTGGCGCTGGGATTCGACCTTCGAATTCAGATGGCCGTTCTCGATCTCCAGCTTGGCGATCCGCTCCTCCAGCTCATTGCGCTTGGCCGCATGCTCCGCCACCGTATCGTTATGCTTCTGCAGAAGGGTGCGGTACTTGGTGCCCTCCATATCGAGCATGCCCTTCAATCCCTCGATTTCAGCGGACATGGCCCGTTGAAGCTCCCGGTAATCCTCCAGCACCTGGTCCACCTTCAGGTTCTTCCCGGCCAGCCGCTGTTCCAGGTCGGCGATGCTCTGATCCCGCTCTCCCACCATCTGGTCCAGATTCCGGATGTCCCGGTTCAGGCGGTCAATATGTCCCCCGGCCTGATGCAGCCGGTCCTGAAGCTCGGAGATCTTCTGCTCCGCCAGCAGCTTCGCTTGAATGATCTGCTCCGCCGCTCCCAGGAGATCCAGGGACAGCTTGTCCATCCTTCCCGAAGGTGCGGCCGAAGGCGCCGCCGGCCTGGCGGGCTGCTCCTCCACCTGCTCTTCTACCGCTTGCGCCGCCTGAGAGGCATGCACCGGCTTCTCCGGAGCGGCAGCCCCTGACGCCGGTACCGCTCTGTCCGTCCCATCCTGCTCTTTCCGTTTGAAAAAAGGAGCCAGCATCCCATCCACCCCGTCCAAAAAAAGTCGCAAATTGTCGTATAGGTCTATCTCATTATAGAATAATTATCCAGTTGGGTAGTGGGGCTTCCTAACTACTTTTCACAAATAGACCTTTAGTCCTATACGCATCCCTCCCGGCCCGACAGATCATGGCCGGTGAAGCCACGGCCAAGAAGCCCTCTCCGTCATAAGGAAGGGCTTCTCTGCTGGCCGTGCGGACGATAAATGCACATGTGGACTTACAAGGCGGCCAAGCCGAAGATCAGTGCAAGCGCCAGGCATAACGGACTGTAAAACCACGTGTCGTTGCGGGCGAACAACGAATGCCGGATCCGCTTGAAGAAGCCCAAGTACCGGAAGTCGCCGACCGCCCGAATCAGGAAAACCCCCGCCGCCGCAAGGCACCCCCAGCGGGTGAGTCCCCCCGCTTCCCAGAACGGCAGCCGCCCTCCTTGGGCCAGCAGCAACAGGGCCAGGAACGCGGTTCCCACAGCCACTGTCAGCGTCTCGGGCATCCGGGGGCGGAACAGGGGACCGCCTCCCGGCTTTTGCGGCAGCGCCGCCATACCGCCCCAGCTTCCCCCGAACGCCCAGTACACATGGATCAAGCTGACCACGCCCAACGCTGTCACGGCACACCCGATCAGAACACTCATGCGGTGAACCCTCCCTAGTCCTGTTTATCTTCCCCCGTCCGTTCATTCGTGCTGCCCATCCCGTGCCAGATGACCTCCAGCTGCTCTCCAAAGATCTGGGAAGCCGTCCTCTCCTGCCCCTCTGGCTGCTGAGACCAGGCGATCAGGGCATTGAAATACAGGCCGGTCAACACCTGAGCCATCACCGCCGGCTCCCAGCGCGAATGGAAAGTGCCCGCTTCCAATGCCTCTCTGATCATCGCCTGCAGACCGGCCTGAAGACGGGCGATATTCGAGGCCTCCTCCTGCAGGAGCAGGGAGGAACGCATCGTTTCGGCCAAGGTGTATTTCATCAACTCGGCGTGCTCCCCATACAGCTCCAGCAGTCCGTCGAACAGAAGCCCGAGCCGATCCTTCAGCTCCATGCCCCGGTGCTTCGCCACCAGCTCCTCCAGCTTCTCCAGCTGCATGGCCCCCAGATGCAGGAGCACATGCTCCTTCTTCGGAAAGTAGTTGAAGAAGGTTCCTTTGGCCACCCCGCATTCGGCCACGATCTCATCCACCGTTACATTCTCATAGCCCTTCCGGTGGAACAGCTCCACCGCCTTCAGGAACATCTGCTCCTTAAGCTCCCTCTTCCGGGTTTCCCGGAGCATGGAACGCACCTCCTTATCATCAATAATGACTATAGTCATTATCTGACTATAGTCATTATAATCTAGCTGTTTTCTTCTTTCAACTGTCCGTTTCCTGCTCATCCTGAGACCTATCAAAAAAAGGGCCGCGCCCTTTTACAGACCAGCCCTTGCAACCTTGCTATTATCCTTGCGCGTTCCTCATCTGCTTGCTCCGCAGCTGGCCGCAGGCGGCGTCAATGTCCGCCCCGTGCTCCACCCGGATGGTCGTATTGATGCCACTCTTCTTCAGAATGTCAAAGAAGTCCAGCACCGACTCCTTGGCGCTGCGCTGGTACTGACCGTGCTCGTCCACCGGGTTGTACGGGATCAGGTTCACACTGATGTGCCGCTTCCGGTCCCCGATGAGCTCGGCCAGCTCCGCCGCCTCCTCCGTATGGTCGTTCACGTCCCGGAGCAGGATGTATTCCAGCGCCACGCGCTGGTTGGTCCGCTGGATGAAGTAGTCGATGGCCTCCATCAGGCGCTCGAGGGGAATGCCCCGGTTGATCTTCATGATCCGGGAGCGGAGCTCATTGTTCGGCGCATGAAGGGAGATGGCCAGGTTCACCCGGAGGTCCGCATCGGCGAACTCCCGGATTTTGTCCGCGAGACCGCTGGTCGATACGGTAATGTGCTTGGGTCCGATGGACAGCCCCTTGCGGTTCATGACCGTAGCCAGGAAGTTCATCAGGTTCCCGTAGTTGTCGAAGGGCTCCCCGATGCCCATCACCACGATATGGGTGACGCGCTCGCCTTGGCCCTTGCTGTCCAGGTAACGCTGGACCATCATGATCTGGCCCGTAATCTCTCCGCTGTCCAAGTCCCGGCTCTTGGCCAGAAGGCCGCTGGCGCAGAAGCTGCAGCCGATGTTGCAGCCCACCTGGGTGGTGACGCAGACGGTCAGTCCGAACTTCTGGCGCATGAGCACCGTCTCGATCAGGTTGCCGTCCGGAAGCCGGAACAGGAACTTGACGGTGCCGTCCTGGGCCTCCTGGGCGATATGCTCGGCGAGCGGCTGGAGCACCAGGTGCTCCTCCAGAAGCCGGACCACCTCGGGCAGCACCTCCTCCATCTCCGCGAAGGAGGAGACCCGGTCCAGATACAGGTACTCCCAGATGCGGGACGCCCGGGAGGGCTTGTGCCCCTGCTCCGTCAGCCAGCTCCGGAGCTGCTCCCGGGTGAAGCTATATATAGAAGGTTTGTTCATCGTCGAATCGAATCCTCTTTTCCCCACCGTGCTTCCTCCCATTGTCCCATTATTGATTCCGGAACACAAGCTCGGGAGGCCCGGCTCCCGCCTCTGCTGCGGCTTAGCGGCGTTTCATTGGCAGACGGGTCCGGGATGGTGTATTCTATTTAGAACAATTATAGTTGAAAGCGAGGAATTATCAATGGAACGCATCGAATCCCAAGAGCAGTACCGCAATCTGATCCAACGCGACGGCCTGACCGTCATCAAGTTCGATACCACCTGGTGCCCGGACTGCAAGAACCTGGACCGCTTCATCGGCGCCGTAGTGGAGAAGCATCCGGACAAGGAGTTCTACGCTATGGACGCGGAGCAGTTCCAGCCCATCGCAGAGGAGAACGTAGTCCGTGGCATCCCGAGCCTGTTGGTCTTCAAGAATGGCGAGAAGATCGCCCACCTCCACAGCAAGTTCGCCAAGACGCCCGCCCAGATTGAAGAGTACCTGACCACTCTCGTGAGCCAGCCGTAAGGACTGCACTTAAGCGTATGTTCGCATTGCCAGCCTTTCGCCGATCTGCTATTCTAAGGAAAAAAATCCGCCTCCCCGGCGGAACGGACGGAAGGTCTGCACATGCTTAATCCAAGAGAAAGCATCTATGAACAATATATCCCCGCCGTAAATCCCGACCCGGAGTACGGCGGGGGTTCTTATTGGTTCGTCTTCAGCGGCGGCAAAATGCTCGTCCGCTCGACGGAAGGCGGCCCGGTGAGCCTGCCGCTGGCCGGTAGGCTGGAGGAGCTGGAGCTTCCCGGCGTGCAGGAGCACGGGGCCCAAGCTCCGCTGTACCTGGGCACCTGGGAGGGTGTCCCCGCCTACACGGTCCAGATCGCACCCGAAGCCGAGGCTCCTGCCGGCGGCAGCTTCACGCTGCTGCGGGCCCTGTACGGCAGCTTCGACGAGGGCTTGTTCCACCTAGCGGGACGCGCTTATCAGATCGCCGACTGGGATGCAAGCCGCCGGTTCTGCAGCCGCTGCGCCACCCCGATGGAGCATCTGGCCACAGAACGGGCCAAGAAGTGCCCCGCCTGCGGCTTCACCACTTATCCGCCGGTGTCTCCGGCCGTCATTACGGCCATCATGAAGGGCCGGCAGATCCTGCTGGCGCATGCGAAGCACTTCCCGAACAACATGCACAGTCTGATCGCCGGCTTCGTAGAGCCCGGGGAGACCCTGGAGGATGCCGTCCAGCGGGAGATCCGCGAGGAGGTGGGGCTCCAGGTCCGCAACATCCGGTACTTCGGCAGCCAGCAGTGGCCCTTCCCCAATTCGCTCATGATCGGCTTCATCGCCGAATACGAGAGCGGCGAGATCGCCGTGGACGGCGAGGAGATCGTAGCCGCGGACTGGTTCGAGCCGGAGTCCCTTCCCGAGCTGCCGAACCACATCAGCATCGCCCGCAAGATCATCGACTGGGTTGTATCGCAAGCAGCCGAAGCCGGCCGGTAAGGTACGGCCGATAGCCCATCCGGGAAGCCGGATGGGCTATTTATTATGATGCTGGCGCCTTCCGCTTAGAACTGCCGGGCGGACTCCCGGACATCCCTCCAGGAGATCAGACGGACCCCCGCTTGTAGGAGCGCGCCTCGAACCTCGGGGTCCTGCACCAGCCGGTACTCCCATTCCCGCTCCCGCCCAGCCTCCTCCTCGGGTTCCCCCGACGGGAGGGACGGGTGGACGGTCCATTGCGTGATCCCGGGCTTCACCTCCTGCAGCAGGCCGAGCATACGCCGCTTCGCCCCGGCATAATCCACGCCGGACTCCAGGCGGTAGGGCAAGCTGATGATGCCGTCGATCAGGGGAATTCCCCGGGCGCGGGCGGCAGCGATACGGGCGGCGAATCGGGCCCGGTCCCCCGCGTCGAACAGCGGATGCTCCGCCATTCCCGCCGGCAGCAAAAAAGGCAGTCCATACACTTCACACAGCTCCAGCACGATGTCTAAATAATCTCTGCCGGTCGCTAGCCCCAGCACGCTGCCCTCATGGCTGTCCAAGTGAGAGGGCTTCACCCCCAGGTCCAGCACGGCCCGGATCTGGGCATCGAGCTCCAGCCGGACCTCCTCCGGGTCCGCCGTTCTCTCGAGAACTCCCGCATTCCGATGGAAGAAGCCCTCCTCATCCGTCAGCGTCCGCAGGTCGCGGGACCGGTACACCGGCGCAAGCCGCAGCTGGCCGACCCCGGTCAAGGTCAGGTGAACCCCGATGCTTCCGAGTCCCTGCCGGACACATGCCTCTGCCGCGGCTTCCACCGTTCGGCCTGGCGCCATAAGCGAAGCCGACGTCACGGCCCCCTCGCGGAGCAGCTCCAGGATAGCCGCATTGGCCCCTTCCGATAGACCGAGGTCATCGGCATTCACGATCAGTTGTTTCTCCATTTCATCCCATCCTCCGTTTTATAGACAAAAAGACGCCGACACGATAAGCCGTGTCGGCGCCTTTCTTTTTTCCGGTTCATCACCGGATTCAGGGTCATTATACACCCGATTTGCTTCTTGTAAAGGGGGGGTGGCGGCGTCCTGGCCGAAAAATACTTTTATCACCGAATACCTATACGGAAAGTTCCTTTTGTCAACCGGGCGGCGTTTACGTTACAATAGGAGTAATTTTATCGAATAAGGAGATTCGTTATGAAGTACATCAGCACGCGGGGCAAAGTCCCCCCCATAGGCTTCATCGACGCGATTCTTATGGGATTGGCCGACGACGGCGGTCTGCTCGTACCCGAGCGCATTCCCCAGGTGTCCGCCGACACCCTGCAGAAGTGGCAGCGGCTGTCGTACCAGGAGCTGGCTCTGGAGATCTTCACCCTGTATGTGGACCAAGACATTCCGCGGGATGAGCTGAAGCAGCTGGTTGACGACAGCTACGCCACCTTCCGCCATGAGGATGTCACCCCGGTGCGCCGGATCCGCAACGATCTTCACGTTCTGGAGCTGTTCCACGGTCCGACCTTCGCCTTCAAGGACGTGGCTCTGCAGTTCCTGGGCAACCTCTATTCCTACGTCTCCCGCAAGCGGAACTCCATCATTCATATCGTCGGCGCCACCTCCGGCGATACCGGAGCCTCGGCCATCGAGGGCGTCCGCGGCAAGGAAGGCATCAAGATCTGCATCCTGCATCCCCACGGCAAGGTCAGCCGGGTGCAGGAGCTTCAGATGACCACGGTGGACGATGCCAACGTGCTTAACCTCGCCGTCGAAGGCACCTTCGACGACTGCCAGCGCATCATCAAGGAGCTGTTCGCGGATGTGGACTTCAAGCACCAGTACCACCTGCGCGCCATCAACTCCATCAATATCGCCCGGATCCTGGCCCAGACGGTGTATTACTTCTTCGCCTACTTCCAGTTGGCCAACCACGGGCATACCGGTCCCGCCAATTTCAGCGTGCCGACCGGCAACTTCGGCGACATCTTCGCCGGCTATCTGGCCAAGGCCATGGGGCTTCCCGTCGGCAAGCTGATCCTGGCTACCAACGAGAACAACATCCTGGCCCACTTCGTGAACGAGGGCGTCTACCAGCCCGGCGAGTTCAAGAGCACCCACAGCCCGTCCATGGACATCCAGGTGGCCAGCAACTTCGAGCGTTACCTGTACTACCTCTACGGCGGGGACGCCGCCAAGGTGGCCGCGCTTATGGACGAGTTCAAGGCCCAAGGTCGCGTCATCGTGCCGGCTGACGTGCTGGAGCGTGTGCAGGAGACCTTCGCCGCCTATGCCGTCGGCAACGAGGAATGCCTGAACGTCATCGGCGACTACTACGCCAAGTATGACTACCTGCTGGATCCCCACACCGCCTGCGGCGTTGCCGCTTCGGACCGTGTGGCCGGCGACGGGGAAGTCACCGTGGCTCTCTCCACGGCCCACCCGGCCAAGTTCGACGAGTCCATCCGCCTGCGGGAGATCACCCAGACCTATCCGCGGGAGATCCAAGCCTTGTTCGACAAGGCACAGCATCAAACGGTCGTTGGCGGAACCAACGAGGACGTGAAGAGCCGGCTGGTTGCTTTCTTCTAATAGCATGAATCCGAGCTATCCCGCGATGGGGTAGCCTTTTTTCCGAATCATACTCACTCACGAAAGGTGCCGGGATATGAGCATTCTGAACGTAGAGCGGTTAAGCCACGGCTTCGGCGACCGCGCCATCTTCAATAACGTTTCCTTCCGCCTCTTAAAGGGCGAGCACATCGGGCTCATCGGCGCCAATGGCGAAGGCAAGTCCACCTTCATGAACATCATTACGGGCAAGCTTCAGCCGGACGAGGGCAAGGTCGAATGGTCCAAGCGCATGCGCGTCGGCTATCTGGACCAGCACGCCGTGCTGCAGAAGGGCATGACGATCCGCGACGTGCTGAAGGGCGCCTTCCAATACCTGTTCGATATGGAGCAGGAGATGAACGACATGTACGGCCGCATGGGCGAGGTGTCCCCGGAGGAGCTGGAGCAGCTCCTGGAGGAGGTCGGCACGATCCAGGATACGCTGACCGCTCAGGACTTCTACCTGATCGACGCCAAGATCGAGGAGACCGCTCGGGGTCTGGGCCTGACCGACATCGGCCTGGACAAGGACGTCAACGACCTCTCCGGCGGACAGCGGACCAAGGTGCTCCTGGCCAAGCTGCTGCTGGAGAAGCCGGACATTCTGCTCCTCGACGAGCCCACCAACTATCTGGACGAGCAGCACATCGAGTGGCTGAAGCGCTACCTGCAGGAGTATGAGAATGCGTTCATTCTGATCTCCCACGACATTCCTTTCCTGAACAGCGTCATCAACCTGATCTACCATATGGAGAACCAGGAGCTGAACCGCTACGTCGGCGACTATGACAAGTTCATGGAAGTCTACGACATGAAAAAACAGCAGTTGGAGTCCGCCTACAAGCGCCAGCAGCAGGAGATTGCGGACCTGAAGGATTTTGTGGCCCGGAACAAGGCCAGTGTGGCCACCCGGAATATGGCCATGTCCCGCCAGAAGAAGCTCGATAAGATGGACGTCATCGAGCTGGCGAAGGAGAAGCCGAAGCCGCAGTTCAACTTCAAGGAGGCCCGCGCCTCCGGCAAGATGATCTTCGAGACCACGCAGCTGGTCATCGGCTATGACGAACCGCTGTCGCGGCCGCTGGACCTGCGCATGGAGCGCGGGCAGAAGATCGCCCTGGTCGGCGCCAACGGCATCGGCAAGACGACTCTGCTGCGGAGCCTGCTGGGCGAGATCCAGCCGCTGGGCGGCTCGGTGGAGCGCGGGGATTACCTGCACATCGGCTACTTCGAGCAGGAGATGAAGGATGCGGGCGGCAACACCTGCATCGAGGAGGTCTGGGGCGCGTTCCCCGGCTTCACCCAGTTCGAGGTGCGGGCGGCGCTGGCCAAGTGCGGCCTGACCACCAAACACATCGAGTCGAAGATCGCGGTTTTGAGCGGCGGCGAGAAGGCCAAGGTGCGGCTGTGCAAGCTTATCAACCGCGAGACCAACCTGCTGGTGCTTGACGAGCCCACCAACCACCTGGACGTGGACGCCAAGGACGAGCTGAAGCGCGCGCTGAGGGCGTACAAGGGCAGCATCCTGCTCATCTCCCACGAACCGGAGTTTTACCGGGATGTGGTGACGGAGGTCTGGAACTGCGAGTCCTGGACCACGAAGGTGTTCTAGGACAGGACCGTAGGGCGAGCAGGAACGAATCGACCCGTGTAACGGGACCCGGGGCGGTATGCCTGCGGGTCCTGTTTGTGCTGGTTGGGCGGGAGTAGGTATGTGGACGAAATCCAATGAAACCGAAGAAGCCGACGCTCCCTTCAACGGGAGTGTCGGCTTTCTACGCTTCAGGCGGTTGAGCCCGCCCTGCCGGGACCGGACCGACAAACTCGTGTGGTCCGCGCTAGGACAGGGCTCTCTTCATCGCCTGGAGATTACGGCCGCGAATTATTGGGCCGCTTGGGTGCCTGCCGCAGTTGGGGTGCCTGCTGCACCTTGTGTACCGCGGGGACCGCCATGACCCACATGACCGCCGCCGTGGCCCATGAAGCCCATGAGGTCGCTATCCTTAGTACCGATCTGCGCCTTCAGCTCATCGACGGTGATGCCCTTCTCCGCAGCCAGTGCCTCCAGCTTCGCCTGGCGCTGAGCTTCCATCTGCGCCTTCAGCTCGTCTACGGTGATGCCCTTCTCAGCGGCCAGTGCCTCCAGCTTCGCCTGGTGCTGAGCTTCCATCTGCGCCTTCAGCTCGTCTACGGTGATGCCCTTCTCGGCGGCCAGCGCGTCAAGGTTCTTGCCGCCGCCCCGTTTACCGCCGAGGTCGCCCTTCTGGCCGGCCTTCAGATCGCCCTTCATGCCGCCCTTCTGGCCGTGCTGCTGCTCCATCTGCGCCTTCAGCTCATCGACGGTGATGCCCTTCTCGGCAGCCAGCTCTTCCAGCTTCGCCTGACGATCGGCGTCCAGCTGAGCCTTCAGCTCGTCTACCGTGATGCCCTTGGCAGCTGCCTGGGCTTCCAGGTTCTTGCCGCCGCCGCGCTTGCCGCCGAAGTCGCCCTTCTGGGTAACGGCCGGTGCCGGGGTGGCGCCGGTGGATGCGGTAGGGGACGTCGCATCTGCGGCGAATACGGAGGTTACGGCTCCGAGGGCGAATACGGCACCTAAGGTTGTGGCGATCACTTTTTTGTTCATCTGCATCATGGTTCATTCCTCCTGAGTGGTTGTCGTTTATGATGATGGATTGTTGTGCTTCCTGCTTACAAGACCATCTTAACCCGCCCAGTTGAATTCTCCCTGACCGCAGCCTGAACATCCGCTTAATAGATAGATCTTCCTGTCTCTCTCTACCTCCCGCCGTCCCTCTTCCTATGATACGATAGAGTTAACGATAACGAGGAGGTGAGCTGCACCATGACGCTTCCGCCCGTGCTAGCCGGCAAGCTTCGCTCCCTGCCCCAATCTCCCGGCGTATACCTGATGAAGGACGGCGCCGGCAACATCATCTACGTAGGCAAGTCCAAGAACCTGAAGAACCGGGTCTCCTCCTACTTCCACGATACCAAGTCCCACACGCCCAAGACCAAGAGACTCGTCGGGCATATCCGGGATCTGGAGCTCCGTCTGACGGATACGGAATTCGAGGCCTTCATGCTGGAGTGCCAGCTCATCAAGGAATACAAGCCCATGTACAACCGCAAGATGAAAATGCCCCAGTCCTACACCTACATCGCCCTGGAGCTGTCCCAAGGATTGCGGGCCGTGGCGGCGGCCGCCGCACCCGGCGAACGGGAGGACACGCTGTACTACGGCCCCTACACCAGCCGCCGCACCGTGGAGCGGGCCATCCACAGCATCCAGGAGCACCACCGGATTCTGTGCAGCAGCCCCGCCAGCGCCCAACGGGCTTGCCTGAACCATGCCATCGGCCTCTGCAGAGGGATGTGTCTGGGCGGACAAGCCTGGGAGGATTACCGGGCCATTATGGAGCAGATTGCCGCCTTCCTCGATGGGGGCGACAGCGGACTGCTGGAGGAGATGGAGAGGAGCATGCAGGACGCGGCGGAGACGCTGGACTTCGAGAAGGCGGCCAAGCTCCGGGATGCCATCGGCACGGTGTCCTTCCTCCGGCACCGGGAGCAGGTCATCCGGTTTACCGAGGAGAGCCACCGGGTCGCCGTAGTCGAAGAGCTGCAGGAAGGGATCCTGAAGCTCTTCCTGATCCAGCGGAACCGGATCCTTCACCGGGAAAAGCTGGACTCCGCAGACCTGCTCCCCTCCGGTGTCCATGCAGCCGTCAAGCACGCCATCCGAAGCGTCTTCCGCGCCGAAGCCCGCCTGCCTGAACGGGAGATTACCCGCGATGAGGTGGATGAAGCCCAGATCATCCACAGCTATCTGAACGGCGGCTCCTGCCGGCACCTGGTGCTGGCGGCGGAATGGCTCTTTGCCGACGGGGACCACCCGGACCTGGATGCCGCTCTTCATTCCCTGTTGGATGTACCGCCGCATGGACCATGAGTCCTTATCCGTAGTACTTATCCGCAGTCCCCATAATAGCCCAAAAAGCTGTCCCATGGCCGGGTCTCCGGCCTATAGGGACAGCTTTTGCCGTTATGTGGCGAGGGTTATGCCTTCAGGCCGTTCACCAGCTGGCGGAGCCCCTCGTCCAGCGGAGTGGCCGGGCGGCCAAGCAGCTTCTCCAGATCGCCGCTCGGAACATCCAAGGCCCCGTCCCGGATGGCGCTCTGGATCGCCGTCACGAGCTGAACCACCGGTTCCGGCAATCCGGCCTGCTTCATGATGACCGCATAAGCGGCATCGTCCACCTGCTGCACCGGCACCTCACGGCCCAGCACCCCGGCCAATGCGGCGGCCAGCTCCTCTTGGGTGCGCAGCGGGCCGGAGAGCTCATAGACGGTGTTCTCGTGGCCCTTGCCGGCCAACACCGCCGCAGCCGCCTCCGCATAATCGCGGCGGGGGGTCCAGCCCGTCCGGCCGCTGCCCGCGGAGGTCAGCCAAGGCGCGCCCGCCAGTACAGCCTGGATGGTGCCGGCCTCATTCTCCAGATACCAGTTGTTCCGGAGGAAGGAGTACGGAATGCCGGAGGACCGGATGGCCTCCTCCGTCACCCGGTGCACCTCGGCCAGGAACAGGGTGCTCTCCGGAGCATTAGGCGCGCTCGTGTAAGCGAGGAAGCCGACTCCGGCGCGCTTGGCAGCCTCCACGGCGGCGGTATGCTGCCGGATCCGAGTCTCGGTGTCCCCGTCGGCGGAGATCAAGAGGAGCCGGTCCACGCCGGCGAAGGCGGCATCCAGACTGTCCGGCCGGTCGAAATCTCCATACCGGACCTCCACGCCGCGGGCACGAAGAGACTCCGCCTTCTCCGGAACCCGTACGCTTACCGCCAGTTCCGCGGCCGGGACACTGCGCAACAGCGCCTCCACCGCGAGAGAGCCCAGCTTGCCGGTTGCACCTGTAACTAATAATTTCATGATAAAATTCCTCCTCTGAATGAATGTTGGGGTTATTCCAGACTGCGTAGTAACCGAATTGGTTACAACGTGATTAATAAAAAAGCTCCGAAGAGCTCTTGTTACCAAAGGTACCTCGTTACTTGCCGGACCAGCACCTGCGGCAAACCGAAGAAGCTACTTGAACTTCTCCGCCAGACTCTGCAGTGTCACCTGCGCCAGCCGCCGCTCCATGGCCCGCTGGGCCTCCGCCAGCTCCTCGCGCAGGGCGGATTCGATGTTCCGCCCGATGGGGCATTGGGGATTGGCCTCCTCGTGGATATGGAACAGCTCATCATCATCGATGACCTCCACCGCTCGATACACGTCGAGAAGCGTAATCTCCCCGGGCGCCCTCCTCAGCGCGGCGCCGCCCACCCCGGGCCGGACATCCACCAGGCCGGCCTTCTTCAGCATGCCCATGATCCTCCGGATAATGACCGGATTCGTGTTGACGCTGCCCGCAATATAGTCGCCGGTGCTCTCGGACGGACTCGCGGCGATGACCGATAGAATATGGACCGCCACGGAGAATCTGCTGCTGATCTTCTTCATTCTGCCATCACCACCCCGTTGTAACCATTATGGTTACTTGACATGCATCTGTCAAGAACCTTTTTTCACAAGCCCGCTTCTTGAAAAAAGGAAACTCTCCCATCCCGTTTCAGTGGTACGTTTAGAGTCTTTTGTCATATAATCATCGTATAAGTTGTATACGGGCAAAAGATTTGTTCACACGCAATCATTCGACGAAAGGGGATGCGGAACATGAATGAGCTCACTACCGCCAAGTCTGCGGTCCCCACCTCCCTCGCCCTGGGCAAAACCGAGCGGGCCATGTGGGAATCCGTCACCGGCCAGCGCAAGGGCCTGAAGGCCTTGCTGCCTTTTTTGGGCCCGGCGTTTATCGCGTCTATCGCCTATATTGATCCCGGCAACTTCGCCACCAACATCCAGAGCGGCTCCCAGTTCGGCTACAAGCTGCTGTGGGTCGTGGTCCTGGCCAATCTGATGGCCATGCTGTTCCAGAATATGTCCGCCAAGGTTGGCATCGCCACGGGCCACAACCTGCCGGAGCTGTGCCAGATTTACTTCCCCAAGTGGATCAACTACATCATGTGGGTGGTCTCCGAGATCGCGGCCATGGCAACGGATCTGGCAGAGTTCCTCGGCGCAACCATCGGCCTGAACCTGCTGTTCGGCCTGCCGATGTTCTACGCGGCGCTGCTCACCGGCTTGACCACCTACCTGATCCTGATGCTGGAGCGCTACGGCTTCCGCCCGATGGAGAAGTTCATCGCCGGCTTCGCGCTTGCGATTGGCGGCTGCTACATCGTAGAGACGGTGCTGTCCAAGCCGAGCTTCGGCCAGATCGTCCACCACAGCCTGGTGCCCTGGCTGGGCGGCAGCAGCAGCGCCCTGCTTGCCGTCGGCGTCGTCGGAGCCACCGTCATGCCTCATGCCATCTATCTGCACTCCGGCCTGACCCAGAACCGGATCCGCCCCCGCCATGACGCGGACGCGCTCCGCATTCAGAAGTTCAACCGGCGGGAGACGGTCATCGCCATGAGCTTCGCCGGCTTCGTCAATCTGGCCATGATGTATATGGCCGCATCCGTATTCCATGCCACCGGGAACGAGCAGGTGGGAGATATCCAGACCGCCTATCAGACGCTGACCCCGCTCCTGGGCTCGGCCTCCGCAGCCTTCTTCCTCGTCTCCCTGCTGGCCTCGGGCATCTCCAGCTCCGTCGTAGGAACCATGGCCGGCCAAGTGATCATGCAGGGCTTCGTCGGGTTTACCATCCCCCTGTGGGTCCGGCGGCTCGTGACCATGCTGCCGACCCTCATCATCATCGCCCTCGGCATCGATTCCACCCGGACCCTGGTCATCAGCCAGGTGGTGCTGAGCCTGGTGCTGCCTTTTCCCATCCTGTCGCTGATCTACTTCTCCAGCCGCAAGCCGCTGATGGGCGTTCTGGCCAACCGCCGGCCCATTACGGTGATCGCCTCCGTCTGCGCGGGAGTGATCCTGCTCCTGAACCTGTGGCTCATCCTCCAGAGCTTCTAGCTCTACCGGCCGGACCGCCTGCCGCTATTCCTGCTTCATCCAGAAGGTGTTCAGGAATACGGTGCGGAACCCGGCCTTTTCCATGTTCCCGTGGCTGACGGAGCCGAATTCCACGTCCGTGTACACCGTCCGGATGCCCAGTCCCGATGCATCGGCTAATCTTTTTGGGATCAGAGCCGATTGGCAGCCCCTCCCCCGGAACGCCGCGAAGGTGTAGTCATTGGCCAGGTAGCCGGAGTCCCCGTGCAGGAAGAGCGAAGCCATGGCGGCGGGCTGGCCGCCGATCCGCACCATATAGTTCCGGAAGTCCGAACGGCAGAAGTATGGCCGCGCACGGGCAGCCGCTTCCGCATTCAGCTCCATCCCTCCGTTGGATGCCGCGATCCAGTCGAGATATTCCTCCGCATTCGCCTCCGTAACAAGCTCTATCACCAGTTCGTCAACAGCCTCTCCGTTCCCCCCCGCAACCGTTTCCGCCTCCATGAAGACCAGCTGCTCCACCGGCAGGTACCCCTTGCGTCCGAGGGCCGCCGCCGTCTCCTCCGTCAGGTGATCCGGGGTCATATCGAAGCAGGGTGCTCCTTCCGGATATAAGGCCAGCAGCTCGTCCAGCCGGTGCACGTCCTCCGGGCCGAACCCCTTGATCCGGTTGTAGTAGACGGAGCCTGGGGCCGTCCGGTCCCGAAGCAGCGTGCAGCCTCCCAGCTCCGCCACCTCCAGCCGCTTCTCTACGGGGGTCAGCGCCCTCCGGGCATTCAGCTTCGTCAGCTCCAGCTCAATGGCCTCGACCGCTCTCTTGCGGTCGGCCGGTTTTCGATCCGACATGGTGCCGGCACCTCCTCCATCCTGATGATCCCACTATAGCACCCCCATCCCAAGCCGTACATAGCACGAACCTTCTGTGGAAAATGGGCGCGCCCGCAGCAGCGGCGGCGGTCAACCAAAGGAAAGAGCCGCCCGCGCTCACGGACGGCTCCCTATAGAGCAAGCCCTATAGATTCGGGGCCTTCAAGGCTACTTCAATGTTCGCAAGGTCCACCTTCACCTGCTCGTTCACGTTCCAGGGATGGTACAGCCCCCGCTCCATCATATACTGCATGGTCCGCTCGTGGAGATCGAGGGCCTCCTCCAGCTGGCGCGTAAGCGTCACTTTGATCTCCGGTGTGACCGCCTCGGTAACCGCCATGGCGTAGTTGCGGACTCCGCTTTTGACCGTATTCAGGAAATCCATGGCGATAACCTGGTCCGTCAACGTATGCATCCCGGTCAGATGCTCCAGTATCGTATTCATGCGTGCTCCTCCTAGGGACAGGCCCGGTTCAAGATCGAGCCCAGCTCCTGCAGCTGTCGCGTGGTAAGGTCCACGTCAAGCTGCATCAGCTCCTTCAGGGCCGGATCGGTCACCAATGCCTTCATGGTCTTGGACTTGGTCAGACATACCGTCTTGAACGCGGCGATCTCATGAACCTCCAACGTTTCGTGCAGCGCATAAGCCATAGTTGCTTACAGCCTCCCCTTCGTTCGTTATGGCTTCAGAATCACCTTGATGCAGCCGTCCGTCTTCGTATCGAACATCTCGTAGCCCTTCTTGGCCTCGCTCAACGGCAGCACGTGGGTGATGACGTCGCCGGGGTCGATTTGGCCGGTGGCTACCAGCTCGAACATATAAGGCATGTAGTGAATGACCGGGGCTTGTCCGGTGCGAAGGTTCACATTCCGCATGAAAATATCGCCCAGCGGGAACCCGTTGTACCGTCCGCCGTAGACGCCCGTGATCTGGATCGTGCCCCCCTTGCGCACAGCCTGGGCGGCGAGGATGACAGGACCGAGAGCCCCTCCCTGCAGCTTCATGCCGGTAGCCAGAAACTCCAGATCGGTCATCTTGGCATCCATTCCCACCGCATCGATGACCACATCCGCCCCGCCCTTCGTCATCTCCTTCAGCACGCTTCCTGCGTCGGGAACTGCGTCGAAGTTGACCGTCTCCACCCGGTTGGTCCGCTTGGCGTGCTCCAGCCGGTATTCCACGTAATCCACGGCGATGACCCGCTTGGCCCCCTTCAGCCAGCAGAACTTCTGGGCGAAGAGACCTACCGGGCCGCAGCCCAGCACGATCACCGTATCCCCGTCCTTGACGCCCGCGTTGTCCACGGTCCAATAGGCCGTCGACATGGCGTCCGCGATGACGCAGAGCTTCTCATCCGGCTCCTCGCAGCTCTCCGGAATCTTGAAGTGCGTGAAGTTGGCAAAAGGCACCCTCAGGTACTCCGCCTGTCCCCCTGCGTAGCCTCCCGTCGTATGGGAGTAGCCGAAGTAGCCTCCCATGTCGCCGTTGGGATTGGAGTTGTCGCACTGGCTCTCCAGCTGGTGCTTGCAGTAGAAACATTCGCCGCAGGCCACGTTGAACGGGATGATGACCCGGTCGCCCTTCTTCAGCTTCGTGACGCCGGGCCCCACCTCTTCCACGATGCCCATCGGCTCGTGGCCGATGATGTAATTCTCCGGCAGATTGGGGATCATGCCGTGGAGCAGATGCAGGTCCGAACCGCAGATGGAGGAGCTGGTCACCTTGATGATCATGTCGTCCGGCTTCTCGATCCTGGGATCCGGCATCTCTTTCACCGCGATGTTCTTCAAGCCTTGATAGGTAACGGCCTTCATACTTGCTCTCCTCCGCCATCCGGCACCCGGTCGAACAGACCCTTCCTCGAGGTGTTCCCGGGAAACAGGTTCATCTGCCCGATCATGACCGTATTCTTCGCCGAGAGCTGATCGAGCTGATACTGCTCGGTGAGCTCATAGGGGTGAAACCACTTCTTGCGAACCATCAGCTCGGTAATCTCCTGATGAAGCGCAATCCCCTGACGGAGCTGAGTCCGCAGCAGCGCGCGCGCGTCGGGGGAAGCACACTCCGTCAGGGCGGTGGCCAGATTCCGGACGCCTTCCTTCGCCCGCATGAGGAAGTCCATGGCCAGGGTGGTATCCGCCAGCTCCGGAACATTCAAGGAGTTGATCGGGTCCAAGTAATCGGTATTCATGGGCTCACACCTTTCATTGAAGAGTGGGGACCGGACGGCTCTCCGGCACGGGGGACCGGAAGGGAGCCTTCTCGTAGAGCGCCTGCAGCGCGGCAATGTCCTGGGTGGTCATCTGCACATCCTTCTGCAGCAGCGCCTTCAGCTCCTGATCGAAGACCAGGCCCTGCATGAAGGCGGACTTGGCCAGGCACAGGGTCTTGAAATTCAGCACTTCGTGGATGTCTACGGCCTCATGGGGCGCGAGACAAGTCGGATGATTCATGGCTTCACCTCCTGGAATGGTTCGGACAAGCGTATCTTTTCCTTCCCGTTCCTCCCTATGCGAAGAGGCGTCAAAATATTCTGGTTAAGGCAGCCGGGACGGTAGGAATCCGGGCGGCAAATGTCGAATAATCAGGTATAACGCCGAGATCAGGAGGTGAATCCCGCCGGCGCCAGGCCCAGCCTTGGCGAACGTGCGGGAGCTGCGATGTGGAACTGGCTCAAACCTTCCCCTGCCCCCCAAGATCAACCGGTTCCCCAGCCGAATCCGCCGGAGATGCCTGTACAATCCCTACGCCCTCAGGTGATCATCATCACCGGCACCAGCGGGTCCGGCCGTAAGGGCTGCGCCCTTAAGCTCTGCCAGGAGCTCGGCCTTCCTTATGTCCGTCCTTATACGACACGGGCCATCCGGCCCAAGGAGAAGGACGGCGAGCACTATCACTTTGTCACGGATGCCGTCTTCCGGGAGATGCAGGCAGCAGGGGCGTTCTTCCAGACCGTCCGTCTCGGCCGCGGCAGCTACGGGATCGCAGCGGCGGAGCTGGATGCGGCGCTTGCCGGAGGCCAACCGGCTGTGGCGGTCGTGAACCGCGATGGAGCGGAAGCCTTCCGGCAGAGGTTCGGCAGCGGAGCGATCCGCGTCTTCCTCTACGTGACCAAGGACGATATCCGGCTGCGCCTAGAGCGCGAATCCGCCCCGCCTGAGGTGGTGGACGAGTATCTGCGCAACTACCCCGACGATGTGATCTACAAGAAGGAATCCGAATTCCTTCTGCAAAATATGGACCCGGCTGCCACCGTCGGGAAGATCAAGGACTTCCTCCGGGACAAGCTGGCCCCGGAGAAATAACAAAGTGCCGACCCTCGCACCGGATGAGCTTCCGGTGGAGAGTCGGCACTTTGTACGTTGGCGGGCGGCTGTTACCGGCCCGCCGGTCCGCCCTTCGGGCGCCGGGACGGGCCCGGCTGGACGGTCGGCTGCGCGGCGGGCGCGGACCCGCCGCGGTTCGCCGCCGGCGCGGGCTTGCCCGTGCTGCGGCCTTGGCTTCCCGGCGCGCCTGCGCTCGGGCCCGCTGGGCCGCGGCCCTGGGGCTGTCCCTGGGCGCTGCGGCCTTGGCGGCCGCCTGCCGCCCGGCCTCCGGCGCCGCTCTGGCCGCCCGGGGCCCGGCCTGGCTGCCCGCCGCCGCTGCGGCCCGGGGCGCCTGCGTTGCGGCCTGGGGCGCCTGCGTTGCGCCCGGCGTTCTGGCCTGCGCCGGCCGGCTTGGCTGCTACCGCCGCGGTGTAGTTCATCATCGGATACGGGTGGTCCTTGACCACCGGAACCGATTTTTTGATCAGCTTCTCGATGTCCTTCAGGTACGGAAGCTCCTCCGCCTCACAGAAGGAGATGGCGATGCCGCTCAGGCCCGCGCGTCCGGTCCGGCCGATCCGGTGGACGTAGGTCTCCGGAATGTTCGGCAGGTTGTAGTTGATGACGTGGGACAGCTCGTCGATATCGATGCCCCGCGCCGCAATGTCCGTGGCCACCAGCACGCGGGTGGCGCCGTTCTTGAAATTGTTGAGCGCGTTCTGCCGGGCGTTCTGGGATTTGTCCCCGTGGATGGCCTGGGCCGGGATCTGGGCGCGCTGCAAGCCCTTGGCCACGCGGTCCGCGCCATGCTTGGTCCGGGTGAACACCAGCGCCGAGACGATGGACCGGTCCTTCAGGATGTCGATCAGGAGGTTCAGCTTGTTGTCCTTGTCCACCAGGTAGACCGACTGCTCGATCCGCTCCGCCGTGGAGGAGACGGGCGTCACTTCCACCTTCACCGGGTCCTTCAGGAGAGACTGGACCAGGCTCATGATCTCCGGCGGCATGGTGGCCGAGAAGAACAGGGTCTGCTTCTGCTGCGGGATCTTCGAGATGATCCGCTTCACGTCGTGAATGAAGCCCATGTCCAGCATCCGGTCGGCTTCGTCCAGCACCAGAATCTCCACATACTGGAGATCGACGTGCTTCTGGTTGATCAGGTCGATCAGACGTCCCGGGGTGGCGATCAGGATGTCCGCCCCCTGCGCCAGCTGCCGCTCCTGCATATGCTGGGACACACCGCCGACGATGACGACGTTGCGCAGATCCAGGAATCGGCTGTACGCCTTGATGTTGTCGGAGATCTGCACGGCCAGCTCCCGGGTGGGCGTCAGAATCAGGGACCGGATCCGCCGGGGCAGCTTGGGCTTGCGGGGATTGGCGCTGAGCAGCTGGATGATGGGCAGCGCGAAGGCCGCCGTCTTGCCGGTACCGGTCTGGGCACAGCCCAAGAGATCGCGGCCGGCCAGCACCGCCGGGATGGACCGTTCCTGTATGGGAGTTGGCGTCTGGTAGTTCTCCTGCGCCAGGGCTTTAAGGATAGGGGGAATCAGCTTCAAATCTTGAAATGTCATAGGTTCTCCTTCTTCGGCAAAAAGTGGTAACACATAAGGATACCACATTCCTGGGGCCAAAAGAAAGCACCGGCTTGGCGGACATCCCATCACCCGTCAAGCTCTTCCAGTGAGCCTTTCGTCATCATACACAAAAGACGGATGCTTTTTTGGCCTCCGGCACAAGAATCGCGTCAGCAACTTTCACATGACCGGTCCTGGCGATATGATAGGACCAAAGCATTTTCCAACGGATGGCGGAATAAGCCAGTGAGGAAGGATGTGAGCGTCAATGAGCCTGGAAGCCTTGAACGAACGGGTCCGAATGGACCTCGCCTATCTTGCGTACGGCGGTCCGGATTGGATGCGCCCCCTCCGGCATCCGCTCGGGCACGTCTATGACGCGGTCATCGTCGGAGGCGGCCAGAGCGGCTTGGGCATCGCCTTCGGCCTGCTCCGGGAACGCATCTCCAACATTCTCGTCATCGACGAGAATCCCGAGGGCCAGGAGGGACCGTGGGAAACCTACGCCCGGATGGCGACGCTGCGCACCCCCAAGCACCTGACCTCCATCGACCTGGGGATACCCTCTCTGACCTTCCGCTCCTGGTGGGAAGCCCAACACGGGCCCGAGGGCTGGGAGGCCGTTGGGAAGATTCCCCGCGGCGATTGGATGAGCTACCTGCGCTGGTATCGGAAGGTGCTGGGCCTGCCGGTCGTGAACGGGGTGAAGCTGTCGCTGATCGAGCCGGGCGGCGATGGAGTCCATCGGCTCCGCGTGGAGGGACCCGGCGCCGCATCCCCCCTGCTGCTGGCCCGGAAGGTGATCCTGGCCACCGGCATCCAAGGCGGCGGGGAATGGCACGTGCCTCCGATGATCGCCGGCCGGCTGCCCCGCAGCCTGTATGCCCATACCTCGGAGGCCATCGACTTCACCCGCCTGGAGGGGAAGCGGATCGCCGTGCTGGGCGGAGGCGCCTCCGCCTTCGACAATGCCCAGTTCGCTCTCTCCCAAGGGGTGGCCGAGGCCCACGTCTTCGTCCGGAGGAAGGAGCTGCCGCGGGTCAACCCGATCCGGCAGATGGAGGGCTCCGGCATGATCGAACGTTTCCCCTCACTCTCGGATGCCGACAAGTACGCCGTGATGGCCCACTTCTTCCAGTTCAACCAGCCTCCGACCAACGATACGTTCGAGCGGGCGGCGGCCTATCCCGGCTTCCGGCTGCACCTGGGCGCCCCCTGGCTCGACGTGGAGCCCGAAGGGGAAGGGGCGGCGGTGACCACTCCAGAGGGGCGGCATGAATTCGACTTCCTCGTCATCAGCACCGGGCTGCTGACGGACCCCGCCCTGCGGCCGGAGCTGCGGCTGGTAGAAGCCCACATCGCCCGCTGGAGCGACCGGTACCGGGCTCCGTCGGAGCAGGCGAATGCCTTGATCGACGCCCACCCGTATCTAAGCCCGGGCTTCGCCTTCACGAGCCGAACCGATGAGGGAGCGAAGCCGCTCCATGGCCTGTTCTCCTTCAACTACTCCGCGCTGATCAGCTGCGGGCTCTCCGCTTCGGCCCTGTCCGGCATGAAGTACGCCATCCCGAGGATCGTCGCCGGGGTGGCGGACCAGCTGTTCCAGGACGACCGGGAGCGTATCCTGGAAGGATACTACGCCTACGGCGAGCCCGAGTTCGTCGGCACCTGGCCCCGGGAAGCTTGAGCGCCTGGTCCGGTAAGACCGCCTGCACAACGTCCGTCCCGAACCGTCATTCGTCCAGCCTTACGGCCGGAGGGTGGCGGTTTTTTGCCGCTCCTGCGCAAAGTGCATTATTGTACTATTCACAATAGTGTGTGTCATACAGTATACTGAGAGCAGGAGCTGATGAACGTCATGGACATTCAGGAAACGATTAGCGGTCTTACCCAGGAGCTGCGGCGCGGCACCCTGGTGCTTAGCGTGCTGAGCCAGCTGTCCGAGCCGCAATACGGCTACAGCCTGGTCTCCAGCCTGGAGGAGAAGGGGGTCGCCATCGACCCCGGCACGCTCTATCCGCTCCTGCGCCGGCTCGAGAAGCAGGGGCTCTTGGAGAGCCGATGGGACACCAACGAATCACGTCCCCGCAAGTATTACCTGTTGAGTCCGGACGGGCGCGAGGTATACCGACAGCTGGGTCAGGAATGGAGCCGGCTTGCGGCCAGTGTGAGGATGTTAATGGATGGAGGGGACAACGATGGAGCTGATTAAGAGGTATGTCTATGCGGTTATCCACCGGCTGCCGGAGCCGATGAGGGCCGATGTCGAGAAGGAGCTGCACGGGTTGATCCTGGATATGCTGGAGGAGCGTGCTCCCGGAGGCGAGCCGTCTCCGGAGCAGGTGGAGGAGGTACTGCTGGAGCTGGGGGATCCGGAGCGGCTGGCGGATCAATACCGGGGTACCCGGCGCTATCTCATCGGCCCGGACCTGTTCCCCGCCTACTTCTCTGTGCTCAAGATCGTATTGTCCTCCATCGCCATTGCCATGGCGGTCCTATTCGCCGTCGAGGCGCTGCTGGAGCCGCCTCAGGCGCTGCATCATATGGCAGGCGGTCTGGCCTCCCTTCTCACGGCGCTCATGCAGGGCTTCGTCTGGGTCACCGTCATCTTCGGCTATGCGGAATATGCGGGCATCCAGGAGAAGCTGAAGCCCAAATCTGCCCGGGCCTGGAAGCCATCCGACCTGCAGCAGATTCCCGACCCCAAGCTCCGGATCCGCAAGAGCGACCCGGTGACGGGGATGATATTCACGGTGCTGCTCTTCGTGCTGTGCACCTTCTCCTTCGACCTCTTCGGGCTATGGATCCAGCGGGACGGTACCATGACGGTGGTCCGCTTCTTCGACGAAACGGTGTTCCGGCCCTTCCTTCCCTTCATCTGGCTGTGGCTGGCTCTGAACGTGATGAAGGACTGCGTGAAGCTGATCACCGGCAAGTGGACGCTGAAGCTGGCCGCTCTCGAGCTGGTCCTGGTCATCTACCAGCTGGTGCTCGCCGGATTCATGTTCGCGGACACCTCCATCTGGAACCCGATCTTCGTGGAGCAGGCGGCGGATGCCGGGCTGGTTCAGGCGGGCAGCGATGCCTTCGATTCCCTGCAGACCGCGTGGGACGCCGTCACCGGGGGCATGCTGGTGCTGATCGCCTTTTGCTTGGTCATCCACCTGGGGGTCGTTGCCGCCAAGGCCTACCGGATGAGCCAATCCCGCTCATGAGCCGAACCAAAAAAGACAGCTGCAAGGCGTGCTGTATACGCCCTGCAGCTGTCTTATTTCCGTATCGGGGTTGAGCTGTGGTTACTACCCCGTCGTCCATTCCCTCTCCGGCCCGCTTACTCGCTCAGAAGCCATTCCTCCGCTTCCTCTGTGCCGGAGAACACCCGGAAGTCCTTCCCTTTGTTCGACTCCGCCAGCAGCTCCTTCATCTTGCCCTGGATTCGCTTCTCGTCCGGCACGACCGCCGCCACCTTCATTCCGTAGTTGACGAACTTCTGCAGCAGACTGCCGGCCAAGCCGGTCCGCAGCCGGAAGAAGTCGTCCGGCAGCGCGTCGGCGTGCAGCAGAAGCAGCCGGGTGTCGTGCTCCCAGCAGGCTCCGATCAGATCGAGCGCCTCCTGCTCGGACCCGAGCCTCGCCTCCTCCGAAGCGCATTGAATATACGTGCGGTTGTTCTTCTCGATCACAGCATGGCCCATGCCGTTCGCCTCCTCTGAATGGTGGATATCCAATTGGTCCCGCAGCCGTCCGATCCATTCCAGCTCGTGGCGGTAGAAGGAGAGGATATTCTCGTGAATGCTCTCCCACAGCACCCGCTCCCTGGGGGTCCGATCCGGAGCGAAGGCGGGCCGCCTCCGCTTCTCCTGCTGAAGCGCAGCCTGCAGCCGGAGCTCGTTCTCATACCCGGACAGAAGCCGGTGAAGCTCCTCCCGGTTCAGCACGTCGGACCACGCCAGCTGAATCAGGAAGGTATTTCGAAGCTCCGGGACTTCCGGCGCCGACTGCACCCACCTCTTCAGCTCCAGGCTGCCGGACTCGGTGATCGTGTAGATTTTCTTCGACGGGGCGCTATCCTGGTGATGAACCTCGTTGGTGGCGAACCCGTCCTCCAACAGCTCCACCAAGGCTTTATAGATCTGGTTGTTATTGCCCGACCACGGCATGAAGGGAGAATCCTGGATGATCTTCTTCAGCTCATACCCGGTCTGTGGCCCGCTGCTCAGGATGCCTAAGATGGCATGGGGGATGGACATGCTTCCAAGCTCCTCTCTAAAATCCCTTAACCTATGTTAATAATAACATATGATATTGTTGACGTAAACTTCCCCCGCACCCATCCATCAAAAAAAGCCGGACTCGGTTATCCCAAGTCCAGCCTTCTTCTTGCCTTGCGGCTCTCTCATTCCCGTCAATACAACGTCTCGGCCACCGACAGCGCCGCTGCGTCCAAGGCCCGGATGACCTTGTCGCACCACTGGTCGAACTCCTCATCCACCCGCTGGTATTCGGGATGGGCCAGAATATACTCCACCGTCTGCCGGATGCCCTGGTCGACGCGGACCGTGGCGGTGAAGCCCGGAACCAGCCGCTTCAGCTTGGCGTTATCGAACACGACGGTGTTCGCTTTATCCCCGAGCAGGCCTCCGCGGTAGTCCTCTTTGCTGCAGGCGGCGAGGAACGACGAAGAGACGTGCACGGCCTGGAGCGGAACCCCCAGCGCCCGGGCGATGGTCTCGTAGATCTGGTTCCAGGTCACGGACTCGTCGGAGGTGATGTTGACCGCCTCCCCCAGCGCATGGAGGTTGCCCATCAGTCCGATGAAGCCCCGTGCGAAATCGCTGTTGTGGGTCAGGGTCCACAACGAGGTGCCGTCCCCGTGAATCAGGACGGGCTTGTTCTCCAGCATGCGCTTGGCCACCTGCCAGGTGCCGTTCCGGCCGTGCACGCCGAGAGGAATGGAGCGTTCGTCGTAGGTGTGGCTCGGCCGCACGATCGTCACCGGGAAGCCCGTCTCCCGGTACTGCTTCATGAGATACTCCTCGCAGGCGATCTTATTCCGGGAGTACTCCCAGTACGGGTTGGCGAGCGGCGTTCCCTCCGTGATGCGGTAATCCGACAGCGGCTTCTGGTAAGCGGACGCGGAGCTGACAAAAATAAACTGTTTCGTCTTTCCCTTAAACAGCCGGTAATCCCGTTCCAGCTGCGCCGGGTGGAACGCGATGAAATCCGCCACCACATCGAACTCCATCCCCTCTAGGAGCTCCGCCACCCGCCCCTCGTCGTTGATGTCGGCCTGAAGCACCGTGACGTTTGCGGGCAGCGACCCGCTCCGGTTCCCCCGGTTCACCAGCACCAGCTCAGTCCCCGACTCCGCCAGCTGGCGGGTAATGGCGGAGCTGATCGTCCCCGTTCCTCCAATAAAAAGCACCTTCATTCCTTCCACCTCCATATCCGATATCCCGCTTTTGACTTGCTTCGTTGCAGATGGCGCCGGACGTCCCTAGACGGCCGCCAAGCCTTGGCCCAGCAGCCGGAAGGCCTCCGCCACCGCTTCCTTCGGAGCTGCCCCGTACTGGTCTCCGATACTGAGCTCGAAGGAGCAGGCTCCCTCCAGCTCCTTCAGCCGGGCCGTGAAAGCGACGCCCGTTGCGGCCGCGATCCCGGCCAGCAGCGGCTCCATCTGCTCCTTGGGCCGGGCGAAGTGCACATGGAACATGTTGCTGACCGGCACCGCCGGCAGCGTCCGCACGGCTTCATGACAGCCGTTGAACCAGGCGGCCAGCTCCACGGCCTGCTCGTAGTACCGCTCCATTCGTCCGACGCGCAGATCGTAGTAATAATCGGCGCTGACGATGTACGGGTACAGGCTGATCAGGTCGCCGCCGTGACGTCTTTTCCATACGGACGACTCCCGGACGAACGCCTCCTCTCCCGCCAGAATGGCCCCGGCGATCCCGCCGATGCCCTTGTAGAAGGAGATGTACACGCTGTCGAACAGCGCGCACACCTCGGCGGCCGTCTTCTTGTAGTAAGGCAGCACCTCGAACAGACGGGCTCCGTCCAGATGGAGGGCGATCCCCTTCTCCCGGCAGTAGGCGGAGATGGCCTTCAAGGTGCCGTAATCCGGCAGCTGCCCTCCGATCTCGCGCTGCGGCAGCTCCAGGAGCAGACAGGCGATTCCGTCCCCCATATTCTGTACATCTTCAAGGGTAATCAGGCGGTCCGCTTGAGCCAGCAGCACCGGCTCGAGGTGATGCAGCCGCTTCAGTCCGTCCTCCTCGTGGATCTCCAGATGGCACAGCGGATGGTAAGCCACCCGACGGAGCTCCTTGAGGTCGCACCAGAGCCGGAGCGCGATCTGTTGGGCCATGGTCCCGCTGGGGAAGAACACCGCCGCCTCCTTGCCCAGCACCGCCGCCATCTTGGTTTGGAAGGCCTCGATGACCTCCCCCTTGCCGTACATGTCGCTGTCGGTAAGTCCGTCCATTTCCCGGAATGCCTCGGTCAGCACCCGGACGTTCCTTTTCCCGTGACCCGATAAGGGGAAGCGGGCCGCCTTCCATGCTTCCTGCAGAGCGGTTGTCTGCTCCATGGGATTCCTTCTTTCTGTACCGTTAGAATGATTGCGTATCTCTAAGATACCACAGGCCGCCCCGTTCAAAAAAGAAAACGCCGCCTCCATCTTCATGGCTGCGGCCCTTCCTGTCCCATCTTAAGTTTTCTTGCGCTTGGCCCCCGTCCCGGCCTTGCTGCGGTTCTCCTCCACCCGGTACCGGACGATCCTCCGGATGAGGTCATATGGCACCGGCTCTCCCAAGGGAAACTGCACGGAGCCCTTGGCCCCTTTGTAGGCGGACAGCTCCTCCTGGAAGGCCTCAATGCCGCTGGGAGCCGGATAGAAGCCGATGTGATGCTTGAAGGCGGCGAAATGCACCAGGTTCCCGTTCAAGGTGAACGTCGGCATGACATAGCCGATCTTCTCCCCCGCCTCCGGCGCTTCCTCCCGGATGATCCGGCGGATCTCCGTCAGAATCTCCCGGATGTCCGGGGGAAATTGCCCGATATAGGCGTCGATGGTCGTGATCGATGTTTCCATTCCATCCCCCTCCAATGGACTGCCTCCGTGGAGAGGCAGCTGTTATAGAGTCTTCCCCAACGTCCCCAGCATCTCCCGGGTGCCGTGCTCCCGGATCTCCGGCGTGTCATGCCCGTCGAAGAAGGCGCCCTGCTCGGTGAAGACCAGCCGGGTTCCGCCCTCCACAGGGAACAGCTCTACGGTGGTGATAGAGACGGATATCCGCGTATCGCCAGCGTCCAAGGTATACGAATAGACGATCCGCTCCCCGGGGACGATCTCCTGATAGCAGGCGTCGAAGGTGAAGACCGGTCCTTCGGGCGGACCGCCCCGGCTGAACTCCCGTCCCCCCACCCGGAAATCGAAGAGCTCGGCCTTCGAGAACCAGCGGGCCTTCAATCCAGGCTCCGCCCATGCCCGGTATACCTGCTCGGGCGATGCGGCATACCTGTGCTCCACCGTAAAAGTAGCGTGCCTTACGAATCTTTCGGTCATTCCAACTCCTCCTTCATTGGGTTATTCGATTCTTCCTCGGACAAGACCGCCTCCAGCCGCTCGAGGCTGTGCATCCAGTCCGTCCTCCTGCCGATGACGAGCTTCTCGTGGCCCGCCTTCATGGCCTGCAGCAAGCCGGTGAAGTCCTCCAGGGGGATCGGGGCCTTCCGCTGCATCGACTTCGAGACGTGCCGGAGCAGCTCTAAGAGCCGGCTCCGCTGCCAGATCTCCTGCTCCAGACGCTCCATCTGCAGCCGGACGGTCTCCTCCGGCGTCACCTGCCCGCTCAGCAGAAGCGCCTTGATCTCCTCCAGGGACAGCCCCAACTCCTTCAGCGTCAGAATCTGATGCAGCCTCGCCAGATCGGCTTCCTCATACAGCCGGTGCCCGGCCTCCGTCTGGGCCGATGGGTGAAGCAGCCCCATCTGGTCGTAATAGCGCAGCGTGCGGATGGTAAGCCCCGTCAGCCTGGCCAGCTCTCCTACCTTCAAGTAAGCCATGCTCCCCCTCCTGTCGTGATGCCGGCTTGTCCTGCCTGCTTTCACTATAAAACGTGACGTACCGTAAGGTGCAAGCCTTTTTTCAATTTATGCACGATTTATTTAGTAGTATAATAAACGTTATTTCTATGAAAGTGAACGAAGGGACGTGCCTATCATCATGTTAGAACCTCGCCAGTCTGTCCTGAAGCAGCCCTCCTTTACGAATTATTGGATATCCCGCATGTTGTCCTCCACCTCCTTCCAGATGCTCTCCGTCGCCATCGGCTGGCAGATGTACGAGCTGACCCATGACGCCTTCAGCCTGGGCCTCGTCGGCTTGGCCCAATTCCTGCCCATGGTGCTCTTGACCCTGGTCGTCGGCCAGGTAGCGGACCGCTTCGACCGCCGCCGGATCGTATTCCTGTGCCAGATCACCGAGGGCCTGGTCGCGGCGCTGCTGCTGGCCGGCAGCTTGTCCGGCTGGCTCGGACGGGAGCAGATTCTCCTGATGGCCGCCATCGTCGGGGCCTGCCGGGCCTTCGAGAATCCGTCCTCCACAGCCCTGCTGCCTCAATTGATGCCGAAGGAGCTTCTCCAACAGGCCATCTCCTGGACCACCTCCGCCGGGCAGACATCCCAGATTCTCGGCCCGTCCCTGGGCGGCCTGCTCTATTCCTTTGGGCCCTCCACCGTCTACGTTACGGCCGTAACGGCCTTGTTCACCGCCGCAGCCCTGACCTTCTTCATCCGGACGCGCCAGCCCTTCGTCCGCCGGGCCGAGCCTGTCACCCTGCACTCCCTCTTCGGCGGCATGGTCTTCGTCTTCCGGCACAAGATGATCCTGGGCACCATCTCGCTGGACCTGTTCGCCGTCCTCTTAGGCGGGGCCACGGCGCTTCTGCCGATCTTCGCCCAGGACGTGCTCCATACCGGCCCCTGGGGACTGGGGCTCATGCGGACCGCACCGGCCGTCGGCGCTCTTCTGATGTCCATTGTGCTGGCCTACTATCCGCTCAAGCGGGGCGTGGGTCTGACCCTGTTCGGAGCCCTCGGTGTCTTCGGACTGGCCACTATGCTCTTCGCCGTCTCCACCAACCTGTATCTGTCCTTGTTCGCCCTCCTGATGACCGGAGCCTCGGACGTGATCAGCGTGGTCATCCGCTCCTCCCTGGTGCAGCTTCAGACTCCCGATGAGATGCGGGGCCGGGTGAACGCCGTGAACTCCCTGTTCATCGGCACCTCCAACCAGCTGGGCGAATTCGAATCCGGCACGCTGGCGGGCTTCGTCGGAGCCGTCCCCGCCGCCTTCATCGGCGGCATCGGCACCTTGGCCGTCGCCGGCCTGTGGATGGTGCTATTCCCCGGACTCCGTCGGATGCGCTCCTTGCCCGAGCGGGCTTGACGCGGTTCCGCCATATCCGCCGGGGGATGCCGCTGGACGAAATCCAACCGGAACCGAGCCCGCGGCTTCATCCGCGGATTTTCATTATGCCAACACGCAAGAAGCCGATTCCGGCTCCGCATGGAACGCGGAGCCGGAATCGGCTTCTTCGTTGTCACTCTTAGGTGGCCACGTCCCGCTTGGTGAAGACCAGCCAGGACGTCAGGTTGAACGCGATGAAGTAGGCTGCCAGCACCAGGATGGAGAACGTCATCGTCATCCCTTCCTGGTACGGCCTTCCGCTCAAATACTGCGACAGGTCGATATTGGCGAACAGCATATATTTGCTCCATCCGTACTGGTGCAGAAGCTCCAGGAAGAGGGTGCCCGCGAACAGCGCAAAGATGGAGAATCCGATGGCCATGGTGCTGCTGCGGAAGGCGGAGGAGATCATGAAGGCCATCGTGACGAACATGATCGTCGATACGCCGTTCAGCAGATACGTCTGCCACAGATGGGCCACCATGTTCCTCTCCAGGATGTGCCCGGTCCCATCCACCGTAACCAAGGGTAGATTCATCTCTCCGAATTGGAACAGGAGCCCATTCACCAATACGGAGACGACAAAGAGAATGATCAAGAGGAGCAGACCGAACGTAATCATGGAGAGATACTTCGAGACGAGAATCTTCAGCCGGCTGGCGGGCCGGATGAGCAGCAGCTTGATGGTGCCCGTGGTGAACTCTCCTGCCAAGCTGTCCCCAGCGATGATGACGGTGAAGAGGGTGATCAGGATAACCAGCTCCGCACAGCCGTTGATGCCGCCCCACATCGTACCGTCCTCCGGACGGATGTCATGCTCCAGCCGGTAGTCGATAACGGCGATCCTATCCTGAATCCGACTCCGGTTCTCCTCCGGAAGCTTCGAATCCTTCAGCATTTCCGCATACTGCGTTTTTTCCTGGGTGACTTGGTTTCTCCACGCCCCCGCCTCTACATTCCGGCCGTCGTAATACCAATTCATGATGCTGCCAAAAAGCACCGCTACAATCATGAATGCGACCATAATCCAGGTCCGCGGCCGGCGGTACAGCTTCATGTTCTCATTGCGGATCAGATTAACCAACTGCCACACCCCCCGTCATCTCCAGGAACCGGTCCTCCAGGGATTGCCGGATTGCCCGGACGCCGTATACCCGGATCTCCATCCGCATGAGCAGGTTGAGAATCTCCGGGATCCGTTCCCGGTCGACCACAACCTCCGCCCCCTCCGGCACAGCCCTCGCATCCCGCACGCCTGCCATGTCGCGGACGGCCGCCAGTGCAATATCATCCAGCTCCGCCTCGAACAGATAGGTCTGGGCCTGGTCGTTCGATCCGATGAAATCATGAATCGGCTTCACATCCATCAGCCGTCCCTTCTGAAGGATCGCCACCCGGTCGCACATGAGCTCCATCTCCGACAGGAGGTGGCTGGAGACGATGACCGTAATCCCCTCCACCCGGGTCAGGTGCCGGAGGTAGTCCCGCAGCTCCCGGATGCCGGCTGGATCGAGGCCGTTGGTCGGCTCATCCAGGATCAGGAGGGAGGGCCGGTGCAGCAGCGCCTGGGCCACCCCGAGACGCTGGCGCATGCCGAGGGAATATTTTTTCACCTTGTCGTGGATCCGGTTCTCCAGCTTCACCAGCGAGACCACCTCGTCGATCCGCTCCTTCGTCACGCCGGGGACCATCCGGGCGAAGTGAATCAGATTGTGGTACCCGCTTAGAAACTTATACATCTCCGGGTTCTCGACGATGGCGCCCACATGGCGGATCGCCTGCTCGAACTGGGTCTTCACGTCCTTGCCCTTGATGGTGATGCTGCCCTTCGTAATGGCCATCAGACCCACCATCATGCGGATGGTGGTCGTCTTGCCGGCCCCGTTGGGTCCGAGAAAGCCGAATATTTCGCCTTGCGGCACGTCGAACGTCAGATCGTCAATAATGGTGGAGCGCCCGATCCGTTTGGTCACTTGGCGCAAACTTACAATAGGTTCCTGACTCATGTCCGCCTCCTAGTTAGTATGAATATAGAGATCGCCGAAGCGCGTGTTCAGCTCCGTCTTCCATGTCCCTGCTCCGACGGTTCCCTTCAACCGCGTATCCGCCTCTTCGTTCTCCCGCTTCTCGGCCGGGAACGGCAGCGCCGTATGAAGCCGGCCGCCACGGAGCGCCGCATCCAACGAGTAGCCTTCCTTCTCCGACAGCAGGAGAGTGGTATCGCCGTACTCATTCGACAGCTTCATGTTCCCCCGGATTCCCTCCAGATGCAAATCGGTATTCTCGCCCTCCAGCTCCACGGGACCGGTTACGTCCCGCAGGCGGGCTGAGCCTTGCCCGATCTTCCCGGTAACGGAGCCCTTCACTTCGGCCAAGTCGTTGTGCCCCAGATGGCTGTCCAGCGACACCGAGCCTTGGATATGGTCGGCCGTCAGCCGGCTCTGCCGGTTATCCAGCTTCACATTCCCCGTAATGCGGGACAGATAGACGCTGCCGCCCTCCAGCTTCAAGCTGAGATTGCCGGCGGTATCCCGGATCTCCAGCAAGCCGTAGCCGGCCGTCACGTCCGCGTTCCCGCGGAGGCCTCGGATGCTGACCGTGCCGTTCCGGTTCTCCAGGTTCAGCTGCAGGCCATCCGGAACCCGGAGCGTATAATCGATCGTTATATTCCGGGAGTCCACCGGCTTGCCGGATGCCGTAACAGGAGTGAGCGTCAGCTGGCCGTCCCGCGTCTCCCCCTTAATCTGCACGGTGTCGCGCCTGCGTCCGGCCTCCGCTTCATCGGAAGCGGTCGCCTGGATGTGCGCGTCCAGCCGGATGGTTGCATCCTCCGAACGGGTAACCTCCACGTTCCCTCCCGTCTTCAGCAGGGCAACGCTTGAGAGTCCTTGGCTCGGATATTCGGCTTGGGATCGGCTCTCTACCGTCACCTCCGGCCTCGCCTCACGCACTGCATCCATCTTCTCCTCATTCACGAACTGGTGGAAGAACCGCTCGAACACCTCCTCCTTCCGGAAGGAAACATCGAGAATGGAGAGCGCCAGCAGCACCACGACAGAGGTAAGGAGCAGCAGCCTTCGATTGAACCACAGGGTCCTCATACCTCCACCTCCTTCTCGATCAGATAACCGTTCAGGACCGTCAGCCCCGCGCACAGGAACGCCATCACCAGGAAGGCGCCGGATTGAAGGAACACCTGATTCCACTCGTCCCCTTCCATCGGGATCCCGGGGAGCCAGCCGAGCAGGCCGGTGAGCAGCGGGCTTATCCGCATAACCAGCCATAACATCCCGAAGAAGGCGCAGAGCATGAAGACCCACTTGAGCTTGGCCGCCAGCTGTCCGCACAGGAAGGTGAACTGGATCAGCACCAGCAGGAAGATGACCGCCAGAAGAAAGATCCACGCGCAGTTCAGCATCACGCGGAGGAGCTCGGGCAGCATCTCCCGGAACTCTTCATCGAACCGGATGTGCACCCAATCCACCTTGAAGAGAAGTGGGGAGAAGCAGACACCGGTCCATAAAAGAGCCGCAATTAAAAAGAGCAATAAGGCCGACAGCTTGGCGGTCAAGATCTTCCACCCCCGCATGGGGAGGGAGAAGAGGAGGTAGACCGTATTGGTCTTCCACTCGATATGAAGCTGGTAATACGCCAGACCGACGGTCAGCGCGGACACCAGCATAAAAGGCAGCAGCAGCGACAGCACGAAGATGGTGTCATCCTGCATGATGTCGATTTTGTAGAAGATGATGGCGTTCAGAATGACGACGGCCACCGCATACACCGCATAGATGGGGAGAACTCCCCGTAATTCCTTCATCCACAAATTCCGGAAGCCCATTACCCGTACACCCTCTCCCATAAGCTCTCCAGCGAGCAGCCGTGCTCGGCACGGAGGTTTTCCGTGGAGTCGTAGATCCTAACCCGGCCCTGCTGGAGAAAAATCACGTCGTCGAACATCGGCTCCGACTCGCTTACCGAATGGGTCGACAGCACGATGGTCTGCTGGTCAGACTGGAATTCCCGGAGGATGGAGCGGATAATCTTGGCCCGGGAGGACGGATCGATGCCTGAGAACGGCTCATCCAAGAGCACCAGCGGCACTTGGCGGGCTAAGGCGGCGATGAGCTTCAGCCGGGCCCGCATCCCCTTGGACAGATTCCGGACCTTCTGGTTGACGTCCAGCTCCATGGTCCCGACCATCTCCGCCGCTTTATCCGCCTGCCAATCCCGGTAGAACCCGGAGATGAACCGGAGGGTCTCCTTCACCGTCATCCAGCCGTACAGATGATCGATCTCGGGCAGATAGGCCACCTGGTGCTTGTTGTGCACATCCGGCTCCCTTCCGTTGACCTGGATGGTCCCCGAACTGGGATGGATCAAGCCCGCCATCATCTTCAACAGGGTGGATTTGCCGCTGCCGTTAGGGCCCAGGAGGCCGACGATACGGCCTCTCCGAATCTCAAGGTCGATCCCGTTCACGGCATGCTTCAGCAGATACCGCTTGTGAATGCCCTCCAGCTTGATCATGTTCACCTGCTCTTCCATGGCCACGCTCATGGTCATCCCTCCTTCGGTCCCCGGAATAAGTGGTCGTGCAAGAGCCGCTCCGTCTCGCCCGGCTCGATGCCCAGCCCCTGCATCTCTTCGATAAATTGGAGCACGGCGGCCTGCGCCATCTCCGAACGGATCCGCTGCAGCAGCTCCGGGTCCTTCTTAATAAAGGTGCCTTGGCCCCGAAGCGTCTCGGTGAGACCCTCCCGCTCCATCTCCTGATAAGCCCGCTGCACCGTATTGGGATTGACTTGCGACATCTGTGCTCGCTCCTTTAAGGACGGAATCTTATCCCCCGGCAAGAGTTCTCCTCTGGCCAAGGCCTTCTTGACCTCATCCACCATCTGCAGATAAATCGGCTTCGGGCTGTTAAAATTCAGCTGCACCGTTCTGCCCCCCTTCACACCACAACCAGTACACTATTGAACTAGTGCACTATAACAATATTCTCTTTCCGCCCCCTTGTCAATCCCTGATCCTCCCAAAAATAACCGGCTTAGCCTGCTTCACTCCGTCTGAGCCGTTGACTGGTCCCCCCCAGTCGAACAAAAAAACCGGCGGAACCGAAGTCCGCCGGTTGGCTGCCCCAGCCCGGGCGGGCTGTCGGCTTTAAGGATATACGGATGGCACCTATACTGCCCGCTAGGGGCTTCGCAACCGGCCTCCCGTCTGGGGGAGGGCAGCTTTTGGGGCATGGGCTATGTTAAACTAGGTGCGAGAGTAACGGCGAGAAAGGAGCATCCTCACATGGAAGAGCGTTCCGTATCGGATCGGCTGGAGTCCCTTGCCTCGATGCAATCAACCATCCGCAAGCTGGAGAATGCCTTATCCCAGATGACTCGCAGCGGCGCCAATACGACCCTGGTCAAGAAACGGCTCCAAGCGGTTTCCATCGGCTTGGCGGTGCTGGAGCACGTATGGAATCAACGCCCCCATTCTTATACCTCGGAAGATGCGGCGGAGGCCCGCCGTGTTCTGACGGGTTTACTCCCTTCGGTGGAGAACAGCTACGCGAAGTCCAAGACCGGCAGTCCCCAGAGGACGTTGCTGGAGAGAAGAATCAAAGCGTTGGAGCTGGCGGTTCAAGCGATCGATGGGCTTTACAAGGTCCCCTAAGGCCCTCAAGTCCCGCCGAGGCTGCCTAACACGCGGGGCCTCGCGGCCGATGGCCACACACCGCCTTAATTCCAACGCCGGTGCCCCGGTGCCCGGCTTCCCCCACGCATAAGGCGGATTTACTTCCACTTCAGGACGGCGATGCCCGCCGCCATGATCCCGATGCCGATCAGCTTGTTCCAGGAGAAGGGCACCATTCGGGCTCCGAACAAGCCGAGGCTGTCGATGGCCAAGGCCGCTGACAGCTGGGCCACCAGCAATATGGCGATGGAATAGGTCGCTCCCAGCTGGCCGATCCCCTTCATCACCGAGTAGACGATGACGACCCCCACGGTTCCCCCGAGCCAATAGCCCTTGTTCACGCTGCCCAGCGACCCCAGCTGTCCGTCCCGGACCAATCCGAAGACGGCCAGCGCCACGAGGAACCCGGAGCCGTGGACCAGGGCGTTGGTCAGCCAGAAGCCGGCCTTCTCACTCACCTTCGTATTCATGATGCCTTGCACCGCTATAGCCAATCCGGCTAAGAGCGAATAGAACACTCCGATCACAACGTTTCCCCCGTTCATGTATACATTTGGTTGTTGGCCAGCTTGCGCAGGCGGCTGGCGTCCACGACAGTGAGCCGTCCCCGCTTCCGCTCCAGCACTCCTTCGGCGATAAGCTGCCGAATGACCCGGTTCAGATGACGGTAGCTGGTGCCGAGCAGCTCCGCCGTTTCCAACAACGTGGAGGTACGGAGCTCCTCCGCTCCTTCCGCTCCACCGGGGCCCTCCGTCACGGACAAGAGATAGCTGGCGAACCGGTTCTCCACCGGATAGAGCAGATTCATGGCCGAGGCACTGCCCAACGTGTACACCTTATGGCTTAAGTTCCGGATCATAAACTGCAGGAACGCCGTATGATCCTGCTCCCGTCCCAGGATAAGCTCCCGGCTGACGAAGAGCAGGGTGCACTCCCCTACCGCCTCCACCATGTTGTTCACCGGGTATTGAGCCATCCACTCTACATCCCCGATGAGGCTGGGCGGTCGGGAGAACCGGATCAGCATGGACCTGCCGTTGGGCAGAAGCGTATAAATCTTCGCCTTGCCGGAGGCCAGCACGTACAGCCCATCCAGTACCTCGCCCATGGTGCAGATCTTCTCCCCGTCCGTGAAGGTGCGGAGCTCCATACCCTCCGCCACCTCCGGACGGAACACCTCCTCCAGCCCGCTCTCCCGAAGAATCCTCCGGATGGCCTCCTGGTCTTGAACCCTGTTCATCCGTCCCGCTCCTCCCGCGACTGCTTGATGTCCCCATTGTACCCTTCCTCCACCGCCGCCAAAAGGACATATGTCCCATCGTTGCCGGTCCGAGACGCCCTTTCCGCCCCAACGCCAAAAAAGCCCGGTTCCCCGGACTTTCTCCATGGCCGCGCATTCATGCCGCTTATCGGTCGAACAGCACCTTGTCCACGTTGTACTTGGACTTCAGCTCGTTGATGATGTACGTCTCGTAGATCTCCCGGTGCACGGGATTCTCCACGACGCAGACATCAATCCGGGTGACCTCGTCCCGGTTCATCTTGATGGCGGACACGGAGTCCTCGAAGTGCTTCTTGATCCGGGGACGCAGCTTGCGCGCCTTGCCGACGAACAGCAGCTCGTTCTTCTCATTGTAGAACATGAAGATTCCGCCCCGGTCCCTCGGGATCAGGTGGAAATCGGTAAACCCGTATATGTGGCTCATCTGCGGCGCTTCCTGCTTGGTGATGCTCACATCCGGGGTTGGGATGGTAATCAGGATCATGGACGTTCACTCCTCGATTGTCTTGCTGGCCGGCCTGATGCCGACTCTTCATGATACGACATTCCGGCGGGTTAATCCAGCCCCGGCTACAGCCAGCTTACCGGCCCCGTCCCTTGGGAGTTCCATATCCCGTAAGCCTCGTTCCAGGCACGGTCCAGGAACATGGGCACCCGCTCCCGGAAGCCCTCGGCGAACGGCAGGCTCCAGAGCTCGTCCTGGTCCACCCAGAAGACTCTGCCTTCCGCCGTCTCTCCGATCAGCTCGCCGCTATAGACCTCCGTCCGGTAATTGAATACCATATAGCGTTCTCCGGTCTCGTCGTTGTACCAATGGATGATGCCGCAGGGCTCCAGGTTCGAGACCGTGAGCCCCGTCTCCTCCCGGATCTCCCGGATGACGGACCCGGTGATGCTCTCTCCGTCCTCCACGTGTCCCCCCGGGAAGGCCACTCCCTTCCAGGACTTGACCCGCTCCTGCACGAGGACCCGCCGGCGGGCTCTATCATAGACCATGCACATGTTCGTCAGTTCTACCTTGGACACACGTCCCCCTCCTTCCTCTATTCCTTGATCGGCAGCAGGAAGGGCCCGCCCGGTCATTCAACCCGGGCGGGCCCTCGCATCGTTACGGCTTCAGGATATAGAACCGGATGACCGGCCCGTCGGTAACCGGCTCGCCCAGCATCACGTACCCGGCGCGGCGCGCTTCCTCCGGTACGGCGAAGAAGGATTGCGGGCAGTCCGCAATCACCTCCAGGATCTCACCGGACTTCAGCTGCTCCATGGATTCCAGACTGTAGACCACCGGATAGGGACAAGGCTCCCCCTCCAGATCCAGCGTCATGGTCGGACGAATGTCCGACAAGGGATTCTTCTTCGCCATCTTACGCCATCTCCTTCGCTACGGATGCTTGCATCAGAACCGCCTGGCCCTTGCTCTGGGCCTTGTAACGGACCCGCTTCTCCCAATAGGAAGCGAAGAGATAGAGCGCGAGCAGGAAGCCGACCGTGCCGAGAATGGCTCCCGACCAGCCCCACTTGGAGATCAGGTTGACCTTCTCGTAGCCGTCCACCAGACCGTCGAACAGCTTCCAATGGTCCCAGCCCCAGGCGAGGATACCGGCGCCGAGAATGTTCCCGGCTCCTACGACGACGAATTGGACCTGGCCTTCCATAGCCCGGTACATCCAGCCGGTCTCACAGCCACCGGCCACTACGATGCCGATGCCGAAGAGCAGACCGCCGATCAGAGCGCCCGGACTGGCCCACATGATCTTCTGCGGAACGCCCAGATTGATGATGACCGCCGTGCACAGCGTGGCCGCGATCATGCCGACGGACAGGGCCTTCATCATCGTAGCCCGTCCGGTGATCCACAGGTCCCGGAAGGCCGAGGTGAAGCAGATCTGACCCCTTTGGATCAAGAGGCCGAAGGTGAGGCCGAACAATCCGGCCAGTGCCAGCTTCGGCTTGCCCGCTCCGATCTCCAGGGCGACGAAAGCTACGCCCAGCACCAGCACGGCCAGTCCGATCCACGGCTGGACCTTCGAGCGGGTCGAGACCATGGACCGGGCTCCGGGAGCCGCCTTGGTCAGCTTCGGCTTGCCCAAGAGGAGCGGATGCAGCACCAGCTTGACGCCGATGAAGGTGCCGCCGGCCATGCCGATGGTGAACAGCCAAGCGTGGAACGAAAATTGCGGAATGCCGGTGAAGAAGGAGGCCAGGTTGCAGCCCATGGCCAGCCGCGCGCCGAAGCCCGCGATCATGCCGCCAACGAACCCTTGCACCAGACGGCGCTTCTGCTTCGGCATCCGGATCTTGAATTGACCCGCCAAGAGAGCGCTCATCAAGGCTCCGAGGAACATGCCCCCGACCACCCAGCCGTCAATACGGTCCAGGGTGGACCCTTCCAGCTTCATGATCTTGTCGATGTAGGTAAGCTGATGGGGATCGATTCCCAACAGCTCCATCCCGTGGCCCGCATACCGGGTGAATTCCCCGGTCACGGCCCAGAATGTGCCTGTAATGCCGAAGTACATTGCGCTTAGGATACCCGCCGCCACAGTGACGAACATCGGGCTCCACGACTTGCCGAACCACTTCTCCCGCAGCTCGGCGAACCAACTACCTAGTCCCATAAAGGCTTGTCGTCCTTTCATAATGGAATGACCCTATTAGGCCAAACCCCATTATAACAAAGCCTGTCAAGGACGGACAGTATCGGGTTGAGATGGGTTGGCCCGCTTTCCATACAGCGCCTTGATGATGCTCTCGATCGGAATATCCTCCATCGACAGGTCGGCAATGCCGTACCGCTCCTCCATCCCCGCCAGAAAATCGATCAGCTTGATCCGCCCCAGATCCAGCTCCAGCTCGAGGCCCGCCCCCCCGGTGTTCACGCCGGTGACCGTGAAGGATGCATGGCTCCACCCGCCGTCCCAAGGACGCTCCGTCACCAGCCGGACCCGCTTCTTCGCCCCCAAATACTGCTTCAGCACGTCGATCCCGTCATCGAAGACGATGTCGCCGTGATTGATGACGATGATCCGCTTCGCCAGCCGCTCCACATCCTCCATATCGTGGGTCGTCAACAGGAAGGTGACCCCCTTGCGGTTCATCTCCTGGATGAAGCCCCGGATCTTCTCCTTGGCCACCACGTCCAGCCCGATGGTCGGCTCATCCAGGAAGACGATCCTCGGCCGGTGCAGCATGGCCATGATGAACTCGCACTTCATCCGCTCCCCCAGCGACAGCTGGCGGGTCGGCTTGCGGATGACGTCCTCCACCTGGAGCAGCTCCGTCATTTCATTCAGCGTCTCGAGGAACGGCTCCTTGGGGATGCCGTAGATTTCCTTGTTCATGTAGAAGGCGTCCAGCGGCGGTATATCCCACATCAGCTGCGACTTCTGCCCGAAGACGGCCCCGATGTGGGCCACATACTTCCTCCGCTCCTTCCAGGGCACGTACCCGAGGATGCGGACCGATCCCCCGCTGGGCTCCAGGACGCCGCTCAGCATCTTGAGCGTCGTGGACTTGCCGGCTCCGTTGGGCCCCAGGAAGCCGATAATCTCCCCTTCCGCCACTTGGAAGGAGACGTTTTTGACCGCCTCGACGGTCTTCTTCTTGCGGACGACCATACTCTTAAGCGCCTCCAGGAACGTGTGGCCCCGCTCGAAGGATTCGTAGGTCTTATTCAATCCCTGCACTTGGATCATATGTGGTTACCCTCCTGCGCTCTTGTAGCGCTTCATCATCCGGACCCAGAACCCGTAAGACGCCGCCGTAAAAAGCAGCACCACCGGAACCGCCGCCACCGCCCCCTCCGCGGGCCTCCCCAGCAGGACGGAAGCCGGCAGGGAGCCCATGGCCGCCACCGGAATCAGCATGGTGATGACGTTCCGGAACGACTTGGAGAAGATGGACGACGGATAGAGCGAGAACATGGTGACGGAATCGAATATCTCATACACCCGGTAGGTCCCGACCCAGACGATGGTAATGCCGGACATGAACAGGGCGAAGGCGAAGAACATCAGCACGGCGGACCCGAACAGGAGCCAGAAGGCGCCCCAATCGGCCCAAGCCATGGCGGGGAGATGGGCCAAGGCCACGGCGAACAAGGAGACGCCTCCGATGAGCTTGCCCAGGTCCTCCGCGTCGAAGGCCGTCACGATCAGCATGACGAGAGGGCTCCGCGGCTTGATCAGGAGCAGATCCAGCGTCCCGTCCCGCACCCGGCCGATCGTATTCCAGACGAGCCCGAAGAAGAACGGATAAGAGATGCCCTTGGCCAACAAGAAGATGGCCTGGATGAGCAGCGCCTCGTAGAGCCCCCACCCCGGAAAAGAGGCCCCCGTGCTGTAGATGATCACCGTCACCAAGGGCATGATCATATCGAAGAACAGCATGATCGCCATGCTGATCAGGTAATCGGCCCGGTCGGTCATCCGACCGGCGATGGAGGTCTTCATGCCTTGCAGGTATAGTCGGACGACGGACATCAGGTCCCCACCCCCGTAAATTTGTTGATGCCGAGTCTCCAGAGGAGCTCTGCCACGCCCCACATGGCCAGGACTGCCGAGGCCTGAACCCCCACGATGGTGGGCAGGCTCATGGCATGCCCCGCCAGCTGGTAGGACCCGAGGAACACCTGGATCGGCACGTAGCTGATGAATTGGAAGGGCAGGAAGAACACCAGCGTCTGCAGCACATCGGGAAAGAACGACAGCGGCACGAACACCCCGGCGCTGAAGTCCTTGAACAGCATGAACATCCGGCGGACCCCATGGGCTCTCATGAGCCAGAACGCGCAGGTGCCGATGCAGAAGTTCACGAGGAAGGTCATCAGGAAGCTGAGCGTGACGGAGACCAGGAACCACAGCGGGTGCTTCGGCACCAGGTGGATGTGGAAGACGCCGTAGAAGATGAAGTAGACGGGGACCAGCTCCAGGAGGAACGCCAGCAGCCGGTTGCCGGTCTTCGCCGAGAAGGCGTAGAACCGGTACGAAACGGGCCGCAGCAGGAAGGTCACCAGTTTTCCGGAATGGACCAGGTCCTGCACGTCCCAATCGGCCGAGTCGAAGATCAGGTAATTGATCAGGGCGGCCAAGCCGTAGTAGGACAGGATCTGCCCGAACGTCATGCCGTTGACCGTCTCTCTCGTGCTGTATACCGCGCTCCAGATGAAGAATTGGATGAGAAAATAAACCGGCCCCGTCAGGATGGACACCGCCATCTGGGACCGGAACGCCGTAGCCTGCTTGTAGGAAGCGAACGCCACCGCGCGCATCAGCCGGAAGGCTTGCATGGGAATCACTCTCCCTTGTTGGATCAAGGCTGCCTTCCTCTGGGCTAAGAGGAGCGCCGCCTACATAACGCTGCGGCACCATGCCGATAAAGCCGTAACCTCGCGTCACGGCTTATCATAGTCCTTCCCCGCAAGGGCGGGCAATGTAATGTATGAGTATAGTCTAACTCTCCTGCCGGAGCTCCGTCCGCCGAAGCAGACGTTCCCGCAGAGCCTCCGCCAGCTCGGCCAAGGCTCCCGCCGCCAGAGGCACCATCAGCAGGAACGCGGGATAAATATACCGCGACTTGGTCTCCCAGGCCAGGTGGAAGACCATCGTTCCGCCGATGGCCAGCAGGAGCAGCACCGTCTCGGGCGAGAGACGGCTTCCCTTGGGAACCGTGCTGAAGAACGCCCCGGTCAGCACCAGCAAGACGATCCCTTTGCAGAACCACTGCACCGCGGTCCCCAGCGGGCCGCCGTACAGGCTGTTCCAGAAGGCGCCGCTCTTGTAATACGCCGAGACCTCCTTGCTCTGGTTATGGGGCATGGTGAAGTAGAGCGCCTCCTGGGTCGGCTCCGTCCAGGTGGTCAGGAATTTGCGCCCGAAGAATCGGGCTGTATATACCGGATGATCGGCCATATAGGAGAGCCGCTCCCCCAGCAAGCGGTCTCCCAGCTCCGCCGCCCGGGCCGCATCCCGGCCGGAGGCCGTGTAGTTCCGCACCGTGGAGGCATTGTACCAGCCCTCCGCCCTCGGCCCCTCCTCCAAGCCCATGTTCACGAACAGCACGGCGGGCATGCCGTTGGCCGGGTCGAAGCCCGTCTTGGCAGCGGCATACGCTTGGAGTCCGTAGCCCCCGCCTAGGGAAGCCAGCAGAAGCAGCACCGATGCCCATCTCCGGGGCGGCAGCTTAAGCAGCAGATAGAGTGCCATGGCAGCCAGAAGGATGATCATATTGGTCCGGAACAGCATGGCGATGCCGATCAGAATGGCTGCCGCCAGGAGACAGGTCCAGCGGCCTCCACGCCCGTATCGGACGATGAAGAAGAGCGCCCAGACGGAAAAGCATAGTCCAATGATGTCCCCATAGACGTAAATGGTCAGGAGCGCCGTGGGGACGAACAGCATGGAGACCAGCACCGCAAGACGGCCCGCCCGCTCGGAATGAAGCTCCCGCGCCAGCGTGTACAGGCCCGCATTCAGCCCGAGTGTGCAGAGGCCGATGAAGCCCTGCAGCACCTGATAGCCGCCGCCGAAGGTCTTTAGCAGGAGAGCGAACATCAGCGTCAGGGGAATCTGGTGATGGTATTGATCCAGGTAGCCACCCTTCAGGAAGTCCGCATAGCGGCCCGCATTGAAGTTCAGGGCAGCTTGATAGACACTTCCCTGATCCGCGAAGGGAACCACCCGGGAGAGGCGAATCCACCCCAGAATCGCTGTGCCGTACAGAAGCTGCGTAACGAGCAGGAAGAGGACCGGGGGAAGCTTACGGACGGCTTGGAAGAGAACGAGCAGCAGCACCACGGCGAGAATGGCGCCGGTGCCGGCGAACAGGAGGTTGTTCCCCCGGATCAGGAGCCGTTCGTTCCCGGTAATGACGCTGTTGAAGACGATATTGGCCAGCAGAATCAACCCCAGGGCAACCCATCCCATGGATTGGATCCCCCGGACCAGCGTATGGCGGACGGTTCTCATCTTCGGCCTCCTTCCGATTCTCGATGAGCCCATTATAGCCGCCCTGCCTGAAACTGCGCTTAAAGTCTCCGCCCGCCGGACTCCGACAAAAAACAGGCCCCGCCGTAATGGCGGGAGCCTGCGCGCAGGGATGAATGCCGGTCCTTACTCCGCCGCCATCCGATGGGGCTTCGCCCCGCTCCGGCCCCGGTCCGGAAGCCACCGGCCCGAGGCATAGTACAGCAGGCTGCTGGCCGTCGTCACGGCGAAGCTGATGACGATAGCCGCCCAGATGCCCCGGAGCCCCAGGCTCGTGTGCGAGAGCAGCGCCGCCAGCGGAATGCGGATGACGCACAGGGAGATGAACGAGATGATCAAGGTGGAGACGGTCTTCCCCGCTCCGTTAATGATTCCGTTGGAGACGTAGAAGAAGATGAAGAACAGATACCCCGCTCCGACGATGCGCAGGTAATCGACGCCTGACGAGATGACGTCCTGCTCGCGGACGAAGATGCGCATGACCGCCTCGGGGAAGGATACGCAGACGGCGGATACGACCACGATCACCGGAATATTGATGACGATCCCCCACTTCAGCACGTCCTTGATCCGTTCGCCCTTCCCGGCCCCCAGGTTCTGGGCCGTCAGCGTGGAAGCCGCCATCATCATGGCGATGGCGGGCATGGCGACGATGGAGTCCAGCCGGCTGGCCACCCCGAAGGCGGCGATGGCCGCCGCACCGTAGCCGTTCACGAATACCGTGATGAAGGCGTAGCCCATGGACAGCAGCATCTGCTGGACGAAGGACGGGAGGCCGAGCTTCAAGATCTCGGCGACCGCCTTGCCGTCGAATTCCAGGCGGGTGGGATGGATGGGCTCACCCTTGTATTTTCGCTTCACGTAGAGGATGCCCATGACGGTCGTAAGGACGGTAGCTATGAGCGAGGCCAGCGCGGCGCCGTTCAATCCCAGCTCGGGCAAGCCTGCCAGGCCCATGATCAGGACCGGATCCAGCACGGCGTTGACCACGGTCGAGAGGATGACGAAGAGGAGCGGCACCACGGTATCGCCTACGCCCCGGAGTACGGAAGAGACCAGGTAAGAGAGATAGAGACCGGCGAAGCCGACGAAGGAGATCCTCAAGTAGCCGGCGGCCAGGGACTGAATTTCCTCCGGCGTCCCCATCAGCCGAATCAGGGAATCCGACAGCAGATAGCCTCCGGCCGTCACGGTCAGGATCAGGATCAGCGCGATGGACCAGGAATGGTTGACCACTCTCTGGATGACGGCGTGATCCTTGGCCCCGTAGGCCTTGGCCACCAGGATCGAGCTGGCCAGCGTCGCACCGGAGCACAGGGCCACCGTGCCGAGGAAGATAGGGAAGCTGACGGCTACGGCGCCTACCGCATCCTTGCCCAGCAGCTTGCCGACCCATATGGCGTTGATGATGCTGTACCCGGTGGCCAGCAGATTGCCGATCAGAATGGGCAGCGCGAATCGCACCAGGTGCCGGGGAATGCTGCCGGTGGTGAAGTCTTTGCCGAAGGATGGTTTCATGGGGCCCCCGCTTCCCGTCCATTCAATTCATCCAATACTTCCAGCGCATATCGCTCGACCTCCGCATTCTCAAAAGGAACTCTGAGTGCCTGCAGATGGTAGATGGAGAAGGCATAGGCCGAATCCGTCAGCGGCTTGCTTCCGTCCGATTCCAGCCAGTCGATGGCCAGGTAGTGGAACGAGCTCTCGAAGGCCAGCGCCGCTACCCGCTCGTCGGGAATATGGACCGGATTGTGGAGCTTGAAGCGCCGGAACCACTCCTCCATGGTCCTGCACGAGGCCTTGAAGCTCTCCATGCGCTTCTTCTCGAACGCCGGATTCAGCCCCACCGCTTCGATGAGCATTATCTTGGCCAGCTCCCTGTGCTTCTGGTGCATCCACAGGCTTGCCGTAATGACCCGGGTCATGTTCTTGGTCAGGCTGAAATGCTTCACGTCCAGCACCTGCTCGGACATGTCGTTGAAGGCCTGGACGATGGAGAGGAACAGCTCCTCGAACAGCTCCTCCTTGCTCTTGAAGTAGAAGTAGAAGCTGCCGACGGACACGCCGGCCTCCTCCACGATATCCTTCACAGCCGTATGGTGGTACCCCCGCTTGGCAAACACCTTCGCCGAGGTATCGAGAATATGCTGGCGCTTGGCATCCTTGCGGTCCTGCGTTTCCTTGGAGGTTCTGTAAACCATGGTCCGGACCCCTTTCAAGTATAGAATGACGATTCGTTCTATGTTTCATTATAGGCAAGCGCCTCCTTCTGTCAAGGGGAGCTCCGAGCTTTCCACAGCTATCCGGTGCGCCGCAACGCAAGAGAGCCTCCCGCACTGGGAAGGCTCTCTTGTTTGTCAGGTTCCGCAGAACGTGCGGTACGGCCGGCCGTTCGCCGCCGGCGCGGTGCAGTACTCGGTCCGCTCAGGAACGCTCTCGTACGGGCTGCGAAGGGCATCGAGCAGCCGCTCCATGACGCCGAAGTCGCCGTCCTGCACGGCGGCCTCCAGCGCCTCCTCCACCCGGTGGTTCCGCGGGATCACCGCCGGGCTGCTGCTCTGCATGAGCCGCTGCACGGCTTCCGGCCCCTCCTGCTGCCGGGCGAGCCGGGCCTGCCGGCGCGTTAGCCACGCCCGGTATTCGGGGCTGTCCCCCATGGCCGTCTCCTCCGCCTTGCCGTCGGCCAAGAGCCGGAAGGTGCTGGTGTAGTCGGCTCGATGCTTCTGCATGAGTCCCAGCAGCTCCTCCGCCAGGGCCCGGTCCTCCGGCTCCTCCCGGAATAGCCCCAGCTTGGCCCGCATCCCCGCCAGCCAGCGGCGGTCGTACTCCTCGTGATACTCGGCCAGCACGTCCTCCGCCAGCTTCACGCCCTGCTCCCCGTCCTCATGCAGGAGCGGCAGCAGCGTCTCCGCGAACCGGGCCAGGTTCCAGGCCCCGATATGGGGCTGGTTGCCGTAGGCGTACCGGCCTTGGGTATCAATGGAGCTGAAGACCGTCGCCGGGTCGTACGCATCCATGAAGGCGCAGGGGCCGTAATCGATGGTCTCGCCCGAGAGGGCCATATTGTCGGTGTTCATCACCCCGTGGATGAAGCCGACCAGCATCCATCGGGTGATCAGGGCCGCCTGGCGCATGGCGACCTCCCGGAGCAGGGTCAAATACCGGTTCCCGCCTGCCTCCGCCTCCGGATAGTGGCGCTCCAGCGTGTAGTCGGCCAGCGCGCGAAGCTCCGCCTCGTCTGCCCACTGCGCCGCGTACTCGAAGGTGCCGACGCGCAGATGGCTGGCCGCCACGCGGGTCAGCACGGCGCCGGGCAGGTCCGTCTCCCGGTAGATGGTCTCCCCGGTGGCCGCCACGGCCAGACTGCGCGTGGTTGGAATCCCCAGCGCGTGCATGGCCTCGCTGATAATATACTCCCGCAGCATGGGCCCCAGCGCGGCCCGGCCGTCTCCCCTCCGGGAGTACGGTGTGCGGCCCGAGCCCTTCAGCTGGATGTCCACCCGCTCCCCGCGGGGGGTTATCTGCTCTCCCAGCAGGAGGGCCCGGCCGTCGCCCAGCATGGTGAAGTGCCCGAACTGGTGGCCTGCGTAGGCTTGTGCCAGCGGGTCGGCTCCTTCGGGCACGCGGTTGCCGGCGAAGATCTCCGCTCCCTCCGGGGTCTGGAGGGCTTCGGCTGAGAGCCCCAGGAACAGCGCCAGCGGTTCATTGAAGATGACGATACGGGGACTCCGCACCGGGGCGGGGTTCATCCGGGTGAAGAAGTCTCCCGGCAACCGCGCATAGCTGTTGTCAAAGTTCCATCCGGCAGCAAGATCGATTAGGTTTTCCTTCATTTTGGGCTCCTTGTTGTGTCTTTTTGGAACATAGTTTATTCTAAAACGAAGTGGAGCAATCCCCATGACTCATGAATTTATCCGATACACGGTTGAAGGAGAATCCGCAATGAAGCTCGTTACCGTACAAGATTTGGTGACCCGGTATTCCCTGGAGGTTCTGGCCGGAGGCACCCAATTGGACCGTCCCATCACCAAGACCCGGGCCCACCGGCCAGGTCTGGAATTCGTCGGTTATTTCGATTTTTTCCCGATGGAGCATATCCAGCTCTTGGGGCACCGCGAGATTTTTTACCTGCATAAGCTAACCGAGGAGGAGCGCAACGAGCGGATCGGCAACATCGTCAAGTACCATCCGCCCTGCTTCATCGTCACCAATAACCAGGAAGGCCTGAAGTATCTGACCAAATACTGCGAGGACGAGCAGATCCCCCTCCTCCGCACCGGCTTGGAGACCTATCAGTTCCAGGAGCTGCTGGAGATCTACCTGTCCAATGCCCTGGCTCCCGAGATCGCCGTCCACGGCGTCTGCGTCAACGTCTCCGGCATCGGGATTCTCCTCCGCGGCAAGTCAGGCGTCGGCAAGAGCGAAACGGCCCACACCCTCATCCGCCGCGGGCACCGGCTGGTGGCCGACGATATCGTGGTCTTGAAGAAGATCAGCCCGGAGACCATCCTGGGCACCCACAACAATGCCACCAAGGAATTCCTGGCCCTGCGCAGCATCGGCCTGATCAACGTGTCCCGTCTCTACGGGCGCAAGGCGTTCCAGGAGGAGACCCGGATCGTGCTCGACATCGAGCTCACGAAGTGGCAGGATGACGCGCTGAACAACGAGCTGGAGCTGGAGCCCAAGTTCACCGAATACATGGGGGTGCGCATCCCCCACATCGAGATTCAGCTTCAGCCCGGACGCGATGTAGCCGGCTTGGTCGAAGCGGCGGCTAATAATTGGTACCTCCGGCAGCAGGGATACGTGGCGGCGGAAGATTTTATGAACCGTCTTATGGAAGGTGAGAGGAACGGGGGCTAAGCACCGTTGGATCGAGGGGCCGCCCATTGGGGTGGCCCTTTTTGGCGTCGTTCTCCCAAGCACTTCTTCTCGGGACCTGCCTTCTCTCCCTTCTATCATACCTTCCCGCCCCTCCTCCTGTCACAAAACCGGGCCTTCGGTTGTCTATATCTCGTAACCATCTTGCAACCATCCGAATCCCAGGAGGAGTGTACCATGAAATTGCGCATGAACCACCGTACCGCCAACCCGGCCGGCTTCCAGGCCCTGCTGCAGCTGGAATCCGCTGCCCAGAAGATGGGCCTTGAGCCTGTGCTCTACGAGCTGATCAAGATCCGCGCCTCCCAGATCAACGGCTGCGCTTACTGCGTCGATATGCATACCAAGGACCTGCGGGGCATGGGGGAGACGGAACAGCGTCTGAACCTGGTCGTCGTCTGGAGGGAGTCTCCGGTGTTCACCGGCAGGGAGAGAGCGGCATTGGCCCTGACCGAAGCCGTGACCCGCCTTCCGGAGAAGGGCGTGTCCGAGGACCTGTATGAAGAGGTCCGCGCTCACTTCAGCGAGAGCGAGATCGTCGCCCTGCTCATGGCCATCAACGCCATCAATTGCTGGAACCGCATGGCGGTCACAACCGGCATGTACCCGGGCTGCTTCTGAACGACAGAACTTCAGCCCTCCCCTAATCCCGCATAAGGAGGCCCGCATCATGACGACAACGGATTACGCGACGGCAGATCGCATCGAGCGCCTCTACCGTGAATATAAACCGCTGCTGACAGCCGTCGCGTACCGGATGCTGGGCTCTGTCAGCGAGGCCGAGGACGCGGTGCAGGATGTGTTCGTTGCCGTCAGCAAACCGGACGCCCCTGCCATGGCACATCCGCGGGCCTATCTTCTGAAGCTGGTCACCAACCGGGCTCTGAACATGATGAAGGCCGCTCCCCGCAAGCGGGAAACCTACCCCGGCCCGTGGCTCCCGGAGCCCGTCATCGCGCAGGGACCGGAGGATACGCCGCAGGAGCTGGTGCTCCGGCGGGAGCGGCTGGGCTACGCCCTGCTCGTGCTGCTGGCAACCTGCACGCCCGCCGAGCGCGCCGTCTTCGTGCTCCGTGAGTCCCTCGGCCTCGAGTACGGGGAAATCGCCAATATGCTGGACCGGTCCGAAGCGGCCTGCCGCAAGCTCTTCAGCCGGGCCTCCGCCAAGCTGGGACAGCGGCCCTCCGAAGGGAACGAAGAAGCGCTTGACGCCACCGTCGAGCGCTTCGTGCAGTCCTTCGCCCAGGCGCTGGAGAACGGCCGGTTCGACTCCCTCCTCCGGCTGCTCACCCGGGATGCGGTCATGCTGAGCGACGGAGGCGGCGTCGTGCGCGCAGCGCTCCGTCCCATCCAAGGCCGGGACCGAATCACCGCCTTCTTCGCCGGCATCGCGCGCAAGGGGTCGCTGCAGGGGCGGCTGCTCCCGGTCCGGATCAGCGGCCAGCCCGGGCTGCTCCTGATCCGGCCGGACCGACCTCCCTTGGCGTTCGCCTGGGAGCCGACCGCAGACTTCTCCGCAATCCGCACCCTCTATCTGGTCTCCAACCCGGAGAAGCTGACCCGGATCCGCCTGGCGGATTCCCATTCCCCCGGCCCGTCCGCAGATGGTACACTGTAAGCGAGGCATAACGCCCGCAAACATTGTTCGTATGCACAAGGGTACGGGACCCTCACGGTCGAACCGTCCCGGACGAGGGAGTGGCACCATGTACGAGCTGACGCGTCAGCAGGCCCAGAACATCGTGGACCGGATGATGAAGGACATCCCCTATAACATCAATCTGATGGACCGGACCGGCATGATCATCGGCAGCGGCCAAAAAGCCAGGATCGGCACGCTTCATCCCGGCGCTGTGGAAGCCATCCGGCGGCGGGAAGCCGTGGAGATCCACGAGGAAGGGGAGCTCGCCAAGAAGGGCATCAATCTGCCGATCGAGCTGAACGGCACCATCGTCGGAACGGTCGGGATCAGCGGCGAGGTGGAGGAGACTCGGCCCTTCGGTAATCTGGTCCGATCCACGGTGATTCTCTTGATCGAGCAGAGCATCGCCTTGGAACGGGAGAATCTGAAGCAGCACCGGAAGCAGGAATTTTTCAACGCTCTGATCCATCCCGACACTGTCTATACCCAGGAGATGACGGAGCTCTCCGCCTCCTACGGCATCCAGCTCAGCAAGACCAGCCTGGTGGTGGTGGCGGAATTCCCCCGGGAGGTTCCGGAGGAACTCACGAAGGAGCTTCCCACTTTCAAGATCACGCAGCAGTCCCTCTGCATCATCGTCCAGGAAGCTCCCAAGCTGGAGGCGCTGCAGCAGCGCCTTCTCCAGGCGGACCCCCAAGCGGTCCTGGCTGTAAGCAAGTGGACCGATACGGTCGCAGAGGCCTTCACTCAGGCCAAGGCTGCGCTGCGGGTCTTGAAGGGGGTCTATTGGAGCGAACGGGCCATCTCCTATGCCCAATGCGAGTTCATCGCCGACCTGTCGAAGCACCTGAAGCACGATCCGCGGGCCGAACGGCTCTCCCACCTGCTGGAGAAGAACGAGGAGCTGATCCGGACCCTGCAGGTCTACCTCAGCTGCAATCTGAACGCCAACGAGACGGCCGCCCGGCTCATGATCCACCGCAACACCTTGAATTACCGGCTGAACCGGATTCATGATCTGACCGGCAAGGACCCGAAGCATATCCTGGAGCTCACCGAGCTTCTGTTCATGCTGATCCACCGGATCCATTGAACCCCAAAAGAGGGTGTCCCGCACTTAGGCGGAACACCCTCTTCTCATTAGTCTTGCAGCAGCCGGGCGATGCTCTCGGCGGTGCGGGCCACATTGTCCTGCCCCTGCGTCAGCAGGGTCTCCAGCTCCGCCGCTCCGGGCACGATCCCGAAGATGGCGTCGAAGCCCACCTCATACAGCGTCTCCACGTCCTTGCCGATATACCCCGCCAGCGCGATGACCTTGATCCGGGGATCCACGCTCTTGGCCGCTTGCGCCACGCCGAACGGAGCCTTGCCGAACTTGGTCTGGAAGTCGATGCCACCCTCGCCGGTGAAGCAGTAATCCACACCCTGGAGCTTCTCCCGGAGCTGGGTATACTCGATGACGATCTCGATGCCCTTCCTCATCGTCGAGTTGGTGAAGGCGATCAATCCGCCGCCGAGGCCGCCTGCTGCGCCTGCCCCCGGCACCTCAGCGATCTCGATGCCCAGCTGCTCCTTCACTACCATGCTGTAGTGCAGCAGGTTGCGGTCCAGCTGCTTCACCATATCCGGGGTAGCCCCCTTCTGGGGACCGAACACGGCCGATGCGCCGCGCTCCCCGCACAGTGGGTTGGTCACGTCCGAGGCCACCAGGATGCTCACCTGCTTCAGCTGCGGCATTACCTCTGCGGTCTCGATCCGGTCCAGCTCGCCCAGATACCCGCCCCCCAAGGGCAGCTCCTGTCCGTTCTTGTCCAGGAACCGGTAGCCTATTGCCTTGGCCATGCCCGTGCCGCCGTCATTCGTGGCGCTGCCGCCGATGCCGAGGATGATGCTCGTGATCCCCCGGCCGATGCAATCCCGGATCAGCTCTCCCGTTCCGAGCGTCGTGGTGACCAGCGGATTCTTCGTTTCCTTGGTCACATGATGGATGCCGCTGGCGGAGGCCATCTCGATGACGCCCGTCTTCCCGTCTCCGAGAATGCCGTACCTGGCGAGAACCGGGGTGCCCAGGGGACCGGTCACCTCTTTTTCGATCAGGGTGCCGCTTGTCGCGTCGATCAGAGACTGTACGGTGCCCTCGCCGCCGTCCGCCATGGGTACGTGGATGCATTCGGCATCCGGAACGGCGCGCTTGATGCCCCGCTCCATCGCCTCGCACACCTCCTTGGCGGTCATGCTTTCCTTAAACGAATCCGGTGCCAATAAGAATGTCTTGCCCATATGATTCACTCCCGTTCTGGTTTAGGCGATAAAACCGTAGATGATTACGGACACGATCGTCATCGTCAGACCGACCATGCTCTCGAAGAGGACCACCTTCATCCGGTCCTTCATGGACATCCCCATGGCATTACGCGTGACGTGGAAATAAGTTCCGTGCGGCAGATGGTCGATGACCGTAGCGCCGGCATGGGTCATCACCGCGGCAGACAGCGGCGCGACGCCCGTATTGATGATGGCGTTGGAGAACGAGCCGGTAGCCAGGATAACGCCCGTCGAGGTCGACGCGGTAGCCGCCGCCATCAGAACGCCCGCGATGGGAGCCAGGAACATGCCGGAGATGCCCGACGATTTCACGAGAGCCACCACCTCGGTCGGCAGCGTCGATGCGGTGATCAGTCCGCCGATGGCGCCGGCGCCGATGATGATCAGGATGGTGGGGGTCATGCGGTTCAGTCCGGCGGTGCAGTAGTCCAGCAGCTGCTTTCTCTTCCCCAGCGCCAGCGAGCCCACGATCCCGGCGAAGGGCAGGATGAACAGCGAGTCGATCTTCAACCGGGCCAGCGCGTCGATCCCCAGCATGGATCCGATGGGGCTGATCATCAGGAGCACGACGGCGATGACCGGAGTGACCAGCGCCTTGGCCAGAGGAGGCAGGTTCGTGGAGCTGGACTTCTCCAGCTCGGCGGCTTCCTCATCCGTTACCTTGGTGCCCTTGTACTTGATGAGCGAGGCGATGGTGACGGCGACGGCCAGACCGAACAGCGCGGGAATCAGTCCGCCCAGCATCACTTGGTTCACGTCGAGCTTGAACCCGCCTGCCGCTGCGATGGTATTGGGGTTCGGGGAGATGATGTTCCCCGCTTTGCCTCCGCCGGACAAGGCGACCAGCAGAGCGACCTTGGAATACCCCATCTTGTTGCCGACGGACAGCGCGATGGGGGCCACGATCAGCACCGCCACCGGGATGAATACGCCGACCGCCGTGATGATCATCGTAGCCAGGGCCAGGGACAGCATGGCCTTGGTCCCGCCGAGACGGTCTACGATCACCTTCGCGATGGTCTCCGCCGCTCCCGATTCCATCATCACTCCGGCGAACACGCCTGCGGCGATGATGCGGATTACGGTGCCCAGCACGCTCTGGGTGCCGGAGATCAGAATCTTGATGACCTCCGAGAAGTCTGCGCCGCCGATGAAGCCTCCGACGATGGCTCCTAGAATCAAGGCGTATGTCGGAGCCAGTCTCAATAGAATCAGTCCAATGGCTAAGGCAAGGCCGGCTACGGCGCCGAACCAGCTGATTGTCAATGCTGTCGTCATCTTATGAATCCTCCCTAAGGTTACGTCTGGTTGTTTTTTTAAGCTACGGAATCGCGGCTTGTATTATTTTTCACATAACCGCTTACAATCACACGCATATCCGGCCAACCCCCTTCATTACTCCCCCTCCGGTTGACAGCTGCGCAATCTGAATACGGTTTCATTATAGAATCGCCGGACCCGAATATCTATTGATAGAACCATGAATTTTATAGTGCATTTGCACAATATCAGACCCAGGGGACTGGCGTTGAATAGAGGTGTCCCATTATGCTGAACAGGCCGCCGCAGACGCCAAAAACCCAGAAGCTAAGCGAGATAAGGCCGCTGTTTGCTCCTGGGTTTTGGCTAACATTCTAAATGTTTCTCCTGCTTACGCCTGTGCAAATTCGATCCAGTCGATCGACAGACCCGGCTTGATAAACTCCAGCCGCATCTCGTAGACTCCGGCCTCCAGCTTGATCTTGACCAGCCGCCGCCGGATCGGCTTCCCGTCGGTGCCGTTGGTCTGGACCGTGGTCATGGCCTGGCCGTTCAGCGTCACGTTGCAGGCGCTCTGGGCCAGATGGCTGTCCGTGGACCACATCTGGACCGTGATCCAGTAGACGCCTTCGCCGTCCGCCCGGATGTAGGTCGGTCCCTTCGGATCCGGGCGCACCCGCGCGTCGTCTCTCAGCGCCTGCACCCGCTCCGGTGCCAGCTCCGGTGCCAGCTCCGGATGAGCCCGGAAGGCCTGCACCGTCTCCTCGACGATGGCCGTCCTGTGGGAGAAGACCGGCGCCTTCATCAGGAAGCGGCAGATGTTGGCCGCGCTGCGCTGCAGCTCCCCGCGGGTCAGCGTGCCGTTCTCCAGCGATTCGATCGTATTGTCGTCATTGGAGTTGATCTCCGCGCCATAGTTGCTGACTACCATGTACAGGTCGTTCTGGGCACGGACCATGAAGCCGGTGTACCGGACATCGCCGGGACCGCCGTCCGCCACGTCATTCATCTTGGCCCACCAGTCCGTCATCACGATCCCCTCGAAGCCCCATTCCCCGCGCAGCACCGTTGTGTTCAGGTCGTAATTGGAGGCCGCCCAATGCCCGTTGACCGGATTGTAGGAAGTCATGATACAATCGGCGCCCCCCTCCTTCACCGCCCGCTCGAAGCCCTTCAGGTAGAGCTCCCGCAGCGCCCGCTCCGACACGACGGCATCTACAGTGTGGCGGAACTTCTCCTGGTTGTTGCAGGCAAAATGCTTCAAGGTCGAGTTGGAGCCGCCCTTCTTGATCCCTCGGGTGCACGCGGCGGCGAAGAGGCCGGTGATCAGCGGATCCTCCGAGAAGTACTCGAAGTTCCGGCCGTTCAGCGGACTGCGGCGGATGTTCATGCCCGGCCCCAGCAGGGCGTCGATGTGGTTGCTGAGCAGCTCGCGGCCTTCCAGCACATACAGCTCCTCGATGAGCTCCGGGTTCCAGGTAGCCGCCAGCAGCGTGCCGATCGCCACTTGGGTGGCCTTGTGCCCGCTGTCCATCCGGATCCCCGAGGGACCGTCCGCCGTGCTGGCCACAGGGATGCCGAACCGCTGCAGCCCATCCGTGACCCCGCCGAATGCAGAAGCCGTCCCCGGGGTAACCAGCGGACTGCACATGCCCTCTCCCCGGACGATGGCCGCCAGGTCCTGATCCGACAGCTGGGCGATGAAGGCCTCCATGCTGACCCGGCCCTCCTGGACATCCCGCAGCTTGTAACCCCGGTCTCCCGTCTGCTCCAGCGTAACGGGCATCCGCCGGGCGATGCGGTCCGCCAGGGATTCCCTGCGCGTCGGCACGGATTCGTAGGTGAGCTCATAGGTGCCGTCCGGACGGCGGGGACCCGGCTTCATGCGGGTGAAGGCCACCGCCGGGGCCAGTGCCTCCTCCAGCTGCTCCACGACCTGCAGCGTCTCCACCGCATAGCCCTCTTGCCCCTCTACGGTGAGCCGGACCACGTCCTTTACGCTGGTGCCCGCATAGAGCCGGTATACTCCGGCCTCCAGCACATATGCGGAAGCATGGCCGGTGGCGCCGGCATCGTCATAAGAGGCCATGGCCTTCACCGGGAAGCGCAGCGTCAGGCGCTGGGATTCTCCCGGCTGCAGCAGCTGCGTCTTGGCGAAGGCGGCCAGCGCCTTGACGGGCTTGCCCAATAGGCCCTGGGGCGCTTCGTAGTAGAGCTGCACCGTTTCTTGGCCCGCATAGGCGCTTCCGGTATTCGTCACCGTGGCCTCGGCCTCCAGGCAGAGGGTTCCGTCCCGGTCCGCCTGCTTGGCTTCCCCGAACTCCACCTGGAAGTCGGTATAGGACAAGCCGTATCCGAACGCATACTGTACTCGCTCCGGGCAGAACGTCTCGAAGTAGCGGTAGCCCACATAGATGTCCTCTTGGTAGACGTTGCGGTCTTCATGGCCGTAATTCCGGGTGGAGGGGTAGTCGCCGATGGAATAGGCGATGGTGTCCGTCAGCTTGCCGCTGGGAGTCACGTCTCCGGCCAGCACGTCGGCAATGGCGTTGCCTCCCTCCATGCCGCCCTGCCAAGCGTAGATCACACAGGGAATCGGGTGGAGATGCGCCCCATCGTTCATCCAGCTCATGTCGATGATATTCGAGACGTTGAGCACCACAATGGTCTGTTCGAAATGGGCCGTGACCAGCCTCAGCATCGCCTCTTCATCCGCCGTCAGCCGATAGCTGCCCGGGGCGTCGGCATTATCCTGGTCCTCCCCCGCCGTACGGCCGATGACCACGATCGCCTTGCCGGACCGGCTTCTGGCCTCGGCCACCAGCTCATCGGTCAGGGGCATCTCCTGCTGGTGCCACGGCTCCGCCGCCCAGCCGCCTCCACCGTTATCGAACGGATGGCTCTCCCGCCACTTCTCATAGACTGCGGCCATCTCTTCGTCGACGGCAAGCTGCGTCTTCTTGCGCAGCCCTCCCAGCAGGTTGGTCGTATAGGCCACATTCACACTGCCGCCGGAACCTGTCCCGCTGCGGTAATAGTCGATCTGGCTCCGCCCGAAGACGGAGACCCGCTCTCCCTCGCGCAGCGGAAGCGCTCCGCCTTCGTTCTTCAGGAGCACGGCTCCTTCCGCAGCGACTTTCCGGCTGAATTCGGCGAAGCCCTCCAGGGGTATGCCAAACGGATGTGCACTCAAGTGATTCCCTCCACAACGCCAAGCCGGGAATCCGCTCCCCGCACTTGTCTGAAAATATGATCAATCTTATAATAATATAGCAATATGGAAAGTTAAATTGTCGGAAACGATGAACAGTTAGGTGTTTATATGATCGAGATTCCCGAACTTCACACGATCTGGCATTACCAAGCGCCCCGTACCCGCAACCATATGCCCCGCATCATTCCGGAGGGCCGGCAGGACATCGAGATCTTCGTCTCCGGACGCGGCTTCTTCGAGCTGGAGAACCGCACGGTGGAGGTCACCGCCGGCACCGTCCTGTGGCACCGTTCCGGCGATGCCACGATCTATATGGCCGATCAGGAGGATCCGTATGCATGTATCGTCGTCGCCTTCCTGGGGGAGACCGCCAGTCCGGTTCCCCGGCTGAGCCAGTGGCAGGACCGGGCCGTCTTCCACGACTTCATCAGTCGGATCCTGACCGAGTTCCACAGCGGGACGCCGGATCTGCGCAAGCTGGCCTGCTACATCTACGGGCAGCTGTATTGGCAGTGCCAAGCTCCGCCTGAGGCCGCCCAACCGGGACACAAGCGCAGTCCGGAGATCAATCGGGTCACCGATTGGATCGAAGCGCACTTCGCTGAACCGATCCACCTGCAGCAGCTGTCCGATATGGCGGGCATCAGTATCCCGCATCTCCACACCCTCTTCAAGCAGATTACGGGCCAGAGTCCTTATCAGTTCATCCAAGCCCGGCGGCTTCAGGAATCCAAGATCCTGCTGGCGTCCACCCAACTGCCCGTTCGGGAAATCGCCCGACGGTCCGGCTTCCCCGACTTCGGCAACTTCTGCCGCATCTTCAAGACGACCAGCGGGATCACCGCCCAAGAGTTCCGCCTTCATCACCGGGATACGCGGTAGACGGCGCAGCGGTCCGCAAGTGACGAAGAGCCCTTCCCGCCCCGGATCCGTTCCGGTGGCCGTAAGGGCTCTTGATGCTGCGCCGCCAAGGAGCCGGTTCGGCTCCTTAGGCCGCAAGCCGCCTGAAATACCGGCGGACCTTCTCCAGCTTCCGCTGCTGCGTCCCCTGCTTGCTCTCCATGCTGCCGAACTCGAAGAACTTCACCTTGCGTATGCCGACATAGCGGAACAGCGCCCGGCCCATCAGCACCTTATGGGCGTTGTTCAGCCACAGCATCGGGTACAAGGCCGGCCCCATCATGGTGGAGATGCAGACCACCGACTTGCCCTTCAGGAGCCCCTCCGGGAAAATCCCCCCGTTCGACCGGTACGCAAACCCTGCGCTGAACATCTGGTCGATATAGCCCAGCAGCATGGCCGGAGGCCTCCCCCACCAGATGGGATAGACGAAGACCAGCTTATCCGCCCACAGGACCTGCTTCCGGTACTTCTCCAGCCGTGGATCCATGTGCATGTCACGCCGCCGCTTCTCTTCGTTGAAGACCAGCACCGGGTCGAACTTCTCCTCATACAGGTCCAGCACCTCAATGGCGGTGACATTCGGATTCTCCCGGCATCCCTCGATCACCTCCTGAGCGAAGGCGTAATTCAAGCTCTGGTGGTTGGGGTGGGTAAAGATTAACAGGACGTTCATGCTTCTTCCCTCCAATTACTTATCATATGATAACTAAAAGGTAGCACGCCTGACGAATAGTTGTCAAATGATAATTGTTTTTTGATAACTGATTTGCTATGGTGAAGGAAGGAGGAATCATGCCATGACCAACCCGCTGTTTCAGAAATTCGTTCGCTTTACGACCGCCGTCCATGAGATGACGCACGACATGACCAAGGGCCTTCCGCTGGATGCCGTCACGCCGGTCCAATACAAGATCCTGGAATATATCTACGTCAGCGAGCCGGTGACGCTGAGCCAGATCAGCGAATGTACCGGCATGTCCATGCCCAACACCAGCCGCGAGCTGAAGAAGCTCACCGAGAAGCAGCTGTGCGAGAAGGCGGCCGGCGGCGCCGACCGGCGCAAGCAGGATATCCGCCTCTCTCCCCGGGGCCATGACTTGATGAACCAAGTGTTCCGGGTCATCGAAGCCCGGTTCGCCGAGCGCACCCGCTCGCTTACCACAGCAGAACGTACGGAAGTGGAACACGCACTTGAGGTGCTCATGAAGAAGGTATTCGCAGGGGGCTGACCATATAATAGGGAAAAAGGGAGGGTGACCGCCATATGATTCGGGGATGGGGCTTGAAACTGCGCAAGCTGCATGCGGCTAATGCTTGGATCTTACTGTTACTGGCGGTAAGCGGCATTGTGCTCTATCTGCCGCCCATGCGGGCTCTGTTAGGCGAAGGCCGGGTATGGCTGAAGCAGCTCCATATCGCGGCCGGACTTGTGTCGCTGGCGGTGGTCGTCCTGTACCTGCCGTACCTCCGCCAGCATCTCCGCCAACTGTCCGGCCGCAGAACCCGGCAGGGCAACCTGGCGGTCGTGCTGGCGCTCTTGGCCGGCTGGATCGGATCGGGACTGGTCTTGTGGGGGTACCGCTCGCTTCCGCCGGCCTGGAGCAACGCGGCGCTGCTCATTCATGATCTGCTGACATGGGTCGGGATCCCCTATGCCGTGTACCATTCGATTACACGGAGCCGCTGGCTGCGGCGTGCAGACCGGGATACGCCGATGGCCAAACCGGCGGAGGTGCTGGAGCTCGGCACCTACGAGCCTTCTTCCGGCAGACTCCTCCGCCACCTGTCCCGAAGATCCTTGATCAAGGCGGGAGTGGGAGCGGTTCTGGCGGCCGCCTCCGCCCCCTCCTTGATCCGCTGGTGGAACTCCGCCGCCGGCGGCTCCAACCTCTCGAATCTGCAGGATCACGATGCGTGGGCTGCAGACGTCCCGCAGCCGGTGCCTCTGCCCGATTCACTCCCGCCCGTAGGAGGCGGGGCCAAGGGCAGCTTCCGGATCTACACCGTGACCGACATCCCCCAGTTCGAGCCGAAGAAATGGTCCTTTACGGTTGACGGATTGGTGGACCGGCCCATCCGATGGAGCTGGGAGGAATTCCTGGCCTTCCCCCGCCAGGTGCAGGTCAGCGATTTTCACTGCGTGACAGGCTGGTCGGTCAACGGCTGCACCTGGGAGGGCATCCCCTTGAACCGGCTATTGGAGCATGCGGGGGTGAAGGATGGGGTGAAGATGGTGAAGTTCTACTCGTCGGACGGCGAGTATACGGATGCCATCACCATCGAGCAGACCTGGATGGAGGATGTGATGGTGGCCCTATTGCTGGACGGCAAGCGGATTCCCCAGGACTTGGGGGGCCCGGTCCGGCTGGTGGTCCCCCAGATGTACGCGTACAAGTCGGTTAAGTGGCTGAACCGGATCGAGCTGATCGCCGAAGAGCATACCGGCTACTGGGAGAAGCGAGGCTATTCCAAGGACGCCTGGATATGGGTCCCGCCCGCCTGATTCTGTGCCGCCTGGACGTATGAATGCTCTGCAGCCGTCATAGGCTGTAAGAGTATGCAGTGCGATGAGGAGGAATACGATGACGCCGCCCAGCTATTTTACCCCGTGGGAGGAGCACCGGTTCTGGTTGGAGATCCTGCAGGATCATGCTTACTTCGTCTACAACGCCCTCTCCCCCAGTGATGTCCGCAACGTTCAGACGGCAGCCGGCTATATTCAAGCCTTCGGGGATCTGCTCGAGCAGCTGCTGAAGCTCGATCCCCGGCTTGAAACGTCGGACCCCTCCATGATTCAATTGGCCCGCTCGGCGCAGCCCGTCGCCTATGGGTATTTTCAATTCGAAGGGCAGATGCAGCATCTACGGATCGAGAACCGGATCGAGCTGAATCTAACTCCGACCTACATGAACGGGACTGGCAGCGAGAATGCCGAGTATCTCCGGCTCCTCTCCTCCTACATGGCCGGTCAGCAGCCGGCTCCTCTGTCGCTTGCCGATCTCGTCGATCTCTGGCTGGAGGATCAGCTGGGACACGCCAGCCTGCTCATCAACCATCTGGACGTGGCGGAGCTGGGCTGGATCGAGAAGGTTCAGCGGGCCCAGACCACCTTCTCCGCCCTCATGATCAAGCAGCGGCAGATCCGGAAGTATCTGCGCTTCACCCCGCCCAACTTCCCCGTACAGCTGCAATTCGCCGAGGATATCGCCGCAGCGGTTACCGGCTTCGAAGTGGTGGTGCGCCAGGTGGTCCAGCTGCTGGTCAACCAGCGTGTCCTGAGCCGGCTAAGCCTGCGGTTCATCGAGCACCATTTTCCCGAGTCCTGCTACTTCCTGCGGAAGCTCTCCCTGTACGTCCCGCATGTCCCCGTCCGGGACTGCAGCTTGACCAAACCTTCCTTCACCCCGTCCGCTCAAACCGAGTAGGACGGCTTTTATTTTATGGAAAAAATGTATAGGTCATGCAGTTGGTGGGAGCCTAAGGCATGGAGGGATACCCATCATGACGGATAACCAGGAAGATCAATTACGCTCGCTGTCTGATCAACTCGCAACGGTCACCCAAGGCTTCTCGGATTATTGGAAGACCTACTCCAGCTTCGGATCCTGGCAGTTCTGGGTCTGCGTCCTCGTTCTGGTTCTGCCCCTGGTGGCCTTGGTCTTTTTCCTCGACCGGAAGATGGCCTTCCGCGTTGGTTTCTTCGGACTGGCCATCCATCTGATCGCCACCCATGTGGATCTGTATGCAACGTCGCATCATCTATGGGCTTATCCGTACAAGATATCCCCCTATCCTCCCGCCAGCTTCGGGTTGGATGGGTCCTTGATCGCCGCCACATTTATGCTCTTCTATCAATGGACGCTGCATCACCGCAAGAATTACTATCTCTACCTGATTCTCTATTCCCTGATGTTCGCCTACGGGATCAAGCCCCTGCTGTCTGCAGCCGACTTGTACCGGCTGGATCAAGCCTCCTACTGGCTGGTGTTCCTGTTATTCTACGCGGGCGGCTTGCTGGGCAAGTGGGTCACGGACCTCTTCGTACACGCCCAGAAGAAGGAGCATTCTGTCTAACCGCCTTCCATCGGTCAGGTGGTCCCCATTCTTTCCCTATACTTTGTCCCGCTATGCAGACGGGAGCCTGATCCAATAGGGGCTCTGCGCCTGCATTTTTTATCTATTGACCGAATCGGTTTATGGCGTTATGATCGTATCAACCGAATCGGTTTATGATTCGCAGGGAGGTGAACCATGTGGAGAAGTTTCTGAGCTTGACCATCGAGAAGCAGACCACCATCATCGATGCGGCGCTGAGATGCTTCGGCACCAACGGCTACAAGAAGACGTCCATCAGCGATATCGCCGCGGATGCCGGCATCTCGAAGGCCATGGTGTTCCACTACTTCGGCACGAAGAAGGAGCTCTATCTGTACTTGATCCGCTACTGCAGCGACCTGGTCATGAACGAAATCGAGGCCAAGTTCGACCATGCGCTGACGGATTTTTTCGACAGGCTGAAGCAAGCGACGGAGATCAAGGTGGCCGTGATCGAGAAGCATGCGGGTGTTCTCGCCTTCTTGACCAGCGTCTTCATGGAGACGAACGAGGAGGTTCGCCAGGAGATTGCGGCCATCCTGTCCGAAGGGGAGGCCATCCGCAACAGGATTGCCCTGGCCGGCGTGGATGAGACCAAGTTCAAGGAGAATGTCGACATCAAGCTGCTGATGAGCATGCTGGTCTGGATGGCAGAGGGCTTCACCACCCAGATGTCCAAGCAAAACCGGTTTGACATCCGGGCGATCGAGAAGGATTTTTTCCGGAGCATCGACCTGCTGCGGGCTAACTTTTATAAACCGGAGTATCTGTAGTGGGAGAGTCCCTAACCCAGAGGAGGACGTACCATGAGCGTGATTGAACTGAAGGATCTCACCAAGAGCTACGGCAATGCCAGGGGCATCACCAATGTGAGCCTGCAGGTGGAGGAAGGGGAAGTCTTCGGATTTATCGGTCCGAACGGCGCGGGCAAATCGACCACGATCCGGACGCTGCTGGGTCTGATCCATCCGACAAGCGGCAGCGCCACCATCTTCGGCAAGAGCTGCGCCGAGCATCCCGACATCCGAAGAGAGCTGGGGTACCTGCCTTCGGAGGTGTTCTACTATGACGGCATGCGCGTCATCGACCTGCTGCAGTATTCCGCCAGCTTCTATAAGAAGGACTGTACGAAGCGGATCCATGAGCTGGCTGAGATCATGAATCTGGACCTGAAGAAGAAGATCGAGGACCTCTCCTTCGGCAACAAGAAGAAGGTCGGCATCGTCCAAGGTCTGCTGCACGAGCCCAAGCTGATCATTCTCGACGAGCCGACCAGCGGTCTCGATCCGCTGATGCAGCAGAAGTTCTTCGAGCTGATTGCGCTCGAGAACCGTAAGGGTGCCACGGTCTTCTTCTCCTCCCATATCCTGAGCGAGGTGCAGAAGATGTGCAGCCGGGTGGCCTTCATTAAGGAAGGGCGCATCATCAAGCAGGAGAAGATCAGCGACCTGCAGGAGAACAGCTACAAGAAGATCAGCCTGGAGTCCAGAGCCGGGATCGATCCGGCATCCATCGAGATGGAGGGCGTCAGCAATATGCAGGTGAAGGGCACATCAGCCCACTTTATCTTCAAGGGCAACATCAACGCCATGATGAAGCGGATCGCCGGGGTTGAGCTTACCAACATCACCATCGTGGAGCCCGACCTGGAGGAAATCTTCATGCATTACTACGTGAAGGAGGACTAATCCGTCATGAATATGGTGTGGCATGAGCTCAAGTCCATGAGGAAGTCCGCCCTCATCTGGGCCTGCGCGATGAGCGCGCTGGCTGCCATCTACCTGTCCCTCTACCCCAGCATCTCGAAGGATGCGGAGGATTTCCGAAAGCTGCTCGGCGGTTATCCGGAGAGCGTCCGGGCGATGCTTGGCATCAACCTGGATATGATCACCACGATCCTGGGGCTGTATTCCATGATCTTCTCGTTCATCGTGCTGTGCGGGGCGATTCAAGCGATGAACCTCGGGGTTTCCATTCTGACCAAGGAGACGCGGGAGCGAACCGCGGATTTCCTGCTGGTGAAGCCCGTTTCCCGTGCCTCCATCGTCAGCGCCAAGCTGCTGGCCGCCTTCTCCATCCTTGTCGTCACAGAGCTCCTGTTCAATGCGGTGACATCGGTCCTTGCGGGCAGCATCCAAACGGGGGACTTCAGCTACAAGCTCTTTCTCCTGATTAATCTGACCCTGTTCTTCATTCAGCTGATCTTCTTGGCCATCGGCATGGCGGTCTCCGTCTTTTTCTCCAAGCTGCGGAACGTGCTTCCGTTATCCTTGGGCGTGGTATTCGGCTTGTATATGATCGGCGCCTTGCTCGCGGCCGGCAAAGAGGCGGGTGCAGTAAGGCTCCTCTCGCCCTTCCGGTACTTCGACAACACGTATATTCTGGCCCATGCCGGGTACGAGGTGCCGTATCTGATCGCCGGTACCGTGATTGTCGGGGCGGCGGTCGTGTTAAGCTACGCGGTCTATATGAGAAAAGACATCCATGCCGTAAGCTGATTCGGCTCGGCGGATTCCATCGAAGGGGAGGTCGGAGGATGAATATCATCCTGAGGGAACTGAAGGCGCATCGGAAGGCCCTGATCATATGGAGTGTATGTATGTTTCTGCTTGTTGTCAGCGGCATGAGCAAGTATACGGCCTATTCGGCCGGCGGAGCCAGCAGCGAAGTCTTTGACAAGCTGCCGCAAACCGTGAAGGCCTTGTTGGGTATCGCCTCGTTCGACGTAACGCAGATGAGCGGCTTCTTCGCCATGCTGTTCTTGTATATCGAGCTGGCGGCGGGCATTCATGCCGTCCTGCTGGGGAGCGGAATCATCGCCAAGGAGGAACGGGACAAAACCGTCGAGTTCCTGATGGTGAAGCCCGTATCGCGGGGGACCATCATCACGGCCAAGCTGCTGGCCGCCCTGGCGAATGTCGTGATCCTGAATCTTGTCACGCTGCTTTCGTCCCTGCTCATGGTCTCCGCTTACAATAAGGGAGAGCCGATCACCGGGGAGATCGTACTGTTTATGGTGAGCTTGTTCTTGGTTCAGCTCATCTTCCTGTTCTTCGGAGCTGCGGTAGCCGCGGCATTGAAGCAGCCCAGAACGTCTGGCTCCGTGGCGGCGAGCATCATGCTGGGCACCTTCGTCCTGGCGAAGATCACCGACCTGACCGACCGCCTGAGCATCCTGAACCTTCTTACACCGTTCAAGTATTTCAGCTATGCGCGCATTGTGGAGGGCAACGGCATTCACGCGGGAATCGCTCTGCTGGCCATCGGACTGGCGGTAGGATTGGCTGCCTCCGCTTACATCCTGTACCGGAAGCGGGAGCTCACCATCTGATTCGTGAAGCAAGAGGGGCACCTTCCGGTACCCCTCCTTTTTTATGAACCTATTTCGGTTAGCAGCTCGTACAGTCGGTCACGATTCGGCGTTTGTCCACCCTCCCTTAGGGGCAGAATAGGCGTAATCTCTCTTGCAGACCTGCTTGTAACTCTTCAGGCATTTCCTTGATTTTGATATCCTTCCCCAGGAAAAGCAGCCAATCGGCCATCTCATCCCATTCTTCCGTCCGATCCGCAGGGATAGCCGCTTTCAGCAAGGCCCTGGTTTGGTAAGGGTCCGTATAAGCAAGGGATACCTTAAACGGATGGTATTTCTTATATTGGGCTATCGCCTTCGGACCCAGCTCGAGGATCAGGTTCACTCCTTCCCGCTGCTTCCGTAAGGCCTCCATGATCTTCTTCTTACTCATTCTTTTCTTCTCCGGATATGGCTTCACCTCGGTGAGCTGGTCCACCGGGAATATCCCCCTCTTCTCCTCCTGCAGATCGAAGCCTTCAATCAGCCACATTCCTTTCTCTTGATACAGGTGCAGAAGATAAACCGGGTAAGATCGGAGTCCTCGCCCCTCCTGAAGGGTCAAGCACAAATAGCGGTCCGAGAGCAGCAATTGGATGAGCGTCTCCAGCATCGGATGGGGAAGGTCCGACAGCTCCAGCAAGTCGGGATTATGGGGATTCGTCCCTTCGAAGAGCAGGATCTGATTCAGCTGCACCAGCTCCTCCTGCTGGCTTTCGGAGATGAGGCCCAGCAGCTTCTCCGCCAAGGACTGCCGGCTCTTGAGATAAGGAAGCTGCTGATTTCTTGTAGCCATAAACGCGACAAAAAGAGCCTTCACCTCATTATCGGTAAAGCGAACCGCGGGCAGGACGGAGTTGTTCATGACGAAATATCCGCCATCCCTCCCAACCTCCGCAGTGAGCGGCATCCCCATAGCCTCGATCTCCCGGATGTCCCGAATCGCGGTGGAGCGGGAGATGTTGAACTCCTGCATGATCTCCGAGATGGTGAAGCTGGCCCGATTGTTGATATATCTCATGATGATATTGATCCGCTCCACTTTTTTCATCGGGGCCTCCTAAATAGGTTCACCTTTTGACATGATTTAAAGTTATTATAATCTTGTCAGATGAAAAGGCAACTCATTTGACCCTATACGAAAAAAGGACGGTGTCCATATGGCAGCTTACACCCTGGAAGAAAAGGATAGCTTCACAGTCCTGGGTATTGGGACGGAGCTGAAGAGCGGCTACAACGATTATGCCGGTATCAACAAGGAAAAGGCGGTCTTCTGGACGGCCGTCCAACAAGATGGAAGACTGGACTCTCTCAAGGCCGTTGCCGACAATGATTACATCTTCGCCGTAAACGAAGCGGTGAATCACAAGCTGATGCATTATGCCGGCGTCATGACCCACGCATCGGTACCGGGGGAAACCAGGCTGATCCAGTTCCCCAAGGGGGAGTACCTGGTGGTCAAAGGGGAAGCCCCGACGGCAGGGGAGCTGAACTTGACCCTGACCGGCATTGCCTTTGGCCAAGTCCTGCCGGGAGCGGAGGATTTCGCTTATGTCGGCGGACCGAATGCAAGCGTAGAGATGGGGAGACGGGACGGCCTGGTGTATGGGGAGATGTGGATTCCCGTTGTTCGCAAATAAGCAGATCGAGGAGGCTTGAGCATGTCCTATACCGTTGATTTCTCGAAAGTGTCCACCATCGGTCTGGAATCTTCGCCGGTTGCCGAAGCCCTTGCCGGTCTGCGGGCCAATGAAGCCCGCTACTTTATGAACAAGTACAAGCATGCCTTTACGGTTGTACCCGCCAGTGAAAGCCAGGATACGCTGGATTATGTGACCCGGATCTTGAAGGAAGAACGCAATATTGAATTTGCGGCCAAGCCGTTGGAGACGTCCCGTTTCCAAGTGGAGAATATCCGGTGGGCCTTCGTCTTCTACGAGGATGGCCTTGGGGTCAACGTGATGTATACGGTGGATGATCCGAAGAAGCGGGCCGTTGGCTTTAAGCTCTCCGAAGGGATGGAGATCCCTAAGGAGCTGGAACCGAAGTTCAAGTTCGCCCGGCAGAAGTCGAAGCTGGCCGGAACCATTCGCGGCTCCTTCTTCGTCATTAAGGGAGAATATTGAGGCTGCATATGCCGTGGCTTGATGATGAACAGAAGCCGCGCTGCACAGGAAAGGCCCATGCACAACGGCATGGGCCTGTTCCTTTGAATGAAGCTTATTTGGGGGTATATTCTTTGAGAATGCCGGCTTTCTTCAAGTCTTGAATATTAAAGTACGGCCTAACCTTCGTCTGCGAACCGATGATATTATGACTGATTAAGTCCGCTGTGTTATAGGAGTAGTTGTTTCCGCTTGTTCGTTTCAGGCGGATTCCACTGAGCGTATAAGTTTCGTTTTCCTTATAAGTTGCATTAGGCAACACGATTTCATACAGAGTCGTTCTCTTATGGGATTTATCCTCTGTATAGAACCGGTGGACGCTCTGAAGTTCGCCGGTTGCGGGATCAGAATTGGGATAATTGATGACGTAGACACCTGCTGCCTCCAGCCCGTCCGCATCGACCCACTCATCCGTAAGACCGTATGTAAAGTTCTTTATTTTGATGCCATCCTTCGTCGTACTGCCATCCTTGGTCCCCCAATCCGAAGGAAGGGTCAGATGGAAATACTCTTGCTGTTTACCTGCGGAGGGTTTGGCCTTGAATATGATATCTTGATTCTCTACTGCGACATCCGCATTATAGATCTTCGCCAATACATCAAGTCCGATCCAGCCTTCGGAAAGGAGCGGGGGTACGACCAGACGTCCATCGATAATCCTTGCTGTATAATACGGATCATCCTTGTCCTGATACTGGCCTTTGTATGTGCCGAATTTGTCAACGGCATGGAAGAAGGTCCCGACCCCCGCTCCCTTATTGAGGTTGTCCTGCTCTACGGGGACGATCTTGGAATCAGGCTTCAAGGTCACATTGCTTGTCGGGTCCGGGATCTGTCCCGTTTCTTTGAGATACTGATCTACCACACTGAAAGCATCGATCGTACTGGACGCAAACCAGTTGATGTACAGATCTCCGAACGTATTGACCAAAATCTCAGTAGTGTATTGATTGCTCAACCCTGCGAATAATTCATACAGTTGGCCTACGGTATTGGTTCTCTTGTTCCCGTTGGAATCTACCCACTGCACGACTTGGTCTAAGTCCTCCTGAAGAATCGGCTCCATCTTGACTTGTTGGACGCTACCCTTAGTCATGAAGTAGATATTTGCTTTTCCTTCATAGGGGTGGCCCTTTAATAATTGCCAGCCTGCCATGTCCCCCTCCGCGGGGACGGCATACATGCCGCTTTTAGGCTGAGCCTTAGGCTGTTCGACGACAGTGGGGAACGTGTGAGAGGTCTTCCCGATATAGGCGGTACCGGTCGCTTCATCGTACTTCACCGGAACATCAATACTTTCGGAAGCGGCCCTAATGGGAACGAACGTTGTTCCCTCGTATAAGAACGTATTGGCTTTCAGCTGCATCCCGTGCACCTTAACGGTGACTTGATTCATATAGACGTTAATGGTGGCGTCCGACTTCTCCCTAACGGGAGCGTTGCTGGGGGTTGCAGGGGTCATCACATCCCAGGAATCGATGTCGTGGTTATCCGCCGCAAATTCTCCTGCACCAATCTGCCCGATATAGGCCGTTTCCGTCTTGTCGTAATAGTTGACGGCCAGCCCCAGCATCGCCGCAACATCGCGAATGGGCACATACGTGGTTCCATCATACAAAATATTATTCCCGATGAAATCTTTGTCGTTGACTTTAATGTTCACTTGATTAAATTCGACATGGAGCTGTGTCGCCTCTTTGGCATAGGCGGCATTCGGAATTAGCAATGCGGCCGTAAGCGTACTCGTAATGAATGCCGTTTTTAAGCTTCTCAAACGCTCTCCCCCTCTTAAATAATTTCCACCACTATTGTAACAAATTTCCTGATGATCCGACAACCATGATCTCCGTTCCCTAGTCCGTTTGGCGCATACCTATCGTTGGCAACCATGTAGCACGCCCCAATCGAAATAGGCTATCCTCAATCGGATAGCCTTTTGTTTATCTTGCAGTATTCGGGACTGCTTACGCCTTCATGGAAACAAACAGCTTCGCAAACTGCGCAATCCAATCCCCTAATCGGCTCTTCTCCTCCGAACCGTTCACCTTGGATTCCAGCCGGTCCCAGTTAATATCCTCGAACGAAGAGGCGGTCGAACGAACCTTGCCCATCAGAGCATTCAGCTTCTCCAGCGAGAGGGTGGCTCCATACACCTTGGTCTCCTTCAAGTATTCGCGCATCTTCTCCGTCATGGAATCATTGGCGAACGACAGGCTCAACGCACGCTTCTGCCCGTTGGCATCCACCACATAACACCATGCGGTATCACGGTTGCTGGAGGATACCTTCTCGAGCTTCATCGTCACTTTGCTCGGGCCCGTACCGTATTCGTAGGTGGCGCGGTTGTAGCCGGAGGAGAAGACGGTCTTCGGATCAACGGCTTTCACCATACCCGAATCGACGTATGCATTGCGTTGGCGTGCAAGGTTCGTAACCGATTGCCACATCGTGCTGCGCAGGCTGTCGAGCTGGTCGGCGGAGAGTTCCCCGAACTTCAGCGAGACGCCCACCATGGAAGCGTCGATCTGACCGGCCAATCCGGTCTGATAGCTGCCTTGCAGGCCGTTCAGCCATTGATCGATATTCTTCCCCAGCTGGTCCAAGTCCTGTGAACTGACGCTGCTGAGACTGTAGAACTTCTTGTTGACCTCGGCCAAGAAGCCGGAGGCAAGCGGATCCAGGCTGTCCAGCCAGCTCTGATGGAATTCGCCGGCGGCTGCTTCCGCTTCATTCCTTGCCGTTAACGTATCCCTCATCTGCTCCAGGATAGCCAGCTTCAAATTAGCGGTGTTCAGCTCGCCCTCCGAGACAAAGGCTTCCTGAATGTCAGCCGGGAACCCTTCCAATTCGTCGCTCAGCTGCTGCTGCATATCCGCCGCCCATGTGTCGAGCTGGTCCATCCATTGCTCCAGATCCGATGTGGATACGCCTTCCGGGCTTTGACGGATAGCATCCGATATGGTCTTGTTCATCGTAACAGCCTGACCGGCCAAGGTCTCGTTCCATACGGCAAATTCCATTCGGGCCCCGACCTGATCGTGAAACGTCGACTTCCTCGCCGCCAGTTCATCATCTGCCGTCTGCAGGAGGGTCGCCTTCGAGGTTTCTTCCGTGTCCGTCAGCAGGGTTGCCAGCTCGTCCCGCTTCGACTGAAACCAATTCTCGACCCCGTCGTGTATGGCCAGCTTATCCTCTGCGGTGAGCACGGATGCAAAGTCATCGATCGCTTGGTTTACGGCTGCTGAATAATCCTGGAAGGCAGACTCCAGATCAGCCAGCCATTGATCGTATATGGTCTGCGGCCCGGCAGGAGGGTCGCCCTCTGCTGCCGTAATAGACTCCGCGGCGAGCGTCTGAGCCGACGCCATCGGTTTCGTATAGAGAAACGACATATCCGGACTGGGAGCCGACGGCTCAAAGATGGCTGCCGGTGATTCCTCCGTTGTGCCCGAAGAGGACGTACTGTCTGCGGTCGTTGCCGTTCTCACGGCAGTGGAGCCGCTGGTATCGGTATAATAGGAACTGCTGACTTGTCCGCTTCCGGATGTTATTTGCATACAAGCCGTCTCCTTCGCTTAGCATTCACTATAGCAACCATAATGCCAAACCGATCCATCTGTCAATTCCTAGCAGAGTGGTCTTTTCCCCGTACTGCGGCCGGCCTATAGAAGATTCCGGCTAGCGCGACACCCAAGCTCAGCCCTATGGAGATCCACTTCCCCAAGGTCAGATATCCCGCTGCATAAGCGGCGACACTCACGTCCGGATAATGAAGAAGGATCATCAGGATACTCCCATTCTCCGACCAATCGAACAGCCCCGCCACAAGGGGAAGCCATACCAGGCCCCGGGTTAAGGGCCGAACAGAGATCACGTTTCGATAAAGCATGGTGATGATCAGAGAGAAGGTAACGGCATAGACCGCAGGGAAAATAAAATCGAACCCCACCAACATTCCGATATAGATGCGCCGCCCCTCCGGCAGCAGTCCATCCAGCAGCGAGTACGTTTCAGATTTCGTATAGAAGATGTGCATATCGAGAAGCTCTGCTCCCGGAGATACCTCCCGAATCCGGGGCACCGTTATCGGCAGATGGACTGTATTGACCACGATCATCAAGGCTGCGGTCAGGGCCAGCAAGGGCAACACCGTTCTTAGGGTCGCCCACTTGTATAGCGTTCGGAGCATGGGTTCGGGCATGGCTATACCTCCCCCTCTTTGTCTTTGCGGAGCGCCAGCGCACGGCCCGTCGGCTTCCCTTTCACTTGCATCCACAATAGCTGCATCAGCTCCTGAACCGGGCGTCCCTCCAGCAGGGGGGTCAGGGCATCATAGAAGCGGTTCTCCATCTCCCTGACCATCCTTGCCTTGCTCGTGCCCTCCTCCGTCAAGGAGAGCTGAACCTTCCTGGAATCCACGGGAGACGGCCTCTGCTCGATAAGCCCCGCTTCTACCATCCGGCTCACCAGCCGGCTGGGGCTCCCGGTTTCGCAGACCAGCAGCTGCCCCAGCTCGATCAGGGATAACGGTTCATGGTCGTCAAGGACCCGCAGCACTTCACTCTGGGAGGTCGTCAGCCCAAGCGGCTTCAGCAGCTCTGTGAAGGTCCGGCTCCCCTCCCGCTGTGCCGCCAGGATCAGATAACGCAGTTCTTCAATGGGATTCAAGGTACAGCCCTCCTTCATCGTTAATCAATGACATATCATCAATGTTATGTCACTGATTATAGCGTACCCCGGCACTTCCGGCAAGCTCCTTGCCCTCAACATCGAACCCGCCTAATCCTCCAGCCTTCTTCGGTACAAGCGGGAGGGCCGATGGCCGGCATGCTCGGTATAATGATCCGTTTCCACCACCAGATCCGCCACCTTGCGTCTGAACGCCGCCTTCAACAGCTCCTTATCCAGAATCACTTCATAGACCTGCTGCAGCTCCGTCAAGGTGAACCGCTGCGGCATCAGATGGAGCGCGATATCGGAATCGTTCACTTTCCCCCGCAGCCGTTCGATGGCATACGCGATGATTTTGGCATGGTCAAAGGCCAGTCCTTCATTCGATACCATGCTGTACACGGTGGAGGACAGGGTTGAACGGATCGTCACCGTCTTTTGTACGATGGCCACCAGCTCTCCCGCTTCCGCACTCAGCTTGAGCTCATATTGCTGCGTCTTGACGGATCCGTCTTCGACCAGCTCCTTCTGCTCCCGCAGAAGACGATAGCTAACCTTGAACCAAGCGGCGTCGGCAGCATCGTCCCCTGCCTCCAGCCGTACCTTGCCGCTGTCGATCAGCGCCATATAGCTGCAGCTCATGACCCAGGCACGCGGGTCCCGGCCGATGTCGCTGAAGGTATGCAGCTGCTCCAGGTACACGTGGTCCAAGCCGGTCTCCTCCCGCAGCTCCCGCGCCGCGGCCATCTCCGTGGTTTCGTTCGGCCGGACGAACCCGCCGGGCAAGGCCCAGTGTGCCAGGAAGGGGTGGGCGCCCCGCCGGATGAGCAGTACCCGGAGCTCCTTGCCGGGAAGCTTCCGGTAATTGTCCTTCTCCGTATTCGTAACCGTGAAGATCACCATGTCCGCCGCCACCGACGGCCGCTCGTAATGGTCCACCGTGTACTTCTCCATGAATTCGCGTTCCGTCAGACCGTCGCGATCCCGCCTATCCACGTGTCACCCCTCCTTCCCATTCATTCAATTCTCTCCGTAAAAGTTAGCGTATGGCCTAAACCGCCCCAACACCTCGTCAACCTTGCGCATCCGCTCCTCCAGACTGCCCCGCAGCGTAATGTAGGGAATGCGCCGTTCCTTTAAATCCGCGATAATCTGCTTGTGGAAGACGTGCCGCTTCTGATCCCCGCTCCGGTCCCACGTATCCTCATAAGGAATGTCGTCGTCGCATAGGAAGAACAGGTCATACCTCTGCGCGTTTTCCATAGCCATCCGGGTCAACAGCTCCGGCGCACGGCCATGATAATCCAAGGCGAACATGTAGGTGGTAATGGCATTCGTATCCACGAACAGATACCGGTTGGCCTGCTGTAGGGCCCGCTCCTCCCGTTCCACATGCCCGACCGCAATCTCGTCAAAAGCCTCCAGACCGATTCTTCGGTCCACTTGATGCTCCGTCCAATAATCTCTTCCGTATTCGCTGGCGTATGTCGTCCCATACTTGCGGGCCAAGGCTTCGGTTATGGTGGACTTGCCTGTCGACATCGCACCGACGAATACCACCTTCGTAATCAGGTCCCGGTATACGAGATCGTCAATAAAGGCCCGATGCCGATAAGGATCGGACCGAATCATCGTTGCCGAGATCGGAACCTGCTTCCGTTCCTCATCCACTCTCCGGTCGACGGCCCCCAGCGCCAGGCTCATATGCTCCCCATAGAACTCGCTGGAATAAAAGTGGGTCACCTGCTCGCCCTTCAGTATCCCCAGAATGTACTGCTCCTCCCGGATCTCGTGCTCCCGGTCATTCGAATACCCGTCCGGACCATCCCAAGCCTCGATCACCCGAACCGTGGGGTAGAGCTTGCGTATCCAATTGGCTCGAATGTGCAGCGGGATAGTGGTAACGGTCGTATCGTAGATGACCACGATCAATTCATCGACCTCACTCAGGGCCGTCTCGATCATGTACTGATGTCCTTTATGCAGCGGGGCGAACTTCCCCAGAGTCAAACCCAGCGTCTTCATACCTGGGCCTCCTTCACACCCTTGTTCCAAGTGTAGTAACCGTAGACGGCATTCACCAAGTAGGCCCCCCACATGACGATCATCATGCCGCCATCCGGACTTCCGTCAATCATACGAATCACCCAGAGCAGCACGGTGAACATATTCAGCACGATGTACAGCAGCCACTGCTCCTTAAACCGATACACCATCAAAAAGGTTGCCGCCACGGACAGCACCGTCGTCAGGGCGTCGATATAAGGCGAGTTCTGCGAGGCTATGAAGGATAGACCGAAGCCTAACCCCAAGGTACCGGCGAGACATGCTGCGGCTACAAGGAGCAGGTTCCTCCGGCTCATCTGCCGCATGGCCAGCTTGCCGCCGTGCCGATGATTCTTCCACATATAGAATCCGATGGCATTCATCGGGACGAAGAAGAGCAGATTGAGCATCAGCTCCCCATACAACCCGTTGGTGTAAGCCAGATAGGCGTAACCGAAGGTATTATACATGCCGTACACGTAGGTCATCAGGCTGCCCTTGGCCGCCAGAACCACACACAGCACTCCCGTTATGAAGACCGTAAACCCAAAGAAAGTATCCTTCATCAGAATCGTCAGAACGATTGCCACTGCCGAAAACAAACCTAACCACGCCAGCTCAAAGAGATTCCAGCCTTTCAGTAATTTCCCCATATGCTCACCCTCATCTTCGTGTTGTTATGATAGTAACATTATGTTACTATCATTGGCAAGAAATATTTGCCATACGAAGTAAGGCCGCCCTATATGGGCGGCCCTGCTTTTTTTCAACGCTTAGTCCGGTGATCATACCGGTGATTTCCACCATGGGGCATTCGCGGCGGCGGTCAGCTCTCCGTGTAAGGCAACGGTTTCTCCGATTTGGGGGGCGATCAGCCTCACATTCGCTTTTGCAGCCTCCGTTATTGCCCGTTCGATAGGCTCAGCCCAACCGTGATAGGCAAGGGTGAAGGCTCCCCAATGAATGAGCATCATCGTGTTCCCCCGCACATCCGCATGAGCCTGTACGGCTTCCTCGGGCGTCATATGAACCCAAGACCAGCGCCGGTCATATTGGCCGCCCTCGATTAACGCTATATCGAAGGGGCCGTACTTCTCTCCGATCTCCTGAAAATGTGCACCGTACCCGCCATCTCCGCTGGTATAGAACCGGGTACTAGACCCCAGGATGACCCAGCCCCCCCACAAGGTCGTATCCCGATTGGCGGGCCCTCTTCCGGAGAAGTGCTGGGAGGGCGTCAAGGCGATGGTTAAGCCTTGGAACTGCACCTCCTCCCACCAATGGAGCTCCGTGATGGCTTCCTCGGCGACTCCCCACCGGATCAGATGGGTCCCTACCCCACAGGGGACGAAAAAATGACCGACCTTGTCCTTCAGCTTTCGTATCGAGGGGTAATCCAGGTGGTCGTAATGATCGTGGGTGATCAATACCGCATCAATCCGCGGCATCTCGTCGATGATCGGCAGCAGATCCTTACTGTAGCGCTTGCTTCCTACGAAGGACACGGGCGAGGCTACCGGCCCCAGCATCGGATCGATAAGCAGCTTTTTCTGGTCGAGGGTGAGTAAAAAGGCGGAATGCCCGAACCATGTAAGGCTGTCCTCCCCCTTGTTGATCCTGCTCCAATCCACCTTGGAAACGAGCAGCGGACCGGCAGGTTTACGGCCTTCGGCGCCTGATAAGGTCTCCTTAAGCATCGAGACGTACTCCGATACGCTAATGTCCATCTTGGTCGGCACCTGATTCACAAATTTCCCCTTCACATAATGGCCGAGTGTCAAGTACCGCTCCTTCTGCTCCCTGCTCGGGTTGCCCCCGAATACGGGATGCAGATTGATCACCAATGCCGCGGCAACGCCCAGTGCCGCTATCACGAGGAGTATCACGATCATTGTTCATCAACCTCTCTGGAATCGAATCGCGTCTTTGTGTTCTCCTTCATCTGCTCTTCGATGACCTGTTCAATCCCCAGCAGAATCAGCCTCAAGCCGAACTCAAACGCCCGGTCGGTCCCCATGAGCTCGAACAGTCCATTCGTGAACATCCTCCGGAACAATCCCGCATCCTGCTCGCTCATGCCATTCAGAAGGCGAACCATCTCCTCGCCGGGGGCGGCTCCCTGGTCATTCAGCATAGTAGAGACATTGCGCTCATGCTGGTAATTGTCCAGAACGAAGTAGAACACATAGTTCACAAGCGTCGTAACCACCTGAATTTTGTGCTCTTGCTCCAGCGGCGTCGCTTCCACACAGAGCAGCATCCGGTTCGTGAAGCGGATGATGTCCGGCTCGTGGGGCAGCGTCATCATCATGAGCTGGGTGGAGCAGGGATACCGGCTGAGCACACGCCGCACCGTCACCGCTAACCCCGTCAGCTGCTCCTTCCAGTCCCCCTCGGAGTGGAACTCCTCCAAGATCATTTTCGAGACCTGGTTGGCCAGACGCTGATAGAGGCTCTGCTTGCTCTTGAAGTACCAGTACAGAGAAGGGGCCTGGATCCCCAGTCTGTCGGCCAATCGTCTCATGCTGAATTTCTCGATGCCCTCTTCTCCAAGAAGCACCCATGAAGCCTCCAAAATTTTGTCCTCCGAAATTTGAGGCTGCTGCTTTTTCATCGAATCCGCCCTTTTATCTAACAGTGTAAGTTTATGCTTTACAGGTTTCTATGTTCATGATATCATCTAACACTGTAAGGTTTCAATCTAACACTGTTAGATTAGGTTTTTAAAACTTGCAGAAAGTGGTGATCCGCATGGATACAGAGAACCTCCATTACTTTGAACGAGCCCCGATCGCTAAAGCCGTCGCCCACTTCGCCGTACCGATGATGTTAGGCACGTCCATGAGCGTCATCTATTCCATCTTGAACGCCTATTTCCTCGGCACCCTTCAGAATTCCGCCATGTTAACCGCACTCGCGCTCACTTTGCCGTTGTTTGCGGTCATTATGGCACTGGGGAACTTGATTGGCATCGGCAGCGGCGCATTCATCTCCCGTTTGCTGGGGGAGAAAAGATTGACGGATGTGAAGCAGGTGTCCTCCTTCGCCTTATATAGCAGCCTTCTTCTCGGACTCATCGTGATGGCTGTAGGCCTCCCGTTCATCGATTCCATCGTTCGCGGCCTGGGGGCAACGCCTGACTCCTTCGGCTTTACGAAGGACTACGTTACGCTGATGCTCATCGGTTCGCCATGCGTCGTCCTCTTCTTCACACTGGAGAATATCGTACGCTCGGAGGGGGCGGCCATCACATCAATGATCGGGATGATGCTCAGTGTTGTCGTGAATATGATCCTTGATGCGCTGGTTATCTTCGTGATCCATGGGGGTGTAATCGGCGTCGCATCCGCTACGGTGATTTCGAACCTGGTTGCGAGTATCTTCTATGTCTTCCATATGGGATACAAGAGCCCGTTCCTAACCGTCTCCATAAGATGGTTCAAGCTGTCCAAGGACATTCTCGGCAATGTATTCAAGATCGGAGTCCCCGTCTTTGTGATGAGCGTCTTCCTGGGGGCCATGTCGCTCGTCTTTAACCATTTTCTTGTGGCGTATGGAGATCAGGCGGTTGCCGCTTACGGCATTTCTTCCCGCCTGCTGCAATTCCCGGAGTTTATTCTGATGGGACTATGCGAGGGAGTCGTGCCGCTTATTGCCTTTACCTTCACCGCGAACAAACTGCGCATGAAACAAACCATTGGATTTACCATCCAAACCATCGTGGCATTAGCAGTCGTATTCGGCATCATCGTCTATCTGATATCGGACCACTTGATCGGCTTGTTTACGAATGACCCGCAATTGATTGAGATGGGCAGCTACATTCTGCACGTGACGTTCCTGTCGCTGTTTATTACCGGAATGACCACGCTGTTCACGGGGATCTTCCAAGCAACGGCGCAGGGAACCGCCGCGTTCATCATGTCGGTCATTCAGGGAGTGACTCTGATCCCCGTGCTCTATGTAGCCAACCAAACGAACGGCTTCCATGGGGTGGTCTGGTCGCTCGTCATTGCGGATGCCGTGGCGTTCCTAGTTGGAGCCGCCATGCTGTATGTGCTGCGGAACCGGCTGCAGCCGGATATGGAAGCCTTGGTTCAGTAGAAAAGGCAAAGGGCCACCCTTGACGGGATGGCCCTCTTTTTTTGTAAAAAAGGCGCCCTACGAGCGCCCGTTGGTATCGAGTATAGATACGGTGGATTGGATATAAAGCAAAACCGAGCTGCTTCAAGGATAAAATGTGATGCAGCTTCACGACATCTGCATCCGGGCATTACCGATATGCCTTATGGGGGACAAGGACGAGCTGATGGACGCTTGCACGACGGGCCGTTCCATCGAAGTCGTGTGCCATATTTGCGGGAAGGCCTATCCTTTTCACCCCGATGAAATCCTTACTTGCCCAGGTTCATAATGTTCTGGTTTCCAGCCGCCCATACGGCGGTCATGGTCAATTCCGCGATTATCCAATGGGCTTCTTGTTTAACAAGCCGGAACCGGTATTTCCCCCCAAGGGTCCATTGGCTGCCGCCAAAGGGGTTGGGAAGTTCGTGCTGCGCCTGAAAGTAGGCGTGGCAGGTTGCCTGTTGTTCATTCTCGAAGTCAATGACATGATTGGAGATCAGGTGCTGTGTCTTCAAAGGGGTCAATGCGGTTCGCCAGCTGTCCATCAACACTTTCGCCGGAATCGTAGCGGGCTCTCCGCCTGTTAGGGAGGTGTAATCCAATTGTACGTCTTCTGTGAAGAGGCGCTGCAGTTCCTCCCACTCCCGATTATCCGCGTGCAGGGCAAATCGGGATACCGTCTCCATTATAGACAGCTTGTTCACCCATGGAATGATTTCTTGGTTGTCGCTCACAACACATTCCTCCCTTTCATTGATGGACCTTGAACGAAGCCGTACCATCCCTTTCATCCTCTCATGGTCCGGCAGCCGCTGTATTGTATGAAAGCGACATGATAACCCCCGACTGGCGCGTTCCTTGGCAAGGCTTGTTCGTGTGAGGTATGATGCGTAATAACGATGTGTAAGCAGGTGATTCCCGTTGGATATGAAATACTTGGAGACCTTCATAAAGGTATGCGAGCTGGGGAGCTTTACGGCCGCAGCCGATGCGATGAATATCAGCCAACCGGGCGTCAGCAAGCAGATTGGGCGCCTGCAGGCCAATCTCGGCGTGACCTTGCTGCGGCGGGAAGACAATGGGATCAAGCTGACCGAAGCCGGACGTGAAGTCTATGCGAACGGCAAGAATATTCTGGCGATATGGAACAAGCTGTCGGATGCCTGCCACCGTGCAAGCAGCCAGCTGTCGGGTCTCCTGCGCATCGGCGCCAGCACCATCCCTGCCAAACACCTGCTGCCCAAGATCCTGATGAACGTTCACTCTACCTACCCGCATGTGGAATTATCCGTCGCCGTGACGGATTCGCAGCAAATTCTCGATTCGCTCTACCGCGGCTCCATTGATATTGCCTATGTGGGGACCAAGCCCGAGCATCCCGAGGCGCAATACATCCCTATGGCGGCAGACAAGCTGGTCATCATCTCCAACCAGCCCGAATGGGCGGAACGGGACCTGCGGGATTGTCCGTTCGTGCTCCGGGAACCCGGCTCCGGCACGCGAGCCGCCTTCGAGCAGGCCGTGTCCGCCATGGGGCTGATGCCGGATCGAGTGAAATGTGCCGCAGAGGTGAGCGATACCGGGCTCATCATCCAGCTGGTCGAAGCCGGAATGGGACTTGCCGTTGTCTCCCATCTGGAGGTCGAAAGCCTGATTCAGCAGGGCCGCCTTCAGGTCGTGCAGGAATTGCCGGCGGAGCGGCAATTTTACTTGGTATGGATGCGCGACTCCTCCAGCCAAGCCCTTCTTGAGGCGTTCGTGCAAGTGGCAACGGCCCCCGTCTGATAGAGAGAAGGCCCTTCAAATCAGCCTTTTGAACAAAACCTCCAGCTCCATGGACCGTTTTAACGTATTGTAGATCGGGGACTTGGCCAGCGCCTCCAGGCAAAACTCATCAAAAGCCGGGTCCTCCAGATCCACATATAAGAAGACCGTCACGGTTATGCTTCGGATAACCGGCTCTTCGTCATACCCTTTGACGCCAAGCATCGATAGAGGGTTCTCCAGAGAGAGGTTCAAGACCCCCTCCATCTCTTCGATGATGGAGCCTCTTTTTCTCGACTGCTCCAGGAACGATAAGAGGATGCTGCTTAACACGGAGCCTGCGAAGTATTCCACACTGCTGATAGGTTTGGTCTCCGAGTCAAAGCTGATCTGCTTCTCGATCTGAAAGCTGTTCTTATTCGTATAGATCTTCACCGAGGAGAGATCGTTCGAGGTTCCTCGGAAGCTGATATCGTACCGCTTCGACTCGTATAGGGAGGCTGCATCCTCATTGGCCCGCTTCATGATAAGTTCTCCTTAGGATGGCAGCCGCTTCCGTTAAGGAGCGGAGCTTGCCCGATATCGTCTCAAGGACATTGACCGGACTATTGGAAAAGGTCGCGAATCCGCAGTCCGGATTCAGCCATACCCGCTCCGGCGGAAGATAGGTCAAGGCCTCCTCCACTCGTGAAACGATTGGATCTACAGCCTCTATCTCATCCGTACGCGGGTTGATCACACCTAAGCCAAGCGCCGTATGCCCGGTAATCCTCGCATCAGCCAGCAAGGAATTCAGCTCCCCAGCTCGGGGCGTTGAGAATTCAAGGGTCAGCAAGTTCGGATTGACCTTGGCGAACAGCTCCAGGAGCGGGGTATAGGGTCCGGTCAATAAGGTGCTTTCCTTCTTGCTCCAGTTGCCTCTGCATACATGCAGAGAAGCAACCGTCCCGGTCCGTCCGAGATGCTCCATGACCGGTCCGATCAAGGAAGCGGCAAATTCAAGCTCCTCCTTCGGATCCTTCCTCTCGGAGAGGGCCGCACACATGAAGGACCTTGGTTTTCCCTCGGTGAACACCACCTCGGTTAATACCGGCTCATCCAATTGAATCACATCAACCCCTATGCCTACGAGGTGATCGATCTCATCCTTCAGAATCCGGATCACGTCTTGTCCGAGCTCTTCCTTGCTCCCATAAGCCTGACCGGAGAGGTTCGGAAGCCACATGGACCGGGTAAGGAGATAGGGGCCCGGCAAGGTGATCTTCACGGGCTTGTCGGTGAACCTCTTCAGGCTCAGCAGCTCGTTGGCGACGATATCCCCCTTGTACTGCAGCTTCCCCACGCAGATCGCATTCTTAATACTCACAGCCGGAACATCCAGTGCGGTCAGCATATCCTCGAACGCCTTTTTGTCATCCACATAATCGAGCATGTCACTCATGCTCATCATTCGTACCCCGCCGATCTTACCGGAGACGAAGGACACATAATTATCCCGTCCCAGCTCGCCGCTTGTGATGATGTCGATCCCCAGCTCCTCCTGCAGCTTGACGACCTTGCCGGTCTCCTCCTCGATAAGCCGCTTGAAGTCGTTGGGGTCGATCCTTCCGCTTCTCATCATTCTCAAGGCGCTTAGCACCATCTTGGATCTGGGCATACTGCCGATTAAGGAAGTGGGGAATAACGGTATCTGCTTATTCATCGTCTCAATCTCCCGAAGTGATATAGAAATAGGGAAAAGAGAAGTAGCGGAAAGCTCCACGCTTCTCTTTTCGGGGAATTACTTATTCAAGAACTTCAGATAGTCATTGGCTTCGCGCAGCTGCTGGAATCCCGTCGTTCTGCCTTCCACCCATTCCTTCAAGCCTTCCATATCCATCATCTTCTGATGGGCTTCGTTGGTATAATCCATGCGGTGAAGCACCTTCTGCCATTCTGCGAACCTCTCGACCGGGAAATCCGGATGTGCCGTGAAGATGCAGTGGTCGAACAACGCCGTTGTATCGATGCAGACCAGCTGATTCTCATCGGCGGTGCCATCCTTCTTCCAAGCTTCCCAGTTCAGGTCCAGCGTGACCGAGGCGTCCACCTCGCCCGCCATCAAGGCCTTGAGAGCATCCAGCTCGCCTCCGACATGGTCTCCATGGAGCCCCACGCCGATATCGAACCTCTTCTCCACATAGTCCGCCCCATACTCCAGTCCGTTCTGATGCAAGTGGTTGATGGGGATCAGTCTTGCTTGAGGCGAATCGATGGCTCCGAAGCCGATCGTCTTGCCTCTCAGCCCCTTGAGGTCGGTGATGCCGCTGTCCTTGCGGACAACGAAGACGGTATTCCGGTCTCTGTCCGTATCCCTCATGGATCCCATCTGACATTTCCCGTCGGTCCTTAAGTAGGTATCCAGCCATGCCAGAGGGGAATTCCAGGCGATATCGATCTCCCGATTCATCAAGCCGTCGACCTGACCTTCATAATCCTTGTAGAAGACACAGTCGATTTCCAGCCCTTCCTCTTTGAAAAAATCCGCGATGATCCCCCAGATCACGGTAACCCTAGGATCATATATCACCGCACCGACTCTTATTCTCGTATTACTCAACGGAGCTCACTCCTTTGTTTTCTTTAGGGAATCATCTGACCCGTCAATGCTTTTCCAAGCCAGATCGTCAGAACGTCGGCGCTTGGAGCCATAATCTGACCGGCATAGGCGTCTCTCAGCAGCCGCTCCAACGGAAGCGCCTTATTGTAAGCTTTCCCTCCGCCCACTCTCATGGACAGCCTTCCGCATTCGATAGCGGCCTCCGAGGCAAAGATGCGGGCCGCCAGAATCTTGGCAAGGGCGTCCGCTTCTCCGTTAGCCCCGGCTCGGGCCGCTTCCAGCGTGATGGCTTTCGCGGCGGAGGCCTGCTTGTAGATGTTCCCGATATGGACCTGAACGGTCTCAATATGGGACAGCGATCTGCCATCCGGGTACTTCCGGCCCGCAGCATGGCCGCTGGCCACCTCGAACATATGCAGGGCCGTCCCGCTGTATATCGCGCCAAGCCCCGTGATGAAGAAGGGAGCGACGACTTGGAAGACCTGCTCCTCGCCCGTGCCTTCCGCTCCGATGCGGTAGGAGGAATCCAGCCTGACTTGGTCTACCCGCATGGGGCAGGACGAATTGCCCCGCATCCCCATCCCCTGCCAACCGGACATCTCGAAGGAAAGGCCTTCGGCTTCCAGAGGGAACACCCAGTTGTTGATCTTCCCTTCCTCCACGGAAGGTGCCAGAACGAGATAGTAGGACGCGTAGGATGCGGACGTGACCATGCTCTTCTTCCCGTTGAACGTGGTGTGGTCGCCGCTCACCACCGCCGTCATTTCCGGAAGATAGAAGTGGGTGCCGGTCCCGAACTCGCTGTAGGCCAACGCCAGGAACTTCCCGTGTTCTACAACATCGGTGAAGACTCTCTTCTTCAGCTCTTCGCTGCCATGGGTGACCAGACACATGACGGCAACGTTATGCATCATATAGCATAGAGCCGTGGTGGAGCAGGTCTCCGCGAAGGCCAGACAAGCCTGGGCGTGCTCCTCCAGTCCTTTGCCGAACCCGCCGTATGCCTCCGGAATCAGCAGCTTCAGGAGGCCCTGCTCCCCAAGCGCCTTGAAGGATTCCTCGGGGAATCTCGACTCGCTGTCCGTCCGATCCGTATAAGGCGCTATGAAGGACGCTGCAAAATCTCTGCATCTCTGATAGATCGATTCCATAATGAGACCTTCCTTTGCTTCTTAATATTGTTTGGTAGATTATCATTCCGAGTCGATAAGAATTCATCTAAATTAATATATCATATTTTCAAAGATAGGGTGATAATTTTTCATATAGTCCATAAGAAAATGGAATATAGGCCATCCTGCGTCGGATGGCCCTCATCAAAGCTCGTACAGCTCCACCATATTCTGGATTTCACGGTTCACATTCATGAATAAATCCGGGGGATCCAATACTTTCACCATACTGCCGAAGCTCAAGATCTTGGCGATGGCACGTTCCATGGATGAGAAATAGGTGGTGAGCGACAAGGTGCCGTCAGCATTCACTTGGACTTGGTCGAACCCGAATTCATCGCGCACCCGGGTTTTCATCACCGGTTGAAACCGTAATACTGCTTGCACCTTCTTATAATCCGCTCTGCTCATGAATTGCTGTTCGACATCTTCCAGCGAATAATCCCGCCTCATGTAATGGTCCGGCAAAATCTTCAGTTCACCTATACGGGACAGGCGAAATACGCGGATGTCCATTCGGGTCAGGCAGTACCCGTATACGTACCAGACATATCCTTTGAGAAAAAGACCCATCGGCTCCAGCTTCCGTTCGGTTTCCACCCCGTTGTTATCTAAGTAGGTGAAGGAAACAAGCTGAAGGTCTCTGACCGCCTGGTGCAGGGGGCCGATATGCACTTTATCATTGGGTGCCGGCTTGAAATCGAGATCCATATAGATCGGATCCCTCGCTGTGTTCTTAGGCATTAGCGCGCCGATTCGTTCGATCAATGGATCGATCTCAGAATGATCCGCCGCGGACCGTATTCCGCGCAAGGCGGAGCAGATGGAGGCGAAATCCTCCAGCGACAATACTTGCTTATCCAATCGGTAGCCCTGCATTATCTCATACCCTCCATCCGATCCGGCGAAGGACACTATGGGGATACCGGCTTGATTGATCGCTTCCATGTCGCGGTAGATCGTTCGCAGGGAAACCTCGAATCGCTTGGCAAGGTCCGTTGCGCTGACGCGGGGTTGATTTAATAAGGTCATCGTAATCGCGAGCAAGCGATCCAGCTTCATGGAACAGCCTCCAATCCGGAACCTGTAATGGGAATATCACCCATTCCTTATTCTACACCTTTATCCTCCGGCCCTCTGTCCCCGAACGGTCAGTGAAAAATAATCTCCGTTGCAGCTGCATGCGGAACTACAAAATGAAGCAGCCGTGCCCCCTCTTCAGATAGAGCCTCTTGATCTTGTTGGGAAAGATCTCGAAAGGGCTCCAGATGCAGGACCGCACGGTCACGGCCGCTCGTCAGCTTCCAGCTGCCCACAACGAATCCATCGACGAGGATCGCTGCGCGGACGATCCCATTGGAAGTGAACAGACGTTTGCGGTACGCCTCATCCATGATCCGGCTGCGGTCCGCATAGGACAGCAGCATATTATCGAACTCGCCAAGGAAGCGTGGTGCAGATGGCGTATCGGGATCAGGCCGAGGTGCATCCGGCAGATCGAACAGCTCCTCGCCCTGTTCGTTGCGGAATGGGATCAGACACGGACGGAGAGATTCTATATCTTCATGAATACGTGTAAGTCCTGACCATACTTGAATATCCTTGACGGTTGCCGGTCCGAATGCGGTCAAATACCTTCGAATGAGCCATTCCCGCTCGACCTCGTAGGATAAGGGCTGGCCTAGCCATGCCTCAACGGACGTATGCTTAGCCTGACCGCTCATCCCCCATACCCCCCGCGGCGGTACTTGCACAAGCGGGATCCTATTCCGAACCACACCCGCTGCAGCCTCCGGGTCGAGACCGGGCCAATGCTCGCCTAGACGCAGGCCCAATTCATGGAAGGTCATAGGTTCCTTCTCGACCCATTCCCTTGCGGCTGCAGCAAGTGCCTCGAGGTCTACTCCTTGAAGCTGCTTGCCGAAGGCTCCCTTCAGGCTGCGGTCCATGACGGGCTGCAGCAAGGGGCGAAGCCGCAAAGCATCACGAGACGTGACCAAGTGCAGGGTGGCCCTCATCAATGCCATCCGTATAACCCGCTTATCCCTTAAGAGCCCCGACAATTCTTCGTGCCGAAAATCCTCTACCCGCGACCACAAAGCGAAATAAGGGGCAGCCGGGGATTGCGCCTGCATCCCGGCCAGACTCTCGATGGCCTCCAAGACGGGGAGCTTCGCACGGCTAAGCAGCCATTGCCTTGCCAGCAAGGCGCGGTTCAACGCTCGGTTGCAGAGTACGGTACCGGGCTCTCTATCGTTTGCTGACATTTCGAACGGTGCTCTTTTTGCTGCATCCATGCGTGTAGCTCCCCTCTTTTATAGCCAATCTTGTTCTCTAGCGTTAGCGGAATCGTTGAAAGAAATTCCGGATATCGGGAATGAGGAGATCCGGCGCATCCATCGCGGCAAAGTGGGTTCCCCGCTCATATTCCGACCACTGCACGATATTCGTATTGTCACGTTCGGCGAACCGCTTGATCGATTTAAAATCATGTCCGAATACCGCCACCCCTGTAGGAATCGTATTCGGTCCCTGCGGCTCCGGACCATGGTTGTGTGCATTCTCATAATACAAACGAGCGGACGATTCTGCCGTATTGGTCAGCCAATATAAGGTGACGTTCGACAGGAATGCATCACGGTCAATAAAATCCACATGATCGCCGAAACCGCAAAACAATTCGGCAATCCAAGCAAGCTGGCCGGACGGCGAGTCCGACAGTCCATAGGAGAGGGTCTGCGGCCGTGTGGATTGGATCGAGTTGAAACCCGCACGCTCTTGGAACTGGGCCAGGAATTGAAGCTTCCGCTGATCCTCCTCCGATAAGTCCGCCATCTCCGCCGGATCCCCGGAAGGAAAAGAAAAGAGCTGCAGCACATGGATGCCCCGAAGGCCCTCCGGCTTCTGGATACCAAGCTCCCTCGACACAAGTGCACCGCAATCGCTGCCGTGAGCACCATATTCCATATAGCCCAAGCGCTTCATAAGGATATCCCAGGCTTGAGAGATGCGAGCGATATCCCATCCGGCTGTAAGCCCCGAGAATCCGAATCCAGGTACGGACGGGATGACCAGGTGGAAGGCTTGGGCCGGATCGCCGCCATAACTGCGCGGATCACTGAGCGGACCGATTAGTTCCATAAACTCGACAATCGAACTGGGCCATGCGTGGGTGAGCAGCAGGGGGAACGCATCCGGTTCAGGCGAGCGGACATGGATAAAGTGAATGTTGGCCCCATCAATATTCGTCATGAACTGGGGGTACGCATTCAAGCGGGCTTCGAATTTACGCCAATCGTATTCCTTCTCCCAATAGGCGGCTAACTCTTTCACATAGTCGAGGGATACCCCATATTTCCAGCCGGCTCCGTCTAGAGCGTCCGGCCAGCGAGTCCGGGACAATCGATTCCGGAGGTCATCCAGATCCTCTTGCGGGATGGAGATGTGGAACGGAACCATCTCGGTACTTGCCTCGGAAAGGGCTGGTCTTGAGTTTGTCATGGGAATGGCCTCCTTGAATTGGATTATCTTGCTTACAATACCCATATTAAACCACGAACCCTGACAGCCTTATGTCAAGGTGCCTGCGTATAGTCAAAAAAAAAGGCCCCCACCTAACGATGGGGACCTGCAGCACTCATAACGTTTGAGCCGCTTTGCTCAACAGAGCCGCAAGCTCGCCCCTATCGGCGGTTTGCCCTTTGCGGAGCTTCAGCGTCTTCCTCTCCGGCGGACCCTCATACAGATCCTCCGGAATCTCCAGTCCAGTCGTGTTGAACAGCGTGAAGCTGACCGCGTCCTTCGAGGGCGAGATGACGGCAAGGTACTTGCCGTTCTTCAGAAAATGAGGCTTCTTGTACTGGATACGCTCCTGAACGTTCTCGACGGCCTCATGGACAACTCCACGCAGGGCAATCACCAGCTCCACCTGCCACGGCTCCTTCAGAGCCTCAATAAAATTCGTCACTTCCGGGTTCATATTCATCTCCTCCTTCGATATGGATGTGCTCCAGGCTGGTATTTCTCCAGTCCGTATAAGTGGATTCGATTGTAGACTCCAATTCCCTCCTTTTTTCCATAATTCTTCCGAAAATTTAGGGTAAGGTTCATCGCGCTGTCTGTACGGGGGTGCATCGAGTATACTGGAGATATAACTTCTGCATAAGGTGTTGATGACATGTCTCCCCGTACGAAGAAACAGAACGAGGCCATTCGAGAGCAGCGGAAGCAAGAGATATTGCAGGCGGCCATTCGTGTCTATGTGGCAAAGGGCTATGCGGCCGCGAACTTAAGCGATGTGGCGGACCAGGCGGGTCTTGCACATGGGTTGGTCTACTACTACTTCAAGAATAAAAGGCAGCTCTTTCGTGAGCTTTACGAATCTACGATGACCCGGTCCCTTCAATATACGACGGCCTATTTCGAACAACATGCCCCTGTGCTGGAGCAATTCAAAAACTTCGCCCTGCTCAACTGTGAACGCGTCGTCCAAGATCCGGAGACCCAGCGTTTCTATATGCGAATCAGTCTGGATCTGCATCATTTATATGAGCCTGGAGAGCTGTCGCCCTTTGAATGGATGAAGAGCTTCATCAAACCGATGACACAAGCCATTGAACTGGGAATTCAACAAGGCGTTATCCGTCCGGGAGACGCGAATCTCATGTCCATGCAATTTTGGGGAGCCATTTCTCAAGGAGTGAATTACCTGGATCAGCTGCTTCAGGATTTCACCGCTCAAGGTATGGCAGATGCCGACATCAACCGCTTCGTTAGCGAGAAATTCGATCAAATCGCGGAGTCGGCGGTTTCGTTCTTCAAACTGGGATAACCAGTTTACATTTTATGGTTGACTGACAACTCAATCAAAAATATAATGGTCTCAAGGAGCGTGATCCATTGCCAACGATTCGCAAGGAAATTATGGTTGCTGCATCGCCCGAGCAGGTATGGGCTGCAGTCAGCGATGTAGGTGCCGTCCATTATCGTCTTGTCCCCGGTTATACCGAGAATACCCTGATCAACGGTCACGAAAGAACGCTCATTCTGCCCAATGGCGGTCAAGTTCGGGAGTTCATCATCTCCATCGATCACAAGGAGCGCCGAATGGCGTACGCGGTAAAGGAAGGACGCATGCCATTGCTGCATCATCATGCAACCTTTCAAGTCTTTTCCCATGGCGATAACGGCGCCAAGCTCGTCTGGATCACGGATTTCCTCCCCGAGCATCTCGCCCCGGAGATTGAAGCCCATGTACATCGGGGAGCAGAGGTTATGCGAGCGACGATCGAGGCTGCAGCACATGGTGCCGCCCAATGAGAACCTTGGTCGTTGTGGCTCACCCCCATATCGAACGGTCTCGTGTCAATCAACGCTGGTTGGCGGAATTGCGTGGCACCCCCCATCCCATAACGGTTCATGAATTATACAAGGCATATCCGGACTTTTCCATCGACGCGGAGAAGGAGCAGAGCCTTCTGGCCCAGCATGATCGGTTCGGCTTGCAGTTCCCCATCCAATGGTACAGCATGCCGGCTTTGCTCAAGATGTGGCTGGACGATGTGTTTACCACGACTTGGCTCTTCGGGGACGGCGGCAGGGCTGTGGCGGGGAAAGAGCTCCTCCTGGCTATGTCGATCGGAGGCCATGAAGCATCCTACCAGTCCGGCGGCCTGATTGGCTACACGATCAGCGAACTGGTACGCCCGTTGCAAGTGTTTGCCAACCAGATCGGGATGACGTTCTTGCCGCATTATAAGTTCTATAACGCCAACAAGGCCAGCGAGGACGAGATCGATCACAGTGCGGTTTCTTATGTGGAGCACCTCACCTCTCCCGACCTGAATCCCATCGTTGTTCGAAAACGTATACTAGACGAAATGAAGAGGAACGGTTCAGCATCCCTCTAGCTTGCGGTTCTTCAACCATGCCCGTTCCGTACCGGATCATCATCCTATCCCGCCGGCGCGGGCTTTCACTTTTTATGGATGTGCCTCCAGCTCCTGCTTTAGATATTGATAGAGCTTATGACTCGCCAGCTGGAATGGGTATGCCGACTCCTTGCACAGGATCCCGCAGGTCATATGGACCAGGCTTCCACCGATCGGTTTCGTTACGGTCCCCTTTTCGGGCTCCACCATAATTTGAGGAACAAGCGCGATTCCGATCCCCTTCTCCACATAAAATTTCAACGCCGTCATACTCCCGATCTCCATCGTGTCGAGAGACACATTCCCTTTTTCCTGCATCACCATCTCCAGCTTCCTGCGATAGGGGCAGGTCGATGATGTGATGAGCAGCCTGCTGCCTCGAAGATCATCCGGTTCTATGACATCCTTCCGCGCAAGCGGATGATTCTCGGGCATTAAGGCCACGAACTCTTCTTGATATAACGGTTCGAAATACAAGCCGGTGCCCATGTTAGGCGCCGTAGTAAGGGAGAAATCGATGTCCCCCTTGAGGATGCGCTCGCTAAGGGCCGGAGTGTTCGAGATTTCCACGGAAATGCGGATATTCGGATAGGCGGACATGAATGTCGACAAGATGCCGGGCAAGCGGTAACTGGCTGTTGGCTCCGTGGCCCCTATGCGCACATGCCCGGTTTCGCCCGATTTCAGATCCGTTAAGCTTGACTGGAGGTGCTCCATATTTCTTACGATCTGCAGGCTCTGCTCATAGAACAGTCTTCCGGCTTCCGTCAGGCTAATCTCTCTTCCACGCTCTAGAAGCTGAACCCCCAGTTCGGATTCAAGCTTTTGCATTTGCATCGTGACGGTGGACTGCGCATAGTTCATTTCTTGCGCCGCGCGTATAAAGCTCCCGTATTTCACGATGAGCTGAAAAGTTTTTAACGTCTTGAGCTCCACGGTCCATCCCCCTACGACAATTCATTGAAATTGAATTAATGCTTCAATTCATTCAATTATACAAATAGTGTTGGGGCGATTACAATGAAAATCAAAGAACGTAAAGGAGTGGAGTTAGGATGGAACTTAAGAATAAAGTGGCTCTTGTTACCGGGGGCGGTACGGGGATTGGCAGAGCGACCAGCTGCGCACTGGCTGAACGAGGCGCAACCGTTATCGTGAATTACTCACGTTCTCAAACCGATGCAGAGGAAACCGTGCATTCGATTAACCTTAAGGGAGGGCGGGCTATAGCCCTGCAAGCAGACGTCTCCCAGGACAAGGAAGTCCGGGGCATGATTGAAACCATTGTTCAGCAATTCGGAACCGTGGATTTGCTCGTTAACAATGCCAGCATCACCAGACATATTCCAATGGATGATCTGGAGATGGCAACGGAGGAGGTATGGGACGACTTATTCGCGGTGAATGTGAAAGGGATGTTCTACTGCGCGCGGGCTGTAGCCCCCTACATGAAGAACAATCATCAAGGGGCGATCGTCAATCTCGGCAGCATAGCGGGCCAAACAGGCCTAGGCTCCTCGCTGCCTTACGCCGTATCGAAGGCCGCCGTTCACGGACTCACAAAATCGTTGGCGCGGGCGCTGGCTCCCGATATTCGGGTCAACTGCATCGTACCGGGTGCCGTCTCCACAAGATGGTGGGCCGGAAGGGAAGACCAAATGAACCGGCTGGCCCCGCATCTGTTGTTGCAGCGCATTTCGACACCCGAGGATATTGCGTCCATGGTCTGTTCCGCCTTGGAACAGGAAGCCATGACCGGTCAGATCATCACCGTTGACAGCGGACAAACCTTGTAAGGATTATTACGGGTTACCCCCCGGAAGCCGGCGGCTTGCGCCCCCCAGCCGATCCTGGGAAAAAGGCCATCTCTACAGGTGAGACGGGCTTGGGCTTCGCCTCTCCCGCCGTGGCTTCCGGACTGTCATCGGAGCAATCTCTTCGAATTTTTCCCTCCCCCAGCTTCATATCGATGAAATCGACGACCTGCTGCAGAGAGGCGATTTGGGATATGATCGTTTCCCGATGGCTTCTTAAGTGTTCCACCAGCTCGGGATATTCCGCGGGATCGGCATCGGCGGAGACGGTCAGAAAGGGCCGCATTTCACCGAGCGGCATCCCCGTTTTCTTCAGGCAGGAGATCAGCCGGATCGTATCGATGTCCTCCTGCCGATAGATGCGGTGCCCGTTATCCTTCCGGTCAGCCCGGGGCAGCAGCGCGATCTTCTCATAGTACCGGATCGTATCCTCGGAAATTCCGGTTTGTGCGGCGGTTTGCTTTATCGTATAACTCCGCTCTTCCTTCATCCTGTCCCCTCCTTGTGTAGATGATGGTCTTCTTGACTTGGAGTCGACTCCAACTTATACAATGTGCACTATCAAGGGGAATCCCGGTATCAGGAGGAGATGTGCGATGAACAGGAGACCAAGTGAATCGATCGCATTGATTACAGGCGCAAGCGCAGGAATCGGATTGGAATTAACCCGGAAGCTGCTGTCGGAGGACTGGCAGGTGATTGCTCTGAATCGTTCGGACTTTCCGTCGGACGATGAGCGAATCCAAACCGCACTCCGTCTTGGACGGCTTCGAATTTACAAAACGGCTGATCTTGCCGATTACGCCAGCTTGCGGCAGGTCCTGGAAGAGATCAAGAGCAAGGAACAGCGGATTGATATCCTGTTTAACAACGCTGGCGGGTCCTTTCCCGAGCTGAGCTATTCGAAGCAAGGGCGTGAACGGCATTATGAGCTGCTAACGGTTGTTCCGTACATCATCCTGATGGAATTGAAGGAACCGATTATGCGGGGCCAGTTCAAAACGGTGATCAACACCTCCTCTTCTGCGCAGAAATGGACGAAGGAGTTTACGGTCGATATATTGGAGCATCCCAAAACCTTCCGGAAGCTGCTTGGTCCTTACGCCACCTCCAAGCTAGCTCTTTCCCTATGGACGCAGGCCATTGCGCCGCAGCTAGCCAAGGACGGCATCAAGATCCGCAGTGTTGATCCGGGCGGCAACAATACGCTTCGTAAGGGGAAGAAATCCGGGTTGCCTCTCTTCGTAACCGTGCTTATGAAGCTGTTCTTTGCCCCCCCTACCCGCGGAGCCAGCAAGCTGTACGAAGGTGCGCTCGGGGAACATCGCGATAAGACCGGGGTGTTTTTGGTGAAGGGTCAGGTTGCAGCGTTACAGTTTCAAGATCAAGCACAGAACGTACTGGAACGGGTCCAGGCGATTTACGAGCACGACTATATCCTGCATCGTTGAGATCGTAAGCTATCATCGCTTCTTCACAAATCTCAACAGCCAATCCACTTGGGGAGTCGCATAGCCTTTGCCCAATACCATCACGCCGGATAGGATGGTGAGGTAATTAGCGATCAACTCCTCCGGATTGCCATCTGCGACTTCCCCACGTTGTTGCCCTTCCTCAAATAGGGGGAGCAGCCGTTTGACGTAAACATCCATCGGGTAGTTTTGAATCAGTTGGCTGACTTCTTCAGGAACCTCCTCGAAATTGCGGGCCCGATGGAGCAGCATAAAATAAGGAGCTCCGTTCTCATCGAGCATGCTTTGTGTGAGAGCTCTTATCTTATCAATCGGCGATCCCGCTAATTGGCCTAAGTTGTCGATTTCCTTCATTGATGTTTCAACCGCTTCCCGGACCAAGGAGGTAAAGAGCTCCTCCTTGGTTTTGAAATAATGATAGAACAGTCCATGGCTTATGCCTGCTTCTGCGGTGATCATGCTGATTTTTGTGCCTGGGAGGCCTCGCTGGGCAAATATTTGGACTGCAGCCGACGTAATCTGTTGCTTGCGTTCCTCGTAGATTTTTTGAAGTTGGTCTTCTTTTAACCGCGGCATGGATTCAAACTCCTTTGGGATTAAAGAAAAAAGGTGGTTAGCAGGCCCACGATCTGGTCAGGCCCGCCGTTATTCTCAGGTCCAAAATGGTCCAGCTTGTTGGCGGTTTCCACCGTCGATCGAGTGATCGTCCGGTTTAATATCTCGATCATTTCTTTGGTGGAATCTGAACTTTTGCCCCCTTGAATCAATAATACATCTGCTCTGGTATCGCTGTAATGTTGATAGGAAGAGGAAAGTCGCTGCACCTCACGGTGCTCCTTTAAATTTTGCTGAAGCAATCGGGCGGTTTTCCCCCAATGGTCTCCTTGCACCATGATCCTTAAGATAAGCTTCGCATACCAATAGGGGAGCTGTGTTAAGGGGGTATAGCCCATTCCTCTCACGAAGTGAGTAAACGCGCCACGGTGATCCTTCTTATGCATCGCCTGCTCGTAAAGGTGCATCCAAGCTTCGTCCATCGGATGAATTAATACTCCAGGTTCATACAAAGCGACTTTGGTGATCGAATCGTCCATTCTGGCCAACTCCAGCGAGACTAGTCCTCCATAGCTGTGTCCAATCAAATAGTTGGCGCCTGTCGCTTCCCGGATGGCCTGAACATCTTCGCATTCCTTATCCATAGCATACTCCGGACCCTGTGGACCACTCAAGCCTCGGCCTCTTCGATCCATGAGGTGAACGGTGAAAGAGTGAGAAAGTGCAATGGCTAAGCGGGTATAGTCTTCAGAATCCCTTAATGCAGCATGAACAAGGATAATCCCAGGCCCCTCGCCGATCGATCTGTATCCAATTCGTGTTCGGTCCTTCGACAGGACCTCGCATTGCTGAAACAAGCCTTGTTCAGCGGAAAACTCCTTTGAGTTTGGCATTTCCCCCGCCCTCCTTATTTTGATTGACTGCATCAGTCAATCAAAATATACGGTAAAAACCATTGTCTGTCAATGGCCGAGGGCCACCCTTACCGGATGGCCCTTCTTCATCTATTTCAAACCTCAACCTGTTCCTCGGTCAAGACATGGGGTGCGCCGCTGTAGAAATTGGCGATATCTTGCTGAAGCTCTGGAATTCGGGGATCTGCAAGGAACTGTTCCATATTTGCCGCAGAACGGAAATATAAGGAGATGGTGAGTTGATAGGGGCCTTTGTCGGGAGCAATGTCTTTACGCACTACAGCCCGGGAGCCTTCGAATGAAGCCAAGACCGCCTTGACCTTTGGAACGTGGCTTGTCATGTAATACTCGGAGTCCAGTACTTCTCCATAAGGATAAGCAAATGACAAGACAACCATAATGAACCTCTCCTTCACATGTCGATCGTCCCAATCCTTCATGATCGTTCTCTAAGTAAGGACTCGTAGATCGATAGTTTTTTGTTTACAGCCTCATACGCTTTATCCAGCTCTACCTGCTTTCTTTGCAGTTCGAGCTTGTGTTTCTCTAATATTGCTATTCTCTCCGGTATCGTGGAATCACCCTGAACGGCAAGATCGACCATTTGCTTGATGAGAGCACCCGGCATCCCGGTTGCGCGCAAGCGCATCATGATATCCATCCAATCCAGATCCCTTTGTTCAAACACCCGGTTTCCATACCGGTCTCGTTGAATGGGGCGGAGCAATCCTTCTTTCTCATAGTAGCGGATGGTATGGGGAGGAATCCCCAGCTTTTCCGAGACTTCTTTGATTGAAATACTCACATGAACACCTTCCTGCAACCCTGTTACAGGTTTACACTTCTCATATCCGCATAACGGTTTCCGAAGGCCGCCCCTATAGGAGCCGCTTCTTCGATACGAGCCAATTCCTCATTCGACAGTTCAATCGCAATAGCGCCGATATTCTCCTCCAGATACTCCCTCCGCTTCGTTCCCGGTATCGGAACGATGTCGTTCCCTTGCGCCAACAGCCAAGCTAATGCTAACTGAGAGGACTTTACGCCCTTCTCGGCTGCAATCTCTTCCACACGTCTTACAAGCTCTAAATTCTTCACGAAATGATCTCCTTGAAAACGGGGGGAGAACCTCCGAAAATCGTCCTCGGCCAAGTCTTCAAACTTCCGGATCTGTCCCGTAAGAAATCCCCGTCCGAGCGGACTATAGGGAACGAAACCGATCCCGAGCTCACGGCATACCGGCAATATCTCATCTTCGACGTCGCGGCTCCAGAGCGAATACTCTGTCTGCAGTGCGGCAATCGGGTGCACAGCATGCGCACGCCGAATCGTCCCCGCGGCAGCCTCGGATAAGCCGATATAACGGACTTTGCCCTCGCTCACCAGCTCGGACATAGCGCCAACCGTTTCTTCGATCGGAACTTGAGGGTCAACCCTGTGTTGGTAGTACAAGTCGATATAGTCCATACCAAGACGGCGAAGACTGGCTTCACAAGCCGATCTTACATACTCCGGTCGACCGTTGACACCTAGGAATTTACCATCCCCGCCTCGAACCTGCCCGAATTTGGTTGCCAGAATGACTTCGCTGCGGCGCCCCTTTACGGCCCTGCCGATGAGCTCTTCATTCTTTCCGACCGCATACATATCGGCCGTATCCAGGAAGGTCACACCAAGCTCTAACGCTCTGTGTATGGTCCGGATCGATTCTTCATCATTACGCCCGCTGTAAAAATCAGACATGCCCATACAACCGAGTCCGAGTGCAGACAGCTCCAAACCGCTCTTGCCTAACGTTCTTTGCTTCAAGGTTTACCACACCTTCCCATCCAAGAATAGGGCCAAACCCACGCATATGTTTTTGGCTCCTATTCATCGTACAGCTTAAAGTACACTTTAAGGCAAGCGTTTTTTTATGGAGCCTTCAAGTAGCCGCCTTGCTGTTGCTGGAGTTAGGCCTTATCTGATGCATCCATTCCCCCCAATAGGTAGATCCCAGGATCATCAAGCCACCGATCAGCTGCGTCAGGGCAAAGGTCTCTCCCAGCAAGAGGACACTAAACACAATACCGAACACCGGCTCCAAATAGCCGTAGGAGGCAATCTCGATGGACGACACTCGGTGGTAGGTTGAAAAGTAAAGACTGTAGGCCAGGCCTGTATGGACCACTCCAAGAATGCATGTCAATAGGATCGCCGTCCCGTCCGCAGCCAGAACCTGCCCCCACTCCCCCTCCGCCAGCACGAACGGCAATAAAACCAGACCGGCTGCACCCATTTGAAGCAATGTAGCGAGAGTATGATCCACTTGATTGGCCGCTTTACGGTTGATGATGACGATAGCCGCATACAGCATGCCCGACACCCCACTGAGAATCATCCCCCACATCCCCTGAGACGATAACCCGGCAGCACCGAAGCCCCCCGTACCTACAACCAGGCATAATCCGATAAACGAGAATCCAACGATGCCCATCCGCAATCGGGTCAGTCGTTCCTTGAGAACGAAGGGTGCCACCAGCATGACATACACCGGACACATGTTATAGATGATGACTGCTGTAGAGACATTCGTGTTCTGGAACCCGTAGAAGAGGGCGGCCCAAGCTAATCCGATCAGTGCGCCGGATACCAGATAGGGCTTTGTTTGGCGGAAAGTAACCCGTTGGCCTGCAGGCCTCCTTATTCCTAATACCAACAACACCGGCAGGGCGATCACCGCCCTTAAGAAAGCCAGCACAAAAGGAGATAGCTCGATATGCCGCGTAAAAACCCCAATGCTTCCCCATACGACCATGACAAGCGTCAATCTCAACCGATCCATTCGAAGACCCCTTATTTCCAGAATACTCTCATCGTATCCGATCCCTAAGAGGCCGTATTGTACGAAATTGACGGGGCACGCCCATCTATAAGCTCTGCAGATAACCCTTCGGTGTAACGCCGCTCATCTTCTTGAATTCCCTTATAAAATGCGCCTGGTCATAAAATCCGACCCGCTCCATGATCTCGAATGGTTCAACCCCTTCAGCAAGCAGCTTTTTGGAGGCAGCGACCTTTACCTGCAATTGGAACGCTCTTGGTGTGGTGTGAAATCTGCGTTTAAACTGGCGGATGATGGCAAAACGGCTGAGACCGAAGGTATTCTCCAGCGTCTCCAGCGTCCAGTTCTCTTGATACCGGTCCACCAGCCAATTGCGTATTTCCATGACCCGCTCCGCCTGATGGTCTTCCTCACCTGGATGGGTCTCCCCCGCTATAGGCTCCCCCAGCTCCACCAACAGTTCAATCAATCGGCTTTCCAGCGTACCTTTATCCTCTTCTGTTTCCAACAAGTGAACAAATGCGGTTACCTGCCGAAGGGAATCACCGGACAGCTTCATGACTTGATCGAATCTCACGCTGCCCTCGTAATAGCGGGGTTCAATATAGAGCATTACGAACTGCCACTGCCGAATGTCTGTCGGGGAGCAGCAGTGACTCGTAAGCGGTGGAATGACAATCCCGTCGCCCTTGACGAAGGATAGGGTATCTCCTCCAAATTCCACATGCGTGGAGCCTTCCTCAATATAGCCGATGGACAATTCGTTGTGCACGTGCGGCTTGTAGCTTTGGTAGGTCTGCCGGCACCGTTTGATTTCCACACCATCCACGATGCATTTAAGGTAGGTCAACTTGGAAGTGCTGCCGTTCGGTTTCATGGAATCCCCCCCTTCCACCATTTTCACCATGATACATCCGAACGAAGTTCTTAGCCAGATCCCCCCCCATAATTTTCCTAAAGGAAAGCCGCGGAGAATAAAAAAGCCAAGGAGCTAAACGGGGCAAAGCCGCTTAGCTCCTTGGTTAGTTATGGTTACAGTTGGAGACCGAGATCAAGCACGACGTTCAGCATCCGTATGATGATCGCCACCGACTGCTCGCGGGTAGCGGTATCGTTCAGTGCGAACCTGCCTTCGCTGACCCCGTTCACAATACCTGCTTGGCTGAGCTGATCGATGTAGTCTGCAGCCCAATGCCCGCTGATATCGGAGAACTTCGATGCCCCGCCAGCCGCGCTCATGCTCAGCACACGGGCAAGGATGGCCGCCATCTCGGCACGAGTGATCTCTTGATCCGGATTGAAGGTGCCATTGCCCGTACCGTTCACAATACCTGCACGATGCAGGGCTCGGATATAAGCATCCGCCCAATGGCCATCGGTGTCGGAGAAGGAAGCGTCCGCTCCCTTCGTATCCATCCCTACCGCACGGACGATCATCGCAGCGAATTCAGCCCGTGTCACCTGATCCGAACCGTTGAACTCCCCGTTCATTCCGCCCTGAATCACACCAAGCTGAGAGGCATATTGGATTGCTTTCGCAGCCCAATGTGTCTCCGGTACGTCGGAGAAGTGAACCGGCGGATTCTTTTGCAGCGCTTGCTCCGCGTGAGATTTGGTCTGCTCTGCATTCGCGATGGCACGGTTCAGCACCGGCTTCTCCGGAGTTGGCTGTACCGGCTTTGGAGACGGAGTAACCGGAGTCGGTGCAGGAGTTACCGGACCCGGTGCCGTCGGGGCTGCTGGACCGCCGCCGGGGTTGCCGGATCCACCGTCGGAGCTTCCGGACCCGTCGCCGGAGCCTCCGGATCCGCCAGAACTCCCTACCGTATAATAAATGTTCGGCACCGGAAGCTTCATCCCCTGAACTTCACCGCGGATGTCTTCACCCAGATAGAAGCCCAGATGTGCCGGCTGGTTGTACATCGCGTTCTGCGAGTTCGCCGCCAACCGATACTGCGGATCATTCATCAGCGTGTAAATCACATGCTCCGTCGGAATATCCGTCGTGTAGATTCGTAGAGACTTATTGTCGTTCGTGCGTACAAGAACCTCATCCCGCCAGTCTCCGAAGATATCGGCGATCAGGCTTGGATTCGCCTTCGTTCCGTTATTGGAATAGGTCCCCGTCAAGGTCTGAAGCGTAGTAAGCTCACTTTGCTTGGTTGCAACATCATAATTAAACTTCGTAATGGATGGCGCGCCTGTTGTCGTTGCATTATCCGGCCCGTCGAAGAACTCGTTAAGGAGGTCTCCGTCCCAATACAGGATGAAGTTAACGGGAGCCTTGTTGGCTGTGCCAATGCCGCCGACGTCAGTTGTAATCACTTCACCGCTCACAATATTGTACATCGGCGTCTGGATGCCCCATACCTCGAAGCCTGGCAGAGGAGTGACATTTGCCGCAACACCGCGTCCAACATCGCCTAGGTTTGCCGAATACGTCCACACCGGTTCCCCTGAGGAACCGCGAACCAAGGTCACATTGTTCGGAGGACTGGCTTCATGGGGCTGGAACACATAGATCTCGTTGCTGTCAGGCACCATGGCTCCTACATGCAAGGCATCGCCGTGACCCGCGGCTACCGTCCCTCTGGTTCCGTTGGTGCTCCATACGATCGTTCCGTCTTGGTCTATCGCGATGCCGCCGAGCACAACCTCGCTATACCCGTCATGATCCACATCCGCAACCTTAATATTGTGATTGCCCTGATTATTGCCGGCGTTCCATTCGGCCAGCGTGAACGACCAGACCTTCACAATCTTACCGTCAATATACTGATACGCCGCTATAAACTGCGGGCCATAGTGGGCACGCACCTCGATCACCGTAGGATAAGGCTCTGCGCCAAACACGCCGTTCTTCGGCATATAGGCCACTGCTCCGTTAAAGCGGTCGCTGCGGTTATTGTTGGCATCGCCCCAGTTGGAGGTGATGTTGTACGGTGCAAAATAATCGACCGTATCCACCGGCGTGCCTGTTGCCGCGTTGAATACCGTCCATCTCTCCGGACCGGATGCAACCCTTCCGAGCGCCGTATTGTTGACCTGGTTGCTATTGGCCGGGTTCTGCAGGCCGCCTACCCATACTGCTTCGGGGTTGCCTAATACCCAGGCCGGAGTGTCCGTCAGGTCATTGATGGTACCATCCGCTTTAGGAAGATACCCTCTGGTTCCATCGGCTGTCTTGACCGAGAACTCCGCTTTCCCGTCCTGATCCAGATCATAGAAGTTGAACGCGCTGTGATGCGCGCTGGATACGATATTGATACCCAGGTTTATTCTCCACAGCAGCTTGCCCTCGAGAGTATAGGCATCGAATATCGTCTCACCGGTGTGCCTGTTTGCAAGGCCCGGATCCTGAGCCTGAGACGGATACCATTTTACAACAATCTCATACTGGCCATCACCATTCACATCCGCTACGGAGGCGTCGTTAGCCGTGTAGGTAATCGGATCCGCATTGGAGGTCGCTCCGTAAGCAAGCGCCGGGTTGGGACGATCCTCCGGCTTCTGAAGCGGAATGTCCATGTAGTTATGTTCCCATGCCTTTGCAGGCTTGCTTATGGTGCCGGTATTTACAGTCACTACGGTGTAAGTATCTCCGGTTTTACCGCCCACATCGATGTAATCCAGCGTCGCTACCGGTGATGTATTAACTTTACTCCCGTTTCGGTACACGTTAAAGGTTAAGCCGTGGTCATATTCCGAAGCAAGCAGCCGCCAGGTGACAAGGATCCCGCCGCCGCTTTTTGCCGGAACGGCTACTACACCCCGATCCAGCCTTTCCATGGAGAACGGTTCGGTCGTAATCTTGTCTTTAATCCGGTTTTCGATGTAGAGCTTCGCTTTTATTCCCATTTTGTTGACTGCTACGCCGGGAAGATCCGCAAGCGTTCCTTCATAGGAATACACGCCCTGCTTATTCGGATCGTAAGCCAATTGCGCGGCTGTGGTAGACCATGGGGCTTCTTTTAATGCCCAGGTTACGCCAAGCTCATAGGTACTGCCACCCGCCACCTTCACCTTAACGGTTGCCGGCAGATTAAGCCCTGCCTCGTCCGCCACATCCCCCATATATACGGTCTTAAACCAGCTCTGCAGGGTATTGCTGTCCGCCGTTGCGGGACGTTCCGGCAAGAAGTCATAGGGGAGTACATCGGTTATCGTGGTATCTGAAAGCGCTTTGGTAAAGAAATACAGGTTATCAATGCCATTATCGACAACGCCGATGTTATTCCCGCCCGCGCGCTCACCTGTAATCACAAAGGAGCTTATTTTGCTTCCCTCAAAAGGAACCGTAAGCACCGACGGCTGAGCCGCAGCATCGTCTCTCGGAACTAGGGAAACCGTAGCGAGCATCGTATCAAAATCAAACTCTATGCCAACCTTATACCATTTATTAACCTCGTTATAGGTAAAGGCGTGGTAACGGTCATTGCTCCAGAAATACGGCGGGGTTGTGCCGGTCGGCCCCGGCAGCGACCCGGAAAATGCGCCTATGGTCCTTACGCCATTATTGGTGCCCGTTCTTAAACTGAGCAACACATTGGTTCCATCCTGGAAGCTAAGGTTAAACGTATTGGCCGCGGTGGTAACGGCCGGGACCTTCCAGTCCAGATTCACATAGACCTTGCTGCCGGAAACGGCGCTCGGCAAACTTCCCGTACTGCCGCGGTTTCCAGAACCGGATGCGTCAAATCGGAAATAATTATTAATTTGAGGAACATCTTCTCTTTGAAGCTTATGATACGTGCCGCCGGCGAATATCCACAGCGGGGTTGCTGCGTTGAAGTCAAAATTGCTTCCGAAAGCCTGCGTGTACCCCTGTGCTAATATAGCGGAAAAGTCCGGCACGGGTTCAACAATCGGCGGGACATAGGTGACATGGATCGGCACGCTGCCTTTAATGGAGCCGTCCATATTGGACACCGCGTTAAGAGTAGCCTCGCCTGCGCCTCGTGCGGTAACCGTTACGCTCTTATCCGCATTTACCGCTATTGTGGCAATGTTCTCATCGCTGATCGTCCATGTAAACGTCCTGTCCGTTGCATTAACAGGCAGGACAACCGCGCTGTAGGTAGCCGAACGCTTGTCGGCAAGCGAGCCTTCCCCATATTCCAAATTAGCGGCTGTTGAGGGTGAGAGTGTTACTCCACTTGGGGGAATGATCGGCTTTACTTCGCCGGACGCAGCAGCTTTGAAGGTGATGTTATCCACGCGCATGCCATAGGTGCTTTCATCCCACGTAACGCCGGCAACCGGGTTAAACCTTGCCCAGCTCTGTCCGGTGGCCCGGCTTGCGCCTATGCTCATGCTGGTCAGCTTATCGGAGGCTATCGCTATGGGCTGTGGCGTGGTGTAGGCCAATGAACCGCCGTCGGTCACACTGAGTGACACCACTTGTGCCAGAAGATCCACATTCAGGGTTGCCGCAAGCTTAGTCAGACGCGGCACACCCGTTAGCGCGGTCGTAGCCGTCCCTATTGCCGGAACGTTATTGGCGGTCATATTGCCGGAGTAATACGATACGGTCGCCGGTGAGTTCGCATCCGTTCCGCCTCCGGCTGTTCGCAGCGTTATGACCTGATCCGCACCATTGTTCAGGCGGACGTCAAGCGAGTTTGCGCTAGGGCGGGTAATATCCACCCACCAGTCAAAGGTTACTTCAACCTGATCCTTGCCGGTCAGGTCATATTCCCCGCTATCAAGGGGAAGCGTCCACCAAAAGCTCGCTTGTTGGGCCACAGTCGAATCGGTATTGGATGGAGGTTGAATACGAAGTACCTTGTTGGAGTCATATACCGCCACCGTGACTGACCCCGAGCCAGTGGTTGCCGGGGCGCCGGTTATGGTCCCTGCCAGCCCGCCATCCTCGAAATCCAATACATCGCCCACTTGTGTCAAAGGGACAGCTGCGGTATTGCCCATTACCACCGAGGGCGTAACCATAAACGCCATGGAGACGGTGAGAAGTACGGACATGATCTTCTTAAGCTTTTTCTTCATTCACTTCACTCCTCGTAGCAACGCGTTGAGTTGTCAGTCCCGCCGCAGAAAACGTATGATCCGGTTTCCTACAATAAAGCGCTGTCAAAATGAAGTGAAGCGCTTTCGTTTTTACTCTCACCTCGCTTATGTAGGGATATGCAACCGAATACGCTCTTACAGTGACAAGGATGTGTCCGCATTGTAAGTCATCCCCGACTTCTCTGTAAATCATGGCTATTGATCACCGTTATCATTTTTGATCAAGAATCAAAAATGACGGGCCAAAGCAATAATAACGAAATTCGGAAAAAAAGTACTATTGACTTGAAGATCATACCCATGTACCTCTGAAAGACACTTACTATGGATCCATTCAAGAGGGGGATTGAGATGGAATTGGAGGGAGGGACCTTGTTTGATACTGCGATGATCGTTGGAGGACTTACGGGGTTGAATGGAATAAAGAAAATAGGGCAGATCTGGTCGTGCCGTTCCGGAAGTCCGGCTATTGGACTGGATCTGCCCGGAGGGTCATGGAGTAAAATATAGGACGCCCAAGGCATAATCAACCGCGGCCTCGGCATGAAGTCTTGTTGTGTCATAAAGCGGTATGCTGCAATTCTCTTGTGAGATAAGGATGGTGATCTCGGTGCATCCAAGAATAACGGCTTCGGCACCCTGCCGGCTAAGCTTATCGATGATCCTTAGATAGGCCTGCCTGGATTCATCGCGAATGATCCCCAGGCACAGCTCTTGATAGATGATGTCGTGAATGACCCTTCGATCTTCTTCATTGGGGACCATAACATCGAGTCCGAACTTTTCAGTAAGCCTGCCCTTATAGAAATCCTGCTCCATCGTGAAATTAGTCCCCAATAGAGCAACTTTCTTCATTCCGTCCCGAACCATTTTCGTTGCGGTTGCATCTGCGATATGCAGCAGCGGAATGGAGACGGACTCCTCCACTTCCTTAGCCATCTTGTGCATCGTATTGGTGCATATGATGATGAAATCGGCCCCGCCGGACTCCAGCTTTTGGGCAGCATCCATCATGATTGTAGTGGCTTCCGCCCATTTCCCTTGATATTGGAGAGCCTTGATCTCCTCGAAGTCTACCGAATACAGGAGACTAATGGCGGAATGAAGTCCCCCAAGCTTCTTATTAACCGTTTGGTTGATGATCTGGTAATACAACAACGATGACTCCCAACTCATCCCACCGATCAAACCTATTGTTTTCATGAAACACACCTCCAAGAACGTATTAGAGCATTAGAGCACCTGTGCTATCTCCCATATATGCCCGTCCGGATCGGCAAAACAAGCCGTCCGCCGACCCCAAGGGCGCGTTATCGGTCCATTTAGCAGCTTAACGCCTAGAACCCCCAGCTCATCGCATATCCGGTCAACCTCTGGTACCTGGATGGTGAACTGAACCCGCGCCCCATCCCCAACCCGACCAACCTTCGCCGGCTCAATCAACTCGCGGGCATCCCCTTGGTTCAAGAGATTGATGCTTGTATTTCCATAGTCCAACACCACGCAGCTTTCATCTTCATAGAGGATTGAAAGGTGAAACGTCTCTTGGTAAAATGCCTTCGAACGCTGCAATTCTTCAACAAACAGGGTAATTTCAGTTATTTTATTCGCCCATCCAGCTTTCTCCATCCGCTTCAGCTCCCTATTCCTTCTTTTTCGGCACCTGAGTCTTAACAGAATCTTCCAAACTATTACACCGCTATGAACGTCAATAGTCAAGTCCCGATTTACTTTCTCAACCCACCTCTTCTAGTCTTAGCCTCTGAATGGGCATTCGAACCAGAACGGTCGTCCCAGCCCCCGGGGTACTGACAATCGTAAGGCCATATGGCGACCCGTAATACAGCTGAATCCGCTTGTTGACATTGTAGAGGCCAATGCCCGCCATCTTGGAATTGACGTCACGGAATGCTGCGTTCATCCCGTCGACTTTCTCAGGATCCATCCCGCAGCCATTATCGGACACCTCAAAAAGCAGGGACCGGTTATCATCGGAATAGCCGCGCACTTGGATCAGTCCTTCCGATCGTCTCATGGAGAGCCCATGGTAAATCGCATTCTCCACAATCGGCTGCAGGATTAATTTCAGCATATAATGATCCAATATCGCTTCATCGATTTCAAGCTGGATCTCGAACAGTTCGTCAAAACGCACCTTCTGCAGCATCACATACTGCTCCAAGTGTTCTACCTCTTCGCGCACCTTCACCACATCACGGTTTAAACTGATGCCATACCGCAGTATTTTCCCCAGTGAATAGGCCATCTCTGCGATATCCTCCGCTTTCCGCGCCTCTGCTACCATTCGGATTGACTCCAACGTATTGTACAAGAAGTGAGGATTGATTTGATTCTTCAGCATTTGAAGCTCAAGCTCTTTTTGGACAACCTTCTCCACATAAATGTCATTGATCAGTGTTCGGATGCGTGCCGACATTTTGTTGAACGACCGGGCCAATTGACCAATTTCATCCTCCCGTTCGATTACGAACTGCTTCTCGAAAACCCCCGTTTCCCCGATCCGCATCAGCTTCACGAGATTCTGTACCGGCCGTACAATACTTCGGGAGAATACGAACGCAAAGATGAAACTGACCCCTACGAGGGAAAGGGTGATCACCGTAGTGGTCATTGTCAATCTAGTAATATTTTTGTACAATTCTTCCAAAGGCAGCATGCTGACGATTTTCCATCCGGTTTGCGCCGAAGTATCCATCCGCAGCAGGTAGCGGACTCCATTGATCTCTATCTTCTTAGACAACTCCTTATTGCCGGCAACCAGTTCATTCCCGAGCTGTAAATCAAGCCGTTCTCCAATTCTCCCCAAATCATGATCGGCCAAGATACGGTTGTCATGGTCAAGCAGCAGCACTTGTTCGTTCTCCACGATTTTCATGTTATCCAGCATCTTCAACAAGCGATCGAAGGATCCGTTAATTAGAATGACGCCGATCGTCTCCCCCGTCTCCAGCTTATAGATGCCCCTTGCCACGCCGAATACATAATAGGGCCGATCCGGATGATTCGCATTCGGTATCTTATAGGTGCCGATCAATATAGGACGCTTGTAATCCTCAAGAGCTTGTTGAAACCAGGGCTGCTGATACGCGGGAAAATCTGAAGGATGGAGCGAACGGCCCGGTATATAGAAATCACCTCGGCCCATCCTGTTGTATAGAAAGATGGAGTCGACCATAGGGTTAAACATCATATACTTATAGCCTTCCGTCGATATGACAAACGGAAAGCCCACACTGAAGGTACCGGTGGTATTGGAGGTGTCGATCTCCTGAAACAAGGTGTTATAGGTGCCGTTCTCCCTTAGCAGCGGTAATTTGGTTATATTGGTCAGCCCCGTGACCGCCTCATCAAGCTTATCCAAGGTTTGCAGATTCAACTGTTTGACTGCGTCAAGCGTATTGTTTTGCTTATCGGCCTTGTAGTAATAGTAGGTGATGATCGATAGGACGGCCATAATGGTAAAAAGAAATGAAAAGCCGAGATGAAGCTTTGTACGAATCGGCAAATGACGAAACTGAACCCGCTTCGGGATGAACATGGCAACGCCCCCCTTGCCATCTAAATGGGATACCGATTCCATCCTACCATTTTTATCCACGTTCTAGAAACCGATATTTCGGAGGAGGTATAGCATGCTGCATATTGTTGTTGCGGATGACGACCGAACGATTCGGGAAGGATTGCGGGCCATCATTGAAAGTCTTGATCGGGGGTATACGCTCGATACCGCTTCAGGAGACGGGCAAACGGCACTGGAGAAGGTATTAGAGCAAAATCCGGATGTCCTGATTACCGATATCAAGATGCCTGCCATGAACGGGATCGAGCTGCTGGCAGAGCTGAACCGTAGGGGCATTAAGGTTAAAACTATCGTACTTAGCGGATATGACGACTTTGTTTATGTCAAGGATAGCTTAAAGGCGGGAGCGATGGATTACCTGCTGAAGCCGATTCATAAGCGCGAGCTCTTGAAGCAGCTTGAGACCATCGAGCGTTTGAAGGAGGAAGAGCGGAACCGGGCGGATCAACTCCTCAAGCAGCTGACGCAAGCTGAAGAGAACACATGCCTCGTAAAGGAGAAGCTTCTCTGGGATCTGGTCGTTCGGCGCAATGCCTATGATACCGGTTGCCTGGAGCGGCGGGCGGGCGCCTGGAATTTGCTAGAGGTAGGGGCCTTCATCTTTGCCATTGTGGAGAAGGATGCCCAACTGAAGCCCCCTCATTCGGAACCGGTGCCTATAGCTGCCCCCATTAGGATCGGCCACTGGGATACCCTAACCCTACGTCGGGAAGTGAAGGATCTCCTGGGCGAACACGTGTTGTTCAGCATCCAGAACAATCAATTGATCGTTCTCTGCCCGCTTTCCGATGCAGGCGCCGATCAGGTCCGGGAAACGGAACGAAGGTTGCGGGACTTGACCCGCCTGCTTAAGTCCTATGACGAGAGCTCTTACACCGTCGGCATCAGTGAGCCCTATTCATCCTGCCTCGAAACCGAGGGGGCGTACTTGAATGCGAATCTGACGGTACAGCGAAAGTTTTACGAAGGAGAAGGGGCGTTCTATTACAGCTGGGAAGGGGAACCGTTTGCGGCATTCGAGCCGCGGCTTATCCAGGCTGAGGTCGAGAAGCTTCACGCAGCTGTAGAAGTGCTGAATCCCTCTAAGGCGAAGGACGAACTATCCACTATCCTTAAGCGGATGATACAGATTCGGATTAAGCCGGAGGACATTCGTGAAGTGCTGGTTGGGCTTGTCCGTACCCTCCTCACACGATACGAATGGCTGAGCCAGGCGGCGGAGATGCCTCCTAAGCTCGGCCTGCAGCAGATTATCGAGAAAGCGGGCACGGCGGACGAATTGAAGGTAACACTGCCGGACGGTATATACGAGTTGGTTACACAGGCTGCCGCCCTTCGGATGAAGAAGGAGGACAAACTGGTCACGCTTGTCAAAACGTATATTGAGACGAACTACCACCAACCCATTACACTGAAGCAAGTAGCGGAGGTTGTGAATTTGACTCCAAGCTATTTATCCCAATATTTCAAAACCGAAACCGGCTTCGGCTTCATGGACTATTTGCTGGAGACGAGAATTAAAGCAGCGAAGAAGCTCCTGGCCGAGCAGGACGTGAAGGTCTATGATGCCGGTTATTTGGTCGGCTACGACAACCCCAGCTCCTTCAACCGGGCCTTCAAAGCAGTAACCGGGCTGACTCCGGCCGAATTCCGAAAACATGTATAGAAATCGTAATTCGTGTTATGTGCAGAATCCTCACCATCCGATATATTCAATTTAGGAAGTCCAAGGATGAGGATTAAGGGGGAATTCGGGATGAAACGTTTGGGATTATCGGTAACGTCAATTGCAATTGCTGCACTGCTGGCGGCAGGGTGCTCTAGTACCAGCTCCGGCCCAAGTCCCAGCACAGGCGGCTCGGCTGGTGGCTCGGCAAGTTCATCACCTTCGAATCCTGCAAAAAAGGAACTGAAAGGGGATATCACCTTCCTCACACACCGGACGGATGTCGCGGATACCATCCTCACCGACATCGCCAAAGACTTCATGAAGCAGAACCCGGGTGTGAAAATTACCGTGGAGCCAAGCAAGGGTGACGATGTACTCAAAACCCGGATTGCCGCCAATGAAATGCCGGATATTATGTTTATCCCGAATGGCTTAAGCCTAACCAAAAAGGACTATCCGAATTATTTCGTACCGATTGAGGATCTGGGCTACACCCGCGACAATCTATGGTATTACGATAACGGCGTCGGCACAGACGGAAAATTGTATACGCTTTCTATCGGTGTTAACTACCAGGGGATTGTGTATTCCAAGACAGCATTTAAGAACGCAGGGTTAACATCCACGCCGAAGACACTGGATGAATTCTATGCAGCGGCGGAGCTGTTGAAGCAGAAGGGCATTGTCCCGGTTGCTTCCAACTATAAAGACGGCTGGCCACTCGGCAATTACTCCAACGGGGCTTATTCCAATGACATTACCGGTTCCAAAAACTACATGAACACGCTGGTCACGAAGGATCTGTTAAACGATGACAAAGGCGGCTTGATCGAGTCGGCCAAGTTCCTGAGGACCTTAGCGGATAAAGGCTACTTGGAAAAGGATCTAATGTCCACGAACTGGGATGGATCGAAACGCGACCTGGCACAAGGGAAGATCGGCATGATGTTCCTCGGAACCTGGCTGCCGGCTCAGATCGTCCAAAACGGTGCGAAGCCTGAGGACGTAGGCATGTTTCCGATCCCAGGCGCCAAGGCCCTTGTCGGAAGCGCCGATGTTCTATACGGGGTGACCAAGAACTCTAAATATCCGGAGGCCGCCAAAGCCTTCATGAAGTTCATGTGGGATCGTGGCAATATGGCGAAGAAGGTGGGCATGATTCCGCCGAATAAGGACTATGTGCCGGATGAGCCGTTCGTGAAGGAACTAATGTCGTCCAACCTGCCGATCGTGGAATGGGAAGCGACCTCCCCGGCATATCAGGATCTGGTATCCAAGAGCCAAATTGACGTGAATAAAGTATTCCAGGAGTATGTCATCAGCAAAAACCCGCAGGAGATCATCGAGAAATACAACAAAAAATGGGCAGATGCCAAAAAAGCCCTTGGAAAATAGGAGTTCAATAGCGTGGGGTACAGCAGCAAAAAAGCCGGTTGTGATCCTTCATAACCGGCTTTCGCTTATCCTTCCGAAGGAGAGGTTACACGATGATCAGAACAATGAGCAATCGGCGGGAGCAATTCGTCACGATAGCTGCCTTTTTAACCGTGCCGCTAATCTTACTGCTTGCGTTCTCCTACTTCCCGGCCTTCAAATTGATTCAGCTCAGCTTCACCGACTGGGATGGCATGCGGCCCCATTACAATTATGTGGGCTGGCAGAATTATATAGATGTGATTTCGGAGAAGACTGCGCTGCATACGCTGGTCAACAATCTGGCTTATGTCATCATCTCGATCATTCAGACACTGCTAGGGCTCTATTTTGCTATCATTTTGGACTCCAATATCCGGGGGAAAAGGTGGTTCCGCTCCTTCATCTTTATGCCCTATGTCTTAAATGGCGTGGCGGTTGCCTATATGTTCAGTTATATGTACAACTACGAAGAAGGCCCCCTGAATCTTCTTCTCAACGCCATCGGACTGGAGCAGCTTGCTATTCGTTGGTTGGGCAACTTCTGGTACAGCAACATATCTCTCGCATTTATGGGCTTGTGGCAGAACACCGGGCTGGCTATGGTCATCTTCCTCGGCGCTCTGCAATCGATTCCGAAGGACTTATATGAATCAGCCAGCATCGATGGAGCGAATTTCTACCACAAGGTACGCTATATTACACTGCCCAGCATCATGCTCGTTATCGAGATTAACTTGTTCCTGAGCGTGAACGGCGCTCTGCAGGCATTTTTCCAGCCGTTCATCATGACGCAAGGAGGGCCGGGAGACCGTACACAGACGTTCGCATCCATGGCCTATTACACGGCATTCCGATTCCATAACTTCGGTCTTGCCTCCGCGCTGGGAGTCTTGTTGCTCGTCCTCATCCTGATTGTTCTCACTTTACAAAAGGCTGTGGTGAAGACCGGAGGTGAGCACTCTTGACGCGCTTCGATTCAGGACTCGTCGTAAAGCAGCCCGTTCTGCGGTGGTTCAACTATCTGCTCATGTCGCTGTTTGTCCTTATGGTGATTGTGCCGTTGGTCATTGTCATCATGGTGTCGTTTAAGACGAACGAGGAATATATCCACTCGAGCGTATGGGATCTGCCCCTTAACTGGTTCAATTGGGAGAATTACTGGACTTATTTTAAGCGGGGCAAAATGCTGATCGGCTTCAAAAATGTAGCGATCCTAATCATCGTAGCTCTTACCTCGAGCATATTCATGGGCACGATGGTGTCCTATGTCATATCACGCTTTCAATTCCGCGGCAAAAAGCTGCTGCTCGGCGCTTATGTGCTCGCGGCAATCTTCCCAGCCACTACAACGGCGATTGCCACCTTCACCATAATCAAGTCGCTTCACCTGTACAACACCATATGGTCTGGATGTTTACTCTATTCGGCGACCGGGGTACTGGATATCTATTTATTCCTGCAGTTTATGTACAAGATTCCGTTAGAGCTCGACCAAAGCGCACGAATGGATGGCGCTTCGCACTTTCGCGTCTACAGCTCCATCTTATTGCCGCTGATGCGGCCGGCCATCGCAACCATATCCATCTTGAAGATCGTCGGCATTTATAACGACTTCTTCATACCGACCGTATATATGCCGGCTCTCAAATTGTCCACGATCACCAGTGGGCTAATGGTTTTTACAACGGACCGCGTTTCACAATGGAATGTGCTTTCAGCCGGAATCGTTGCCGTCATGCTGCCGACCATGGTTATTTATGTGCTCATGCAGCGCCATATAATTGCAGGCGTTACCGACGGCTCGGTTAAGTCTTAGAGGTATGAGCCGCTCCACTCTAGGCCGATACCGGGGTCGTTCTCTCCTTCTTCCTTCGATTGGAGTACAAAACGAACAGGAAGATGAACCACAGCGGCGTCAGCAGCAAGGCCGGGCGGGTCTCATCCGAGAACAGCATGACCACGAGAATGAAGCCGAAGAGCACCAGAACGACATAGTTGATAAAAGGGGTAAACGGCGCTTTAAAGGTGGATTTCGCCTGCAGCTGAGGCTGGGTCTTCTTATAGATCAGGTGGCTGATCAAGATGACGCCCCAAACCCATATGAAGCATATCGCGCTGATGGTGGTCACGATTCCGAAGGCCTGCTCCGGTATGAGCTTGCTGAGAAGCGCCCCGGCGGACAAGACAACGGTGGATACCAGCAACGAGTTGCCAGGGACATGATTCTGGTTCAGCTTCGCGAACTGGGCCGGGGCTTGCTCCTTCAAGCCCAAGGTATAGAGGATCCTGCTGGTGGAGAACATCCCGCTATTGCATGCGGATGCGGCGGAGGTCAGCACCACGAAGTTGATGATTCCCGCGGCGACCGGTACCCCAACCAAGCTGAAGGTCTTCACAAAAGGGCTTTCTGCCGGTGTCAGCTGCGTCCAGGGGTTCACGCACAACAAGACGATCAGGGCACCGACATAGAAGAATAGAATCCGCATCGGGATTTTATTAATAGCGGAGGGGATATTTTGAGCCGGATTCGAGGTTTCCGCTGCGGACACCCCGACTAACTCCACGCCGACATATGCGAACACGACCATCTGGAAGGAAAGCAGGAAGCCGGAGAACCCGTTCGGGAACAGCCCGCCATGGTCCCAGAGGTTCCGGACCGTAACCGGTCCCGCCGACGTCTTGTACCCGATTACCAGTAACACCACCCCAACTCCGATCAGAGCGAGAATGGTGACGACCTTCACTAGGGCAAACCAGAATTCCAGCTCTCCGAAGAGCTTGACCGTCAATAAATTCAGCCCCAACAGGATGATCAAGCACACCAGTGCCGGCACCCATTGCGGGATATCGAACCAATACTGCACATATAAGCCTACCGCAATTACATCGGCCATCGCCGTCATGATCCAGCAGAACCAATAGGTCCATCCCGTAACAAAGGCCGCCCGAGGCCCCAGATAATCCTCCGCAATGTCCGTAAAGGATTGATAGCCGGCTTTGGACAGCAGCAGCTCACCCAAGGCCCTCATAACGAAAAACACTGCAATGCCCACGATAAGATAAGCCAGGATGATGGATGGCCCCGCCTGTTGAATCGCCTTGCCTGACCCCAGGAACAGCCCCGTCCCTATGGTACCTCCTATGGCAATGAGCTGCACATGCCGATTGGCTAAATCCCTCTTCAATCCCGATTGTGTCACAATAAACTCCTCCTTAGGGGTTGGATTGCACAAAAAAAAGAGATTGGATGTCTCCAATCTCAAGTCATAAGAATAACGAATAATAGTTGCCGCCCAGACGGAATACGACTGTACGACAAATACCATTCCATACTCTTCTGTCCTTTTGCCTGAGATAGTGAACCCTTCGGCGCCGTGGAAGTCCCACGGTCTCTCCAGAAGCTGCTCCTGCTATAGTGTGATCCATAGCAATCATAGCTTGTGAAATATTCAGTTGTACCTAATTATAATCCTATAGGAGTGAACCTCCATGGTCATATCGTAATATTTTGTGACGGAATGTGGCCAGTACTAAAGCATGTTGCTAATCTTTCTATTTCTTTCCAGCAGCTGCATACTGATCGTATCTATCAATTCAGCACTTTCAGCTTTTTCATTTTTCGTGACAAAGCCTTTGAGCAGTTGAATATTTTGGGCTATGACCTCCTCTAGTCCATACAGGGTTGGATGTGATTTCACCTGACTGCTTCTACATGTGTCATATAGTTTCTCGAGATTTTTCTTAAGCATGGCATCCGTTGTTTGTTCCATTAGCAGTCTCAACTCAGCGGAAGCATCCTTTATATAATTGGAATAGTACTTGCTTTCTTGTTCTTTATGAATTGCTTTTTCAGTAAAAATCAAGCTGGTCATGTAAGCTAGGGCATATAGACCTGCGATTATCAATTGTGGTATGAACGAAGCGTTAAAAGATGCATTCTTAAAATAAATAAAAACAAGACCTATGAAGAACGCACCAATAAAATATAAGAACGACAAATAAATAAGGGGATATCCGAACACCAAGGAACTTTTCACTTTAGGCATGGTTATCGTTGATAGAACAAACATGAGATAGGCAAAATGAATAAAACCGTAGGATACCCAAAACGCGGTAGTAAACTCCTTCATAATCAGAAAAATAACGGCATTGAAAACGATAACAAAAATTGAACTTAATAAAATCCAAAGAATGTTAATTTTTTTATTCATCATTAGCCGCCTCACATTCTTCTTGTTCCACATTCATTGCAGAACTTTGCCGTTTCGGGCATTTCGGCTCCACAGTTTCCGCAGTATTTTTTTTCTTTAAGGAGTTTTGTGCCGCATTCATTGCAAAATTTGGCCCCCTGGACATTCTGAACCCCGCATGAAGGACACTCCGTTTGTTTAGCACCAGACTCTGCTTGTTCCGGTCGAGGCTGCTCGGGTTGGATCTGTTGATTCATCATGGGGGCAAACATTTGTGTTGCTACGTCCCCAAATATACCTCCCGCGGCTATTCCCATACCCAAGGCAGCTCCAGCTGCCGCGACTCCACCAGCCTCAGGATTATGTGCTAAATCCTTCAGAATATCGACGGATTGTTGTCTACCCCAATCCTGTCCGAGCACACCCATAACAGCTTTATTGGCATATGCTTGTTCCAATCTTTCACGACTAGGGTCATTCTCGGGAATATCAATAGCACTGATATAAAAGTTAACCAGACGAACTCCATATTCGTCTAATATGCCATTCAATAGCGGCGTGAGAGATTCCGCTATCTTGGTCTTTTCCGTACAAACATCCAGAATTTCCCTTCCGGATTCCTTTATTACTCTAGGTATCTCATCCTTAATATATTGCATAAATGCATTGCGGAAGTACCCGTTAAGCTCCTCCTGGGTAAAATACTGAATATTATTGCCGATTAACTTAAGCAAAAACTTCTTGGAATCCGCAATCTGGATGGAGTACGAGCCTCTTGCTTGAATACTGGTTTGCAGCATGAATACAGGGTCTCTCATTTGAATCGGTGTATCTGTGCCCCAGAAGAGCTCTAGCTTATGTACTTTATTAATAAAATAAACTTTACAGTTAAACGCACTAACTCCACCCGAAAAAGAGCTTATGAATTTACTGATAAAAGGGTAGTTATTCGTACCAAGGGTATACTTTCCGCCTTCGAATGTTTGCTCGATTATGCCATCCTTAAAAAATAATGCTTCCTCTGATTCTGCAACAATAAGTTGGGAGCCCGTATTGAAGTCCTCACCAAGGAATTTCCAGGCGAGAACCTCACCTGGACCATCATTTTTTATAACACTGTATAATTGCACAGGTATACCTCCACTTTTTCCCAATATAGAATACAACAAAAAGAGCAGTTCATGGGACATTCACTCGCCACAATGAATATTCTTTGAACTGCCCTTACTGCTATGTACTTTTAACTAAGCACCTTTTTTCTCCCTAAGCAATTGCTTCATACCTTGTATCGAGCGTTCAATCCCACCGATATCCGATACCGAACAAGAAATGGAGGTTCCGGCTACAGTCGTAAGCATGAAATGCTCAAGGTTAATGAATTCATCTTTTCCTTTCGTGTTTTTCATGGTTATTTTATCAGAGGAAGTGGATACAGCGACAACATCCTTATAGAAGTACTCATCTGTATTTTCATTTCTTTCATTATCGACTAGTGAAAATCTATAGGTATAACAATATACTTGGCTTTCGCTAAAGAATAAAACGGCAACCTCGTAGTTAGAACTTCTAAACAGGCCATCCTTACCCTGTTTCCACAAGTACTCTCTAGCAATATTATCAAAGTATGGTCCATCAATAATAATGGGCTCAATTAATTGAACTTGCTCTTCGTCAATGCCAATCTTGCTTAACCCATTCTTCACTGCATCATTAATTTCATTCTTGCAAATGGCATCTATTTCTGCATCAGTAGGCTTCCCTCTTACTTGAAAATAAATGTGGGCTATACCAGCAACTACTATTAATAACCCTGCTACTCTAAAGCCCACAAAAGTAAATAAACCAAAAAGAATTAAGATGATTCCTGGTTTTAATCTAGTTGTTTTAAAGTACCTTTTATTTCTTTTGTAATTCATTCCCATTACCTCCGAGTTCGTTATATCCTATTATGGCAAAAACCGCGTGGCGGGCAGTTTTAGTTAACAATCAGATCAGCAGGTATCTCCACATTTAATAATTCGAATAAAATTCGAATATCCTCGTTCGTTACATGGTTCGTATATGCCGTACTAAGCTCATCCTTATAGCTTGGAGAAATTCGCAAGTACTTTCTTTCATAAAAGTCATACTTTAAATAGGCTGAGAAATAATTGTAGATGCCTCTATTCTCTATCATTAAAGCGGCATTTAAGTATTCCAACGCCTTATCAATCATAGCCTTAGGGGTCATAAAGGCCTTCTTGCCCTTTAATAAACCAACTGCTGCATAAAAATAGGTTTCGGAGTTATCGAAGTTATCCTGTATCGCCTTCTCAAAGCTTTCTACTGCCTTGTCATATAACTTTAATTTTAAATAACACATGCCCAAGGAGGATTGAATGGACGACTCCTCCGGGTGCTCCTTAAGAGCTTCATTATAGGATTGGACATACTTATTGGCATCCTGCTGCGACATATTATATACACTATTAAAACTCATAATAATCACTTGTCTACCACAGTATTTACAAGTTTGTTCACTTGTTGAAGACGGTTCTCCACATCCAGGGCACCTTAGGTCAACAACTTTGTAAGCACACATTAGGTAATCGATCCCCCACACCACATTTATAATCACTAGGGGATAATTCGACTAAAATTTCCATTTTCCTCCTCATAACGTTACATTTTTTACACTTTTTTAGTAATTGTAGTTGTAAAGACCTATATGACCCAGCAAGGGGATCATACGTAATGAATATTTCGAATCCGCCAAAAGCTCGAATCGTTTGGGAACCGGAAGCAATCGCTGCTTTCCCCGGCGCGGAGCGGCTCGTCACCTTTATCCCGGAGGAGCTGATCGAGACGGAGTTTGCCCCTACCCTATCGTGGAACTTCGCAAGCTATTCCCCGCACAACCCAGAGTAACCACTTAAAATGGACTTTACAGGTTATACAAAAGATGGTACTCTTCCCTTATAACCAGTAATACCGATTTAATCCGGTTATAATGTGGGAGGGTGATTGTGATGCTCATTCAAAAAATGCCATGGGCAGGTATCCGAATCGAGACAGGTGACACAACGATTCTCATCGATCCGATTACTCGCATTCTCGACGAGTTTGGGGGCGCTCGTGAGCCCATGTATCCGCTCGGCTCTTTCGGCAAAGCCGATGCCGTATTGATTACGCATCTGCATGAGGATCATTTCGATCCCGTTGCGATTATAGAGGCTTACGGGGCTGCGATCCCGGTCTACTTGCCGGCTGGAATGGAACATGCGGCTCGGGCTGTTGGGTTGACGAACGCAACCGGCGTTACAGTAGGCTCATCTATTGAGGTTGGCAGGGATGTGAAGGTGACGGCGTTGCCATCCGTAGATGGTCTCGGTAACATCCAAGTGGCATGGGCGGTAGAAGGAGCTGGACGTAGGGTTATTCATTGCGGGGATACACTCTGGCACGGTTACTGGTGGAATATTGCTCATAACTACGGGCCGTTCGATGCGGCATTCTTGCCAGTCAACGGTGCAGTGCTTGAATTGCCGGGGATGATACCAAGCGGGCAACCCATCTGCCTCACACCTGAGCAGGCCGTCGCGGCAGCCACAGTTCTTGATGCCGCAACACTTATACCCATCCACTATGGGACGATGAATGACCCGCCTGTCTATAACGAAACACCCGATATTGCCACCCGTTTGACTGTGGCTTCGGGAGGTAAAGTGAATGTCCGTATGATCAGAACGAAGGAAACCATAACACTGTAACTCGTTGACGGAAGCCTATCATACCCGATACAAGGGAGAGTCCAGGATGGAACAGAAGATATATACACTTGGTGGTTCAGTATGGATCAATTTGGCGAATACAATCGTGATGCAAGAAAATCAAAAAGTGGATGTTCTCAAAGAACCGAGTCTCCTCCTGCAGTGGCTTAGGGAGAATGGCTTCCTCCAAGATGAGCTTCCGGACGATCCGGAAATCGCCACGATTCACGATACTCTGCTCCCCCTCCGGAACATTTGCATGGAAACGATCTCCGATCTGCACCGAACAGGGTGTATGTCTGACCACACCTATGCCAGTTTCGAGAGGGAGTTCCACGACTTGACCGTAGATGTTAGGATGGAGCGCCAGAACGGTAGGGTTCACCTGATCCATGAAGGACGAAGCCTAAAGGACCAGGTTAGGTATGAGGTACTGCATGCTTTGGTCGAAACGCTTGCTAACTATCCACCGGAGCGGATACGCAAGTGCGAGCACGAGTCCTGCATCCTTCATTTCGTGGACACGTCCAAAGGCGGCAAACGCCGCTGGTGCAGCATGGACCTCTGCGGTAACCGTCAGAAGGCAGCCGATTTTTATGCCAGAAGAAAGACTTATGTTTAACATTGACAATTCCGATACATCAGTATATATTGTTACTCAGGTAACACATTATACATGTTACGGAGTGATCTTATGACCCTTTTTACCAAAGTTGCAGGTGCCATTGCTGCCAGAGCTACTTGGAAGAGAGCACTAATTTTGTTCGCCGTAACGTACAGCGTTTACTTTTGCATGCTGCTATTCACGATTCCCTCCGTTGGGGCGTATACGAATGGAATGAAAATCTTCGACCTTCAGCAACTAGGCTATTCCTTTCCGTATGCGCAAACCCTTCTCCATACCCTTGGTGACGAAGGGGCCCGAGTCTATCTCACCCGACAGCTTCCCTTGGACTTTCTTTACCCCGGTGGTATGGGTTTGACGGGGGCCGTTTTTCTTTCTTTACTTATTCCCAGACAGACCAAAGGGTCTTCCCTTCTCATCTGCTTGCCGCTGGCTGCCGCTCTTATGGATTACATGGAAAATGTCATGGTTATCACCATGCTAAACCGGCATGCCAATCTGCCCCACTGGCCGGTCGTCGCGGCCAATTGGTTTACGATTTCCAAAAGCATGCTTTCCACGATATACTATGGAGTGCTGATCCTCTATTCGATCCTGCGGTTCGTCTCCTACATCAAACAAAAGCCAGGTGTTCACGGTGGACAAAAAGATCCCTCTTCGGGAGCGTAAAAAAATTCAAACTCGTGTTTCCATACTGGATGCGTTTCTCTCCGCTCTGGAATCGCGGCCATTTCACGAAATCGGAATAGAAGATGTATGTGAGGCGGCCCATATCTCCAAGATGACCTTTTTCCGATACTTTACTTCCAAGGAAGAGGTTCTGGACTACTTTGTCCTTCGCTGGTGCCGCCAGCGCAGCTTGGAGATTCAGGAAGCTACCTATCAGGGGATGGCGGGAATTCGCCATGTTTTTCAATCGGCATCGGAGATTCCGAGTGCAACGAAGATTCTGGTTGCTCTCCTTCAATACTATTCCAAGCTCAAGGAACCGCCGTCCAACAAGAACTTGTCCATCTACGAACATTCTCTCGTCGCGGAGCGCGCCGATGATGCCTTGCCTCTGCAAGTTCTTCCCCTGCGCGCCATATTTATCTATTACATCGACCAAACGGCTCTGCCCGACGAACGGAAGACCCTTATCGTCGACCACCTGCTGACGATGTTTTACGGCATTCCGTTTCAAGTGTATACGGGGATGATCGGGGCAACATCCCTATCCGACGCCTATCGGGATCATCTGAATTTGCTGCTTGCTTCTCTAGCGGTGTCAGGACGGTAACCTATATATAAAAAGCACCTACCCCATTGGGCAGGTGCTTTTTATATTGGTTATGACTTCCGAATGGGCCTGATATACTTCCAAAACCTTTCCGGATTAAAGTAAAAGTAAATGATTCTACCGGGGGAAGTATCCCAGCAGTAACCAGCAGTGCCTGAAAAGTCAAAGGCTGCCATTGCCCTCTCCACCTTTTCCTCCACACTACGATTTTCCTGCTCATAATCGAAGGGCCCATGTTCAAAAACGAGATACTAGGCTTCGGGAACATCTATCATAAGCATTTGTGGCGGTACTTCGCCTGTATAATCAATAGGAAGACGTACACCATAACATTCTGTACGTGGAATCCCCCAATCGCACAGTCTGCCGTCCGGGTCATTCATGTACGCCATAATCTGACCGCTGCCGCTGTTAGATTCGCTCCCGCCATCGTCATCCAATTTGCCCTTGATACTATCGAGTAAGCCGCAAATAGTTTCGCAATCCTGTCCCGGAATAATGCTTTGCTTTTGCCAGAAATCCCAATACCCATTACTCTCATAGTTTTTAATGTGCAAAAATTTATGTGCGGGAACGGTTATAACGTAAATTTTAACTTCCTCTGTGGATTTCATCATACCAATCTCTCCAAATCCGAAAAAGTAGCGGTCGAACGGGTTTATTTTTGTACGAAGGGCGATGGGCATAGGCTTATTTCGGTATTCACCTGGAGTTACGCCATATGTTCCCTTAAAAGCCCTGGTAAAAGCTTCATGGGATGAAAAGCCATAATCAAAAGCAATATCCAGCATGCTTTTTTCACTATCCCGAACCTCTTTCAGTGCAAAGGCTAATTTTCTTAGCCGCAAATATTCCCTAAACTGCATACCCGATATTTCCTTGAACTTTCTCGTTGTATGAAATTCGGAATAACCCAACTTGCGAGATAGAAATCGTAGCGTTATTGCTTCACCATTACGATTTTTAATGCATTCGTCAATTTCATCGACGATGATTTGGATTTGCCTGTGCCATTCGTACATTCGTCCGTTCACCTCGTTTCAACCACTCTATAGTCATTGTAGAGTAATGGATAATACCTTGCTTGATTCTACTTGCGGAAAACTTCAGAATATGGGCTTCACTACCATTAGTACGGTCTTGGAAGTCATGTGCAAGTGGGGCGAGACTCATCATGCGTCGAGTTTGAGGACGGCTGCTCAGATAACGGCGCAGTCGATATAGCATATGTCTACGGATCCAACCCAGCTTACAAATGCGATCCTCCCGTCGCATCGATCATCTGCCCCGTTATCCATCTGCTGTCCGGGGATACCGCGAAGGCAACGATATCCGCGATATCCGAGGGCTCTCCGATGCGTCCGAGAGCTGACATATCTGCGGCATACTTACGTCCCTCAGGCGTGTGCAGCCAAGATGCGTTTATGTCCGTATCGACAATGCCAGGCATAACGGAGTTCACGGTGATCCCGCGCGGACCCAGAAGCTGAGCCAGATGCAAGGTAAACGTATTGATTGCGCCTTTGGTTAAGTTGTACGCCATGATATGCGGATAAGCAATCCGTGTCACTCCGGATGAAATATTAACGATGCGCCCCCCGTCCCGTATACGTTCGAGAGATTTCTGAACGATGAAAAACGGCGCTTTAACGTTGATCGCAAATAACAGATCAAACTCATCCTCGCTCGTCGCTTCAAAGGAAGGGGATGTGCCGATCCCCGCATTGTTGACCAATATATCGAATTGATTCATGCCGGTCCTGCGGTTGAGTTCTTTATCTAAACCCTGAAGAAACCGTTCGACCCCGTCCAGGGATTCGAACTCAGCACCTACGGTGAATGCCTGTCCTCCTGATGCGTGAATCGCAGCTACCGTCTCCTCCGCCGCGTCATTCCGTGTCCCATAATGTACGGCAACGAGTGCACCTTCAGCTGCGAGACGCAGTGCGATTGCTCTCCCAATTCCACGGCTAGCCCCCGTGACAACAGCGACTCGGCCCTTCAAACGTTTCATATTCATATTGAACCACTCCTTATCATCCGTTGATATGATGATAAACTCTCCCCATGAGGGGAGAGTCAAGAGAGGCTCCACATTTTTTTAGACCTGTATCACCGGTACAATCATTTCCGCCATTCGAGACGGACCATACATATTTTGATCGGACGTCAGATAAATCTCCCGGACCGGAGTCGCTTCTAGCCGTCTGTAGCCTTGGTCAGCGATCCATGCCATCATCATCTCGCCTGCATGGCATTGGTTTGCATATGGGTCACATTGATGGATATAAGAAGCGGCCTTCTTCATACCGGGTAATTCATGAATCTTCACCCTTCGGCTGCCAAGAATAGGCTTGGTGATGGGCATTGCAACCTCCAAATCGGAATTCTCTTCATTGCAATCGGCCTTTCTGTGCCAGATGATGATCATCTCACGGTCCGTTTCTTCTCCCTGTGTGCGGACATACTGCTTCAGTTCGTCCAGCACCAGGCATAATCGGTTATTCGGCAAGGACTCGCAAACGGATGCAACGAGAATAGGCTTTACCTCCCGAAAAGAGAGCCTCCCCTCCTCCGTTATCTTCGCATCCCATTCAATCCATTGAAGTCGCTTATCGACTTCCTCAAGCTGCTGTTGAGCCTCCCGTATTTGTTGTTTCAGAATCTCCCTCTTCTCCAGCAAAGTGCTTTTAACCTGTGTCTGAGTGAGCGGTCCATTTAGTAATGGACGCATCATCTCCAGTGTCAGGCCCTGATCCTTGAAGCCCGCAATGCGTCGGATAGTCAGCAGCTGCTCCGCCGAATAATAACGATAGCCCGATTCATCATCCACTAGAGCAGGCTTCAACAAGCCGATTTCATCATAATGACGCAGTGTCTTCACTGTCACCCCGCTCAATTTGGCGAAAGCTCCAATCTTGAACAATGCGGACACCCCTTTTTATTAACGTTACTTGTGGTAAATGATTTTATATTCCTTCTTTTAGCTTAATGGGAAAATACCGTTGCATTTGTTTATAGCCAAGTCCCTTTTCGATGTCTCTATAGGCACTATCTCTTCCAGCTTCATATAAATAAGGCATATTGAACAAAATGCTGCGGGCTTGATCTAGCTCAAAATTTGTGCTTTCAATCCATCGGCGAACTTTATCTTCTACTTTATGTATGCTCTCGTTGTCTTCGTCAATACTGACTGCCATAGCGTAGATGCCCCCCGGAAAATCGAGCAATTGAAGAGGACTTACATCCGCATTTGTAACGCCATCTTTTACGGCACATATCCATTCCGCCTTATCATCTTTAGCCAACAAAAAATCAAAACAATCGAAAATCACACTCTCGTACAAGTGGCAATACTGCCACAATTGATGCATATATCCCCCTTCTTTGAACATATCCCCCCAGGGATGGGTGCCGCTTGTTACCGCTCTGAATCCCGGTATCCGGACGACCATGATATCGGGAACTTTTTTGTCCAATTTATCCGTAATTTCAATCAAGCGGTTAATGTTGGAGGGCTTGCCGATGTAGTCAATGCTTATCAATTGGGTTTCAATCTCTTTGGCCTTGTTATACAGCAGTTTTATGTCAGAGTTGTCTGCAAAGTTCACTTGCTCGATGTCACGTATAAAATCCAACACGATTTCTTTCAACTCATGCAAAATCGCAATATCGTCGTCTATGTTCTGTACTTTCTTCCCTAGCACTTCCAAAACGACATCAGAGCCGGAGGTGCTGAAAACACGTTGAATGTCTCTTATGCTGATATTCAGCTTACGTAAAATGAGGATTTGTTCAAGCCGCCTAACCGCGTTCTCGTCATACATTCTATAGGTATAGTCATCGCTTCGGGTGCTGGACAGCAACCCCATGTCCTCATAATAACGCAGTGTACGAGCTGTAATGTCATATTTGCTTGACATATCTTTGATTTTGATCAGGTTGTTCATTAGGTTTGACCTCTTTTCTCAATGATCAAGGATAAACCTAGAATAATGGATTCCCCAAAGGAAGAGTCAAGGCTTATCTTAAGTCAATGCATACACACCACTCACACAGTAAAATGAGATTAACTTTTTCCAAGGAGGCTACCGTTATGGGGAGTACACTCAATCCAAGTATGTCGCAACGAACAGCCGCACGGACGGCCGGAATATCATTGATTGTTATGGCGTTAGCCGCTTTTTTCTCTTATGGCTATGCGCATGGAACGCTTGTCAACTTCGAAGATGCGGACGCCACGATGAATCGTCTTATCTCATCTAGCATGCTGTTCAAGGCAGAAATCGTAGGATGGCTGATTGTATTGATTTGCGACATCCTTGTAGCTTGGGCATTTTACGTTTTTCTGAAGCCCTATCACCATTATCTATCCTTGCTCGGTGCGTGGTTCCGCTTGATCTATACGGCGATTCTAGGTGCGGCAATACTGAATTTGCTCAACGCCCTGATTCTCACGGGTCAAGCGAACATTCCATTCCTATTGGAGGCTCCTCAACAACAAGCGCAGGTCATGACAGCATTAGCCGCCTTTGAATCCACATGGTCGTTCGGATTGATCATCTTTGGCGGGCATCTGCTGATTACCGGCTTGGTAGCTTACAAAGCCGATCCGATCCCGCGGTGGATTAGCATCTTCTTGCTGATTGCGGCATTCGGCTATATGTTCACTCATCTAATTTCAATTGTATATGCACAGGAGAATAAGGCCCTTGAAATGTTTACCATGATTCTTACTATGCCGATGACGGTTGGTGAATTGGGATTTGGGTTATGGTTGTTATTTAGAGGCGGGAAACCCGTTTCTTAATTCTGCTAAGGGACTCCGGCGTAACCCCGAGATAGCTTGCCAACTGATTCTGGGGAACACGTTCGATAAGGCCAGGTCTTTTGTGCAGCAGAGATTTGAACCGTTCTTCGGGCGAAGAAGCAACGAAATCGGCGAAGTCCTCTTGTACACTCCCGAAGATCTCCACGGTCATTCGATTCGTCATCGTTTCTAATTGCGGGTATTTATGGAAGGTGTCGTTAATCGTTGCTAGGTCGCCGACAACCAATACACAATCCTCGAGACATGTCAGTGTATACCTAGATCCCTTGCTCTCCGAGTGCTCGTTATAGATGACGACTGCTTGCTCTTCCGTGTAGAAATTGCTGGTGACCTCTCTTCCTAACGCATCTACAGCATACTGCCGAATACAGCCTTTCAGTATGAAATAACACATCGTGGGGACGTCCCCTTGCCATAGAAGAATCGTTCCCTTCTTATACTCATCCACTCGAATCTCACTTGCAATCATCCGTTGCTCTTCATCGCTAAACGAAGTGTATTTCGTCAAATATTTAAACAAAATGTCCTTCACCTTGCTTCCCTCCCTTCGAGTTGTGCACCGCGCCCTAAGATTATGGAAACCCTGCGCTTTTATGTAATACCGTATTCGTTTTTATTGGTATAGTAAGACTACGAAAGCGACTAAAGGGGATATGTGGGGAGGGTCCACGACATGACATCGTCTGAAAATTTCACATTCATCGATTTTGTTGACGCCGCTGAATGGGAAGCATGGTTGTCCACCCGCTTCGACCAACAAGGAGAAGCATGGCTCAGGATTGCCAAGAAGGGCTCCGGCGTAAAATCCATCACCATCGAAGAAGCCTTGGATGTTGCCTTATGTTATGGCTGGATCGATAGTCATCGTAAATCTTATGACCAATCGTATTACTTGCAACGGTATTCCCCGCGAAGAAGGAAGAGCCCCTGGTCCTTGATCAATCTGAAGAAGGCGGAGAGCTTACTGGCAGCCGGACGCATGCAGGCTCCCGGTCTTGCCGAGATCCATGCCGCGCAGGCAGATGGAAGATGGAGCTTCGCGCTTAAGAAAGGGGACCCAAGTCTTTCTTATATTGAACTGGCGTCTTGCCAAGCACACGTCGAAAGTCCGTAATAAAGTGTTGTTGACTGCTGTACCCGAGATCATACGCTATATCCGCCCAATGGGGTTTGTCCCATTCCCGAATGGACTTCGCCGCTCTCAACAGTTTATATCGTTGGAGCTGCCACTTGATGCCGACGCCGACATACTCCTGAAAGAGCTGCTGCAGCCATCGCTCGCTCTTGCCAACCCAACGTGCAACGTCCTTCACGGTCTGCATGTCCTCGGTCTCGATAGCGTCGATAATTTGATTGATTACCGCGATGTTCGGGTCGTATTGCGGGTTGTGGGACTGAATGAGTTCAGCAAGCGCACCGACCGCTTCGCCGTCAGGCAGGGACAGCGTATCCTCCATGAATGGAAGATCGGCACTTGAGAACACTTGTTGTAACGGGATGGTCTCATTATATAATCCCGCCAGCGACCCGCGCCAAAAAACACGAAACGCGCCCGGCAGGAGTCGCGCACCGATAATTCTCCCGTTATCGACCGCTTGATAGTCCCGTTTCTCCCGAAAGGTACATTGGATCCCCGCTTCGTCCCTCGAGAGGTAGAAGTCGACATAGGGGCGGTGCATGACCTGCTCCGAAATATAAGGTTGTTGGCTCGCCCTATTCCAGCTTATGGTCCAGAAGTGGTCAATAAACGGCACCAAAGATTCGGGTGGCAAATAGGTATGAAAGTCAATGTGTCGGCCAAAACCCACCGGGTCCAAATGCCCGTTGGGCTGATAAATCGCATCTGCTCTTTGCAGAACAAGCTTCACTCCGATCACCTGCATGTCTATGAATAAATTAGAAAAGCGAGGGATTCGATATGACAGGTCAACAAAAATTACGCGGAATGGCTAACGTTAGTTTTTGGGCGGAAGATGTTAAGGCAGCTAAGGAATGGTATACCCGTTTATTCGGTGAGGAGCCTTACTTTCAACGTCCCGATGCTGAGCATCCTGCCTACATTGAATTTCGAATCGGCGATTACCAGCATGAGCTTGGCATCATCGATAGAAAGTATGCGCCAGAGGTAGCCAACATGTCAGGTGCAGGAGGGGCCACCCTTTATTGGCATGTGGATGATGTAGCCGGCATGTTGGAAACGCTAAAGGAAATGGGTGCCACCGAGTATGAGCCTCTGACGGAACGCGGCGTTGACTGGATTACTGCATCGGTAGTGGACCCCTTCGGGAACATCCTTGGCTTAATTCACAGCCCGCATTACAAGGAAGTTTGGGCCTCTATTTCTAAGGCATAAATCTTCTTTGGCCGCCAAGTTCAATACACTCCGTTATTTTCCACAACAACCAATCCTTTTCCTCCTGACAACCATGACATAGGTCCCCGCGCAACAAATAAAGATAAATAAGCGACTGCAGTCATGGCTTGGAGCCATCAGCGGCAGCCGCTTTATGATGGGATAATAATTAACTTATTTTCCCGGTTCCGGCATGATCCAGACAACCTCGCATATGCGAACGAAGAAGGTAGATTCCCTATCTTGAAGCACGACATGATCCGGTTTTGCGTCAACTACCATACCGCTCACGGATCCCCGAACCGTATCGAGAACCGCTCTTTTTCCGATTAGACTGCGTACGGCTGCGTACACGTAAGGCTCGACGACAACGACCTGAATCGGCTGGTTCATGGTCGGCATGGGCATGGGGTGCATTTGCTGGTTCATTCCCATTGTCATTTGAGGCATTACAGAAGATGGAACCATATTATTCAATTGAATCCCTCCATTTGGGTTCATAATAAACCAATGTATGAATCCGCCCACAAATTGGTTCTTCATTTAACAAGTGACCCCGTCCATCCCATGCCAGCCAACATGCTAAAAAAAGACACTGAGATTCATCAGTGTCTTTTTCTTGATCCTTTTCCGCCGTCTTCATAAGAGTTAACATTTAAAGCAGCTTAATGATTTCTTCCAGCTCATCGACTAATACTTTCGCAAGTTCAAAGTTCTTATCCTTTAAAGCCGATTCTATTTTCATTTCAACCGACTTTTTCTTTTGTTCCGTTTCTAAATAGTCTTTATTAAAATGACTCTCATAAATCATCTGTCTAAATTTTCGCATGCTCATTTTTCTAATCGTCTTATCATCAATGATTAACACATAATCCATGCCGTTTACGACCGAATAGAAATCATGAGAAACCATCAGAATCGCACCTTTATAGTCTTCGATGGCTTTCTCCAGTGCGATCTGTGTATAGATGTCCAAATGGCTTGTCGGTTCGTCAAGAAGCAGTACGTTTGCTTTGCTGGCAGATACTTTGGCCAATTGAAGCATGTTTTTTTCTCCACCAGACAAAGATTCGATCTTTTGATCCAGGATTTCTCCTTCAAAACCATAGTGTAGAAGATACGATCTGACCTCGTCATACGTTTTAAACCCAGCATCAATGAATTCGTCCATTATGGTATTGGAATCTTTTAGCGTCTCGCCTTGAAGCTGAGATAAATAAGCCATTTTAACATCAGCATTTATTTTGATCGACTCATGGTTGTTTTTGAAGATTTCGCGGAGCAAAGTCGTTTTCCCGGTACCGTTTGGACCGATAATGGCTACCTTATCCGTAGATTGGATCTCAAAGTTAACATGTTCTAGAAGCAGTTCATCGAAGGCAAGGCTATAATCATGGACATTTACGACAGTGGTGTCTTCTATTTCATGATCCAACCCAAAAGTAATATCCGGCTGCTTAATATTCACGAACGGCGCTTTGATTCTACGCGCTTCCAATCTTTCTTGAACCTTGACTCTGGCTTTTAACGCTCTGCCTCTGGATGCTTCTGAATTATAAGTCGCGATTGCTCTAAGATGATCGATGATGTTCTCGTTTCGCTCGATTTCTTCTTCCTCAGCGATTGCGAGTTCTTGCAGCTCTATTTTGGTCTGAAGCAAGGAGAAGTTATACTCGATATATCGCCCTTCGAACTCTTGGAGCTCCATGTTTTCAAGATGAATGATTTTGTTGAAGCAATGATTCAAAAGATATCGGTTATGCGTAACAACCAGCAGCATTCCCTTATGAGCATTTATCAATTTTTTAAGCGCATTTAGGTTTTCGAAGTCTAGGAACACATCCGGTTCATCCATAATCAACAAGTCCGGACTGTTAAGCATTTCCTTCATTACTTGGATAAGTTTGAATTCTCCGCCGCTCAGATCGGATACTTTAACATCCCTTAGCTTCATAAGGTTTGCCAGGTTTAGCTTCCGATTAATGCTGCTTTCAAAATCGTCCCCGCCTATTGAATCGAATGCATCCAAAGCGAACTGAAGCTTTTCCAACACCGAATCCATGTCCGATGTGGTTTCCATTTCAGCATAAATCGAAGTGATTTCATCTTGTATTTTGATAAATGCTTCCCCAATATATTCAAAAACGGTTGTTTCTTTGGGCTTGTCTACTTGCGAGAACTGACTGACATACCCGATTTTGCAAGTCGGGTCTATCTCTAGCTTGCCCTCGAACAAATACCTTTCCGGATCTATCAGTATATCGATCAGTGTACTTTTTCCGCTGCCATTTGTTCCGATAAAAGCGCAATGTTGCCCCTCTTCAAGCGTAAACGAAATGTCCTTATATAGTTCTTTTTGCGGAAACGAGAAGGATAGGTTTTCAACCTTTATCATAGGGTTACCTTTCTTGGCAGCTAAAGTGATGACGATTATGGAGTGTATTGTAGAACATGAATGGCGAGTTTACCGTTTCTCAGCGTAACATCTTTATAGCGAAATTGAAAGGGATTCGATCGGATGCCTTTTGCAGAAACTTGTCTCTATGCAATAGAAGGCTTACTCACTCTTCCAGGACCATTTGCTTCAACTGAATGACGGGACTTCTCAGCTCCTGTTCTTGTTCCAAGTAGGCGCATAGCGCCTGAATGAGCGATCTCTTGGGCGGAGTCTGAGAGATCTCCGTCCCCAGCACTTGAGCAATCTCTTGCAGCTCCCTCCGCCGCGCGAGCCCGCCGGGCCAAGCCTCAAGCAGCGCAGTCACTCTGCCGAACAATTCTTCGATCATTCTTTCTTTTTCATTATTCCAGTCCTTTGGATCGGAATGTATAAATGTTGTGAATGCGCTTTGTCCAAGCAGCCCCTTCGAACCTGACCTAGACATATGTTCGACTAGCGCATCCATTTTATCGACGATGAACCAAGCTGTATCCTCTATCGACAGCAGCTTCGCCTCGAAGATGATGCGCTGCAGATAGTCCTTCAGGATCGCGCGGTATATAAAAATGAGATCCCAGAGAAACGGTTCGATTCTCTCCCCATAAACTTCAAGCAGCCAGTATCTATGCCACTCCATCATACGGGCGCGAACATGATTCCTTAGTGAACGGAAGGTTGCATACTGCGTAATAGGAAGATCTATGAAGTCAACCATAATGTGATGGTATTCAATAAAATACTGAAAGCGAAATACGATTTGATGGATGAGCCGCTCCTTGGGAGTGCCCGTCTCGGTTTGTTTCAGGTGTTCAGCCCGATCAAAATAAACCGTCTGGCACTCGTCGAAAACCGCGCACAATAAGTCCTCTTTGGATGGGAAATATTTGTATACCGAGCCCTTTGCAATAGAACAGTCCTGAGCAATTTCCTGAATGGAGGTCGCCAGAAACCCTGTTTCCTTAAACATCTTAGAAGCCGAACGGATGATATCCTGTTTGGTTACACTCATCCTCATGTATCCCCCACTTGACAACTTTAAACCCATAGTACAAAATTATGAACATAGAGTCAATTGACCCCTTTTTCAAAATATTGAACCATAGGTCACGATGGGGCAAACTCGATTTCTAAATTGGAGTGTGATTGATCTTGGAAGAACTTTTGTTTCCATTTCCTAAGACGGCACTAATCGTCATCGACTTGCAAAAGTGGCTTGGATCCCAGTATGCCCCATATTCGTCGGAGCAAGTCGTCACCCGCGCCGCCTCTATGGTTCAAGCATTCCGTGAGGCAGGCGCATTCGTTGGACTAGTTCGTGTATCCACGAAAGACTTCCAAGATATGCCTCGTCCGCTGCTGGATCAGCCCCCCCCAACCTTGAATCTGGTGCCTGGGTGGGATGAAATTGTACCCGAGATCGGAGTCACGGACACCGATCATGTCATTACCAAGCGCCAATGGGGAGCCTTTTACGGAACGGACTTGGATCTGCAGCTGCGCCGGCGGGGCATCACGACGATCGTGCTTTGCGGCATTGCTTCTGGTATCGGCGTAGATACCACTGCGCGTGAAGCCTTCGCCCATGGGTATCAGGTCATTTTTGCGAAAGATGCCATGACCGGCTTCAGCGAAGAGGAACATGAACACGTCATGAAGGTCATCTTCCCGCGTATTGGCAGAATCCGCTCGACCGAGGACATTCTTGCTTGCGCCGCGCTTCAATCTTAAACGGCGAATACAAATTTTCAGGGCACCTTTAAAAGGTGCCCTGAATCACATATACTAAAATTAAAGCGCTTTATTGACAGGACTGCGTAAAGGAGGATTTTTGTGGAATATCATGTATCCATACAAGGGAATGATCAGGGGCAAGGAACCGCTGATCAGCCCTTTCGTACAATATCACGCGCTGCGGCTCTTGCCATGGCTGGTGATACGGTTATGGTTCATGCTGGAGTATACAGGGAATGGGTCAACCCGGCGAATGGGGGAACCGCGGAGCATAGAATCGTATATCGATCTGCGGGAGACGGGGAAGTCGTCATTACAGGAGCGGAACGGATTGCCGACTGGAAGTCTGAAGGAAACAACGTTTGGAGCACAGAAGTATCCAATTCCATCTTTTCCGTTCGCAATCCCTTTGAAGTGGAGCTCAGTGGAGACTGGGTATTTGGCGGGCCCTTCCCGGTTCATCTCGGTGATGTCTATTTGGATAACAAATCTCTGTATGAATGCGAGAGTGTCGAAAAGGTTCAGAAGCCCGAAGTTTGGCCCGAAGCCAAATATCCCGAGGACTCTCTGCTAAAATGGTATGCCGAAGTTGGTGCCGCAACGACCAAAATCTGGGCCAATTTTGGTGGTAAAGATCCCCGTAAAGAAAATGTGGAAATTAATGTCCGCCCTTATTGCTTTTGGCCTGAGAAGCCGGGACTTAATTATATCACTGTAAGCGGCTTCACTCTTCGTCAAGCTTCTCCTCAGTGGGCACCGCCTACGGACTACCAGGAAGGATTGATCGGACCTCACTGGAGCAAGGGTTGGATTATTGAAAACAATGTGATTAGTGAATCCAGATGCGTTGGGATCAGCCTGGGTACCGAAATAGGTACAGGTCACACCAAGTCCTCGGGCAAGCATATGAAAGGCGGTACTCAACGGGAGCAGGAGGTTATTTTACGAGCAATACGCTCCGGCTGGCATAAGGATACCATCGGCAGTCACATCGTTCGAGGCAATGTGATTCATGACTGCGAACAGGCAGGGATTGTGGGTCATATGGGAGGGGCCTTCAGCCGCATTTATCAGAACCGCATATATAATATTCACCACAAACGCTTGAGACACGGTGCTGAAGTAGCAGGAATCAAACTTCATGCTTCCCTGGATACTCAAATTAGCGAAAATAGAATCTATAATTGTTATCGTGCTGTTTGGCTTGATTGGCAGGCGCAGGGCACCCGCATCAGCCGCAATGTATTTTTTGACAACCTTTCAGAAGACTTCTTCGTTGAGGTTTGCCATGGTCCGTATATGGTGGATCATAATTTGTTCCTCTCTCCGATGAACTTCAGAAATATGGCGCAGGGTGGAGCTTTTGCTCATAATTTGTTTGCCGGTAGATTTGTCGTTCGTTCGGAGATTACCCGTACTACGCCGTATCACTTCCCTCACGAGACGGCAATGGCCGGATACTCCAATATCACCGGAGGCGATGACCGGTACTACAACAATATCTTTTTGGGGGATCATGATGCTCATAAGGAACCTGTTCCCATAACCTTTTTTGAGCATCTTCCACTTAAACCAAGGGATGAAATTGGTGAGGACGGAAAGACCGTCATGGATGGGGTTCCGGACAATTCCATTTGCTATCTGCATGCTGTGGGACTGGGAGGCTACAACAAACACCCTGATGCAAAAGATAAGAAATGGTGGGAATACACCCCTCAGGAGCTTGCTGAGCTTGGCGAGGCCGCAAAGGATTTCTTTATTGGAAATGCCGTTCTTCCGGTGGCTATGGGCGGAAACCTATATCTTAACCATGCGGTTCCAAGCAGTCATGAGCCCCATGCGAAGAGTTATGCGCAGAAGGGCATAGAAGTGGATATTGATCCTGCACAAGGCAGGGTGCACATTCAGGTCCATGAGCCCGAACTGCTTCGGGGAGCCTCTGCCATGCTGGTTACCACCGATCTGCTTGGCAAGACCTATCACGCCGAGATGAAATATGAGGAGCCGGACAGCAGTCCATATCGTTTTGACTCCGACTTTTTCGAAAAAAAGAGACCTGATGCAGATGTCACACCCGGTCCGTTTGAATGGGCCGAAAAGGGAACCATTGATTTCGATTTTTAGTTTATTGTTGAGGATCCAGTCCTTTAAGGTGATTGGATCTTTTTTCGTGTGTACTGTTAGCGAAGTTTAGAAATGCTTGTCGAATGTTTTGCGCTGTACGAGTCCGGAATGGTCGAGGAGGCAGGCGAGGCCGATGTTCGCGCTCAATTTGACGCCAACTTATTGTTCCTCCAAATGGGCGTTTATTTTGATGAACTCAGTATAAACATAGAGGCATCATGGCCCATAAATAGTTTTCTTCCAGTAAAAAAGATCTTGGATTTTATGCGTCAATAGGTTGAATAAGAGCACTTGGGGCATGAAATATTTGACAAATGGGTGTCATCATATATAATTTTCTCAGCCAAATAAATAGCATTGCATTTTAATCGAGAGAAATGAGGATAGTGAAATGATGATCGTTCGTGACCTTTTAACGGCACTTGTTGCCATCGAGCATGTATATATCTTGATTTTGGAAATGTTCATGTGGACAACTCCGAGAGCGAGGAAGGCTTTCGGAACCGAAATGAAATTCGCGGAAGCGACTAAGGCGCTTGCCGCTAACCAGGGTCTGTATAACGGCTTCTTGGCGGCGGGGCTGTTCTGGGGGCTCATTCATCCCGATGCCGCAATGGGGTACCAGCTGCAATTGTTCTTCCTAGGCTGCGTCCTCGTAGCCGCCGTCTACGGAGGCGTGACGGCGAAACGGTCGATTCTGCTCGTCCAAGGGCTGCCGGCATTAACTGCAATGGTCGCCGTGCTCGTATCGCGCTTTCTTTAACATCAAGCTTCTCAAGGAAAGAGGGCCGTACGGATGGCCGTTTTTACATACAAAGGACCGTTTTAGCATGGGGCGCAACTTTTCCAGCCATATACCTTCTAAAGGGGAGTTATCCGATTCTCACTTTTATTTGGTATACACGAAATCCCCATAAGAGCAATGCCGATAAACGATTTCATGAAGTATCCGATTATGAATTTATTGTGTTGAAGGAACGTTTTGGAGACCTCGTTCTTCCCATGGCGCTCGACTTAACGGATGCTGAGCAGGTACGCCAGGTCGTTCAGCAGGCTCATGCCCATTTCGGCAAGCTGGACGTTGTCCTCAACAATGCCGAACCCGGTGCTTATGTGACCGAGTTTGGCGCTTCAGGTAAGCGAGTACCGGAAATGGACGTCTATACCGCTGTACGGAAGCAGGTATTCACACGTCTATCAAACGAAAAATGCGGCAACGCTCAAGCGACTGCAGAAGCCGTTCTCAAGATCGTGGACGCAGCGGAACCCCCACTACGATTTGCGCTCGGCTCGGAAATCTTGCCTATGGCACGCGGCACCTATGCTGACCGTCTCGCCACCTGGGAAGCCTGGGAGTCTGTCTCGAATGCAGCGCAAGGCAGTCCTATGCAATAAGCCATTGCAATTGGACTGGAGCAGATAACCAGCAAGGAACCTCTTCGACTTTTTCGAAGAGGTTCCTTTCAAAACCTTCTCAACCATTCCAGCATTCGATCTACAACTTCCTTATATCGTTGTCCGACAAGCAGGCCGGTGTGGGTGGTGTGCCTAAGTCCAGCATATTCCGCATGGAGCTGTTCCGCTGTCAACCTGCCTCGACGGTCATCATCATCGTCATTAACAGCTTTGACAACCAAGCTTGGGCAAGTGACCAAGCTGCCATTTATGGAGATTCCCTCTCCATCCTCAAATGCCAAAAACGCATTGAATGCCTTCGCCGACTCCATGGCTAGATACTTTTTTTGAAATGCGATGTCTTCCGCCGATTCGTCTAAGCTTGTGTGTTCTTCTCTTACTGGGGCGGGAATGATAGGCCCCGATGTGAACAGGACAATATTTTCGTACGGTACTGCTTCATGCACTTCCTTGCTTATGCTGGAATCAATCACAACCAGACCTGCCAGGGAGACGGTTTCGGCCAGCTTCTGACACAGGATTCCGCCCATGCTGAATCCGATCAGGATCGGCGGAACGCCGCATTCAACGATTACCTCCCGAATGTCCTCCAAGTAATCCTCGAAAGAAATCGTTGTCATATCCAACATCCTGCTTCTGTAGTGACTTCTCATGTTCATGACATAGCATTTCCATCCTTCATTCACAAAGTGGGGGATGTATTTGCTCCACATCCAACTTCCTGTGTAGGCACCGTGTACAAACAACAGCGGCGTTCTAGCCGCTGCACTCGAGAAGTTATCGTCACCATATACTTCTAAGAATAAATCGTGTTCTCCAACGTACTTCTCTGTATGAGGGGGCAACCATTTCGTGTAATCCTTCATCTTTCATTCCTCCTGTAGGCATTATAGTTTGACATCAAACCTTCTAACCAAAAAAAATTAAAAGTTGCGATAGATTTTCAATAAAATTCTCAGTAGTTCTTCTTTCTCTTGGTCTGTGATTCCTGAGTAAAACGCGTTCAACATGTCGTTCGATATGGATTCAAATACAGGTCTCAATTCCAGTCCCTTCTGCGTTAAGGAAACGAAGACAACTCTTGAATCATCCGTGTGCCTTTCCTTGGTTACATACCCGAGCCGGACTAATTTGTCGACAAGCGCCGTAACCGTGGATTTATCCTTGCCGATCTTCCTGGCGATCTCCGCCATGGTCAGCCTGGTCTTCCCCAATAGTGCATAGATGATATCCCCATGCGAGGTTGCAATACCATCCATGCTATGCTTCGCCATCTCGGCAATTATAAACCTGTTGGCCTTCTCTCTGATCTTAGCAATAAGTGAAACAGCGTCTCTGATCTCCATATTCGTATTATAGTTTTGCATCAAACTATTGTCAATGAATGGATGTAGCAATCAATAGCACACTCTGTCTTCTAAGGAACTTGCCGTTACTTGTGATACGGATCGCCGCGCTGTCTATAACGGCAAGTTTTAGAGCCATCCTTCCGGGACGGCTCTTTTTTGTCTCTCTTATCTAAACTCTGTCAGTGCTTACAGAGTTTTTCATACACCTCATAAACTGCGAGCACCTGCTCCACAAAGCCTTTCTCGGCACTTTCAATCCATTTGATAAAAGCCATGTAAAAAATTTCAACCGCAAATCGTGCGGCAAGCTCTGACAGCTCGCGATCAAATTTGACAGACAATGCGTTTGTGACAGACCCCATTAGCGCCTGGCTTTTCAGCAGCTCACGCTCCTGCAAATCAGGGTTGCTTTGAATAATTTGATTCCGCGCCAGCACCCTCTCCCGCTCGCCATCAAAAAAACTAAAAACCGAGGCAAAGCCATCAACGGCAAGCTTCAGCGGATTTTGCTCGACGTCGATATGGTCCGTGATAAAAGCCGCGACTCGATGCCCCATCTCATTTCTCGTGTCAAAAAGCACGTCAGATTTGTCCTTGAATTGCCGGAAAAAGGTTCTCTCCGTCACACCTACAAGGCTTGCAATCTCTTGCACCGTCGTATTTTCATAGCCTTTTTCCATAAATAATTTCGTGGCCGCCGCCTGCAGTTTCTCTTTACTATTCATTTTACCATTCCTATTTTTATAATTTTTTACATTTTTACGAAAAGGTCAGTAACTGACATTTTATCTTGACAACAGTATCCAGCAAGCGCATAATGATCTCAAATGTCAGTCACTGACATAACTTTATCAAAAAGAAGGAGAGAACACAATGAAAATCACCGTTCTCGGCTCACTCGGCAATATCAATCGTAACTACCTTCCACGCCTCATCGCAGACGGTCACGATGTCACCGTCATCACAAGCTCCAAAGATCGGGTCTCCGACATCGAAGCTCTCGGCGCCAAGGCTGCTGTCGGCTCAAATCGTGATGTCGACTTCCTCACCAAGGCTTTCACAGGCAGCGACGTCGTTTACCTCATGATTTCTGGCATCCATTTTGCCACTGGCACGGATATGTGGCAGACCGCCATCGAGCTTTCTGAAAATTACAAGACCGCCGTTCTAAACTCAGGCGTGAAAAACGTCATCAACCTCAGCTCAGTGGGCGCTGACAACCCCAACGCCGGCATCCTTTACAGCTATCATTTTGCAGAAGACGCGCTCAACTCGCTCGAAGGCGTGAACGTTGTTCATATCCGCCCTGTCGGCTTTTACAGTAATCTTTTTGCCGACATGCAAAGCCTTAAAGCCCAGCGAATCCTCTTCAGTCCCATTTCAGCCGACATCCCGCAAGGGTGGGTCAGCCCCGTTGATATCGCGGACGTCGCTTACGCTCTGATTTCTCACACCCCAGCGGGAAAAAGCACGAAATTCGTAGTAAGCGATTGGGCCACATGCAACGACTGGCTAAATGCTCTTGCTGAAAATGATATCGAAGCCAAGTTCCAAAAAATCCCCGTCGAAGCTCTCGCTGAAAATATGAAGAAAATCGGCTTCCATGAAAACACCGCCAACGGCTTCGCCCAATTGTACCGCGCGGGTGAAAACGCCGACGAATTCTACGCCAGCCTCCGTGCCACCGACTACTACCTCGGCAAAGTCAAGATTGGAGACTTTGCAAAGGTTTTTGCGGATGTATATAAAAAATCAGTTTAAACCATTTTGGATTACAAACCGTTCTTATTACCTCCACAAAAACTAACAGAGCACCCGAATAGGTGCCCTTCCACGATTCATTAGCTATGCGATTCGATTAATATCCTAGCAGCCTGTTCGATGTCAGCCGGCGGGGCATCGGGGCCGACCAACCGCGCGATCATACAGAATCCTTCCATCAAGACGAAGAGCTGTCGCGACAGTCCTTCGGGGGATCGCAAATTCGCTTGCCTGCATATGTCTTCCAAACGACGGATGACAGATTGCTTGTGTCGGCTTACTTCCTGATTCACCATATGGTCGGGGAACGGATACTCCACGGCGACCGCTTGATACAGACAGAAGCTCGATTGCGGCGACTTCGAATGTTGGCCTGCAATCGCTTTAAACAATGCAAGAATCTGCTCCCGCGATTCGGCCTTACCTACCGTCTTATCAAACCATTCCCAATACATCTCGCTGGAACGTTCCAGAATGGCAACAATTAAATGATCCTTGGACGGAAAGTGTTTGTATAAGGTCATCTTCGTAACACCAGCTTCGGCAGCGATGCGGTCGACACCGATTGCATGGAAGCCGTTAGTGAAAAACAACTGACTCCCGGTCAACAGCAATTGCTCCCTAGTGGCTGATTTCCGGTCATTCATAACACTCATTTTAAAATCACCTCTATACTTGACAGTATACAGATCGGTATGTATACTGTCAATTAAAACCAGCGGTATACAGACTTGTATGTATACTCTAAAAGGAGGAGAAGAAATGAAGATCGGATTCATCGGTTCGGGCAACGTCGGGCAATCGTTGGGGCGCGTATTGGTTCAACAGGGGTATGATGTGAAGCTTGGCGCGAGGGACTTGAGTAAGTTGAGGATCTGGCAAGAATCGTTCGGGGCTAATGAAAGGGCGAGCGTTGGCACCTACCGGGAAGCAGCCGAACATGGCGAGATTATCTTCAACGTTACGCCTGGCGCCGTATCGCTCGAAGCCTTGCAGTCGGTAGGTCGGGTAGCGCTTGCCGGCAAAATTCTTATCGATGTTGCGCTTCCACTCGTATTCGCGAATGGCGAGCTGGGATTGTCAGTCCCCCACAACGACTCGCTCGGAGAACAGATCCAACGCGCCTTCCCAGATACGAAAGTCGTCAAAACGCTTAATACCGTAACGTCTGCCCTTATGATCCATCCGTACCAGCTTGCAGAGGGCCAGCACGATATGTTTATCGGGGGTAATGATGTAGACGCAAAAAAACAGGTCTCAGAGTACCTGCGCAAATGGTTCGGTTGGAAGAACATTCTGGATCTAGGCGACATCTCATCTGCACGCGCAACAGAGGGCCTTCTCCTGCTTACCTCCAGAATATATGGCGCCCTCGGTCATGCGAACTTTAATCTGAAAATCATTCACTAAAACAGACATGACTAACAGGAAGGACTCACCCTCCTCATCGGTCCGCCATCTCGCCGTGCCGATGGCCGCGATCATTGTCGGGATGTTTATCGTCTATTTGGATCAGACGGTTTTGAATGTGATTTTGCCAAATATAATTACATCACTTCATAGCACATACCCTGCAGCGCAATGGACGATTACCGGATACTCGCTCGCTATGGCGTCCCTCATACCCATTGCGGGCTGGCTCTCCGACCGGTTCGGCGCCAAGCCGGTCCTGCTCATGGCGATTGCTTGGTTTGGGGCGGCTTCTGCTCTTTGCGCGCTGTCTTCCACGATGGAACAACTGATCTTGTTCCGCTCCGTTCAGGGCATTAGCGGAGGTCTGGTGACGCCAGTAGGGCTTGCGATGATCTATCGTCTGAGCCCCTCAGGGCAGACCGGCAAGGTCATGGCGATGATCAGCATTCCGGTTCTGCTAGCCCCCGCTTTCGGTCCAATTCTAGCCGGTTACCTTGCCGACCATTTATCCTGGCACTGGGTGTTCCTGATCAACGTTCCGCTCTGTCTCATCGGCCTCCTTCACGGTATTCGCTATCTTCCGCGGATTACCAGCGGGCCCACAGCAAGATTGGACCCTTATGGATTATTCCTCGCCCCCGTTGCAGTTGTTGGGCTTTGTTACGGGCTTAGCGCAGGCACCAGTAGTTGGCATTCCACACAGACAATCGGCAGTTTTTTGACGGGATTCATCAGTCTCATTCTATTGATCGTCGCTGAATTACGGCAACCGGAACCGTTGTTGGAACTTCGCGTCTACCGTTCCCGTGGTTTTGCCAAAGGCAGCTTTATACTGGCAGCGGGGCAAATCGCTGTTTTCGGAAGCCTTTATTTGTTGCCGCAATGGCTGCAGAACGTAAGAGGTAGCGGCGCATTCGAGTCCGGACTGCTCATGCTACCGTATGCGGTATCGTCGGGTATTGTCTTACAATGGTCGGGCAAATGGTTCGACAGATTCGGAGTTCGGAGATTAGCGATAGCCGGAATGTGCGGCCTGGGGATTGACGGATTTTTGCTGGCTCGCCTCGAACCGAATAGCAGTACGCTTTGGATCGTTCTGCCGATCGTCTTGCTTGGCGCGAGCTCGGGTCTATGCATGATGCCACTGAGTACACATCTCATGCTAATGGCCCCACGGGAGCTGGTCAGCCGAGTATCCTCGCTAGCCGGCGCCTCCCAACAGGTCATTGTGTCTTTAACCATCGCCGGGCTGACAACCTTATTGACTGGATATATGGGGTCGCCTGTGAGTAGACCTCCCCCTCTCGTTCAAGACTGGCTGCCAGCGTTTCGTATAACTTTTGCAACAACTTCAATTACTGCCCTTCTCGGCGCAACGATCGTAATATTCATAAAAAACGATTATAGTTTACGAAATAGGAATGGTGATTTGATTTCTAAAGAAAAAAAGAGAAGCCCGGATTAATCAAGGACCGGCCGTTCTTCGCACAGAAGTCCGCCCTAACCACATGGGATGGGTGGCCGACATTGATCGCTTGCGGGTTATGTGAATACAAAAAGAGAGGACCTTCCCGGTACGGTTCTCCGTATCACTCTAACGGCGAAAAATAAGCCATTGGATTTCGGTTCTCCTAGCTATCGGTAATGAAAGTTTTAAGGCCATCCTTAATCTCCCGCATCTATGAAGAAAAGACAGGGCGGTCGCCCCTGTCTTTCTTTACGTTAACTAAATTTTCCCATTATATATTTTAACTGTAATTGGAGCGACAATCAGAACAAGGAGTATGCCGATAAAGATGGTCATTGATGCGCTTGAAGTGAACTCTCCATGATTGGCTAAATCTTTAAAAGCCGTGACCAAATAAGTAATAGGATTATGTTCAGCTACGCTCCGCAAAAAATGGGGCAACGTATCAATAGGCACGAAGGCGTTGGATAGGAACGACATCATCATGGTGACCATTGTCGAAATACTAGAGATCGTTGCTGCGGATTTGGATACCAGACCAATCAATGCAAACACCCAACTGATGGCGCATGCGCCGAATATGGCCAAAAGCGAAGCGACGATCAACCACCCAAACCCGGCTTCCGGACGCCATCCAAGAATGTAGCCCGTACCGATCGAGAAAAAAGCCGCCGCGACATATCGTAAAATATCTGATGTCACTAAACCAGCCAGTGGAGCAATCCGGACAATGGGTAATGATTTAAACCGATCAAAAACGCCAGTATCCAAATCCTCCCGTAACTGCGTGCCCGTTGCCGCTGACGACATGACCAGTGTTTGAATGAGAATTCCCGGCACGATGATTGGCAAGTATCCTTGTACACCTCCAGCAATCGCACCTCCGAATAGATATGAAAAGACGATCATGAAGAAAATAGGGATTACGGTTACATCGATCAATTTATCGGGATTATGTTTGATTTTCAGGATATTTCTTTTTGCCATTACAACAATATCATACAGAGCGCTCTTTAAGTTGTTTTGTTTGCTTATCACAGATTCCATGTTTATCTCCCCTAATTATTTAGTTAGTTCCAAAAACACCTCATCAAGCGTTGGTTTTCTAACTGAAAACTCTTTGATTTCTATATCATGCTGAGTTAAATCTACTAGTAATCTGGTCATCACTTTCGTGTCTGCCAGCTTAACGGTCAATTTGGTTCCTTCGGGTGAAATCATGGCCTCCTGAGCGATTTCCGCCTTGATTAGTCCTTTGGCTCTTTCGGCATCCCTCATATGCTCCAGAGTAATTTCAAAATGGGTATCGCTTAACAAAGACTTCAATTCATTCGGCGTTCCCTGAGAAATGATTCTTCCATGATTAATTATCGCTAGTCGATCTGCTAGTTGATCCGCTTCCTCCAAATACTGAGTTGTCAGCAAGATCGTTGCCCCGTCGCTTGCCAAGTTGCGGATCACTTCCCACATCTCTCCTCGTGTGCGTGGATCTAAGCCCGTTGTCGGTTCATCAAGAAAAATGAGTGGGGGCTTCACGATTAAACTCACCGATAAATCCAATCGTCTACGCATCCCGCCCGAAAATTCACGAATCGGTCGATCCTTTGCCTCGGTTAATGAAAACTGATTGAGAAGTTCAAGAGCCCTCGCTTTGGATTGACTCGCTGATAAACCATTCAATTGCCCAAAGAGCTTCAAGTTTTCCATCGCGGTCAATTCCTCATCAACGGTTGCATATTGGCCCGTCAAGCCAATCAAGCTTCGAACCTTTCGAGCGTCTTTGGTGACGTCTTTGCCAAAAATCATGGCTTTGCCTTTTGACACTTTAGTAATCGTTGCAAGCATTCGCAAGAAAGTTGTCTTTCCTGCACCATTCGGACCCAGAATACCGAAAATCTCTCCTTTCTTAATATCCAAAGAAATACCATCGACTGCTCGCTTGTTAGGAAATTCTTTAACGAGCTCTTTAGTTGAAACGGCTAGCTCTGTCATTCTGTTTTCTCCTTTGCGCATTTAATAAGGATACCTTACTAATAAAATAAGGTACCCTTACTAAAATGTCAACCACATAATTTGAATTACTTCGGTGACCTGATAAAATAGAGAGGTACGGAGAACAAATAAGGGGAAATTATTGTGGATGAAAAACAATTAAACGTCGATATAACGACTAACTTCATGAAATATAATGATTTACTTACGGCGTTCTTAAAAGAAAACATACTTAAAGGCAGCAGCGTGTTTACCTCTCTAAATCGAGGGCAAGGGAAAATATTGAGCATCCTTCATCAGACACCAAGTATTTCCCAAAAGGAATTAGTCAATCAATTGGATATGCGCCCGCAATCTGCTTCTGAAATGATTAAAAAGCTAGAAAAAAAGGGATTCATCGAGCGGTATAAATCTGAAGAGGATCAACGCGTGATGATGATTACGCTAACTAAAGCCGGCAAAGTCGTTTTAAATCAAGCCGGAGACTTTCAGCCTGTATTTTTAAATGTTCTAACGATGGATGAAAAACAACAATTTAATCGAATACTCGAAAAACTTGTAGCCGAAATTGAACCCGAAGTCGCCAAATCTCGAAACAAGCAATAGGGGCGTTATATCTAGATGCCGAAGGGGCGGGTTACCAGCTTCACGCCTGAATTTCCGGAGAAGGTCGGTTGCAAAAATCAAAGGGAGCCGTCCCAAATTCGATGATTTGGGAACGGCTCCCTTTACGGTTTGCCTCACTTTTCGCTTGCTATTCATTTTTTTGGGACATTCCAACGTATTGCAGCGAGCAAATTCGCCCTACTTATGATACGGTTCTCCGCGTTATCTGTAACGGCAAGTTTTAGGGCCAGTTTTGCAGGATGGAGAATTTCCGGTGTAAATCAATTAGTTTTTTTCCGAAGCTCTTCTCCCAAACAGCTCGATGCTTCTTCATCAACTCCATAAGATATAAATCATGGACGTTTACTTCTGTAACCCTCCCTTGGAGTTAAATACTATCGCAGATAAAAAAAAGAATGCCGTGCATTTCCTGCACAACATTACGGCATTCTCCCCAATCGGTATGTTTACAGCTCGGCCAACGGCGAAGGTTTACTGCGCCAATGGTATGCAGCTAGCATTCTATCTCTTGTTCGCCGGCTGTACCTTCAGTAATTTACCCTTAACTGTGGTCTCCCGCATGGTGTTAAGCACCAGCCGGCCTTTGCCGTTCAGAATATCGACGTACGAAGCATTGTCCTCTATGGTGATGATGCCAATGTCATCTGCCGTTACACCTTCGATCTTCGCAATCGTTCCCACAAAGTCAACGGCCCTGATCTTCTTCTTCTTGCCCCCGTTAAAATACAGCTTCATAATCTCATTACCCATGACGCTGTTCTTATCGGTCTTGGGAGTGGGCCGAGCCTTCATCTTCTTCTCGAAAGCATACTGGGCCTGCTCCGCCTCTTCCTTCGAAGGAGCACTCTTCCTTGGAATTTCATGCCCTATATAGCCCTCAATACTGATAACAAACTTCTCCTCATTCGGAGTGGCGAAGGAGATTGCCTTCCCCGTCTTCCCCGCGCGGCCGGTTCGGCCGGTTCGATGCACATAGCTCTCATTCTCTAACGGAAGATCATAATTGAAGACATGAGTGATATTATCGATGTCAATGCCCCTCGCGGCTACATCCGTTGCGATCAGATAACGGAACTCGCCCCTCTTGAAGGCATTCATCACCTCGTTCCGGTTGTCCTGCTCCATCCCGCCGTGGATGCCGTCACAGCTGTACCCATGCTTGTTCAACTCCTTGAACACCACCTCTACCCGGACTTGCGTACGGCAGAAGATGATGCAGCTGTCCGGGTTCTCAACCGTCGTTACATCCCGGAGCAGCTTGAGCTTATGCTCGTCCTTCACGGTATACAAGGCATGTTCAATTTGACTCTTCGTTCTTCCCGCGGTCTCGATCTCAATATCCATTGGCTGCTTCATATACCGGTGGCATAAGCTTTCTACATCCTTGGGCAAGGTTGCAGAGAACAGCAGGGTCATCCGGTGCTTGGGCAGCTCCCGAATAATCTTCTCCACCTGCTCAATAAAGCCCATGCTGAGCATCTCATCCGCTTCATCAATAACCAGGATCTTCACTTGCTCCAAGTCGATCGTTTGCTTCTCGATGTGGTCCATCACCCGTCCCGGCGTACCGACGACAACATGATTTTTATACGTCAACTGATCTTTCTGCCTCTCGAAAGGCTGCTTCCCATAAATCGCGATTGCCTTGATCCGCTTGTACTTCCCAATATTCATGATATCCTGCTTGACTTGGTCCGCCAGCTCCCGGGTCGGGGTTAAGATCAAGGCCTGAGGCCGGTTCTCTTCCCAGTCCACCATTTCACAGACCGGAATCCCGTAAGCAGCCGTCTTGCCGCTACCCGTATGGGATTTGACCGCCATATCCCTATTCTCCAGCGCGTGAGGGATGACTTTACTTTGAACCTCTGTCGGTTGCTCGTAGCCCAAGCTCTCCAACGCCCGGATTATGGGGTCACTTAATTTATAGCTCGTAAAGCCTCGTTCACTCATATAAGAACTCCTTCGTAATATCCTAGGTTATGTCGTCCACCCCTGCACTGCGTTTGTTTGCAATCATTTAGAATCAGGAAGATGACTCCTCATGATACGATAATTCCGATCGATAATCTAGCTTACTCTAATGATCATCATCCCAGCTAATGAACACGCAGCAGATCAAGAGCATCACGGTTGGTTGGACAGCTCTCACGGATTTTTCCGCCGTTTGGTCATCGTTCCGTTTCGTCGGGTGTTCAAGGGAGTGGAGGCCACAAAATGCTGCTGGAGAAGCTTTTGGAAGAACTGCCGGGCATCTTCAACTTTGCGATTGAAGGGCTTCGCCGCTTGAGAGAGCGAGACTACATCTTCTCCGAGTCCAAGGCAATCGAACAAGCGATCAACAGCTACAAGTCAGAGCAAAACCCGGTCATTTCATTCGTTGCCGACTTCGTCGAGAAGGAAATGAAAGCGACAGGGTTTGGACAAACGAACTGTTCGACCACTTTCAAACTTGGTACAGACAGCAAGGCGAAACGGACTGCTGCGCGTTTTCACAAAAACATGCCCCTACTTATGATACGGTTCCCCCCGGTTGATCTTAAACGCCCGGTACACCTGCTCCACCAGGATCAGCCGCATGAGCTGATGCGGGAAGGTCATGCGCCCGAAGCAGAGCTTGGCGTCGGCGCGCTTGAGCACGGACGGGGCCAGGCCATTGGAGCCGCCGATGACGAAGGCCACGCTGGAGCGGCCGTACGTGCCGAGGCGGTCCAGCTGGGACGCCAGCTCCTCGGACGTCCACATGGCCCCGTCCAGCGCCAGCGCGATGACGTAAGCGTCCGGCTTCAGCTGGGCCAGGATCCGCTCGCCCTCCTTGGCCTTCACCTGCTCCTCCTCCGCCGCGCTCATGGTCTCGGGAGCCTTCTCATCCGGGACTTCGTTCAGCTGCACCTTCGCATAAGGCCCCAGCCGCTTCACATATTCGGCAATGCCGTCCAACAGGTACTTCTCCTTCAGCTTACCGACCGCTACGATCTGGATATGCATCGATTGCCGCTCCCTTGTCTTCTCCTTATCGTCTATCCTATCATCATCGGCCCCCTCCGGCGGAGGATTAGGCCGACAGCTTCTTGCCTTCAACCGGCGTCCTGCTGCCCCGGAACAAGGAGCGAACGGCACTCCACACCGCCTGATACAGCACAGACAGATATAGCGACGCCAACAGGCTGAAGAAGAAGGCCAGCCCGGTGAACAGGATGTAATTCTTCGGGCCGCCCATGGGCTTCATGGAGTACTTGTACAGCGTCAGGAATGCCGGATGCAGCAGGTAGACGCCGAAGGAATGGCGGCTCACCTTTTGGACCCGGGCATAGAAGGGGCTTGTCCGCGCGGAGAGCGCCTGTCCCCACCGGAGCAGGAACAGACTCAGGAAGAACACATTCCCCAGCGTAGCCACCTCGAACCACGTATTCTCGAAGAAGACATGGCCGTAGCGGTCATTCAGATAGAGCGCGGGCACCGAAGCCAGGAAGACCAGACTCACCGGCACCACCCACTTCGTATTCCGACCCAGCCACGCGGACACCTTGGGGTAATGAATCCCCACGTAAGCCCCGAAGAAGAAGTAAGCCGTATATGTCACCGCCAATGACGGCTTGTGGTCGATGGTGATGTACCAATGCCCCAGCGTATAGAAGATCCCCTGCACGGCGATCCCGATCGGGATCAGATACCGGCGGAGGAACGAGGACACCTTCACCAAGGTCATCAAGAGCGGGAACACCAGATAGAACTGCAGAATGATGATCATGAAGTACAGATGGTACCCCGTATCCGCCCATTGAATCAGCTTCAGGAACTTCCCCATATCGATCCGGATCGGATCCCCGGAGATGTACTGGTTGTAGACGTAGTAGAAGAACGAGAACAACAGATACGGGATCAGAATCCCGGTGATCCGCTTGCGGTAGAACTGCAGGCAGACGGCCCCGCTCCACTTGTCATAATACTGATAGAACAGCACCAGACTGCTCACCAGCAAGAACATCGGCACGGCAAACAGTCCCACCCGGTTCAACGCCACAAAAAACACCTGCGTGAAGGATCCCTCCTGCAGCGCCAGTAAAGACTGTCCCGCCTTGGCGGTGGCATCCGCCGTCGAGTGGATCAGCACCACGGCCAGTATGCTCATCGTCCGCAGCAGATCGATCTCCAGCAGCTTCGGCTTCTTCGTTGTCATCGTTCCCATCCTGCACTTCCCATCCCCATAGAATCAACCAAAAAAGCCTGAAGCCTTACCCGCTCCCGCTTCACCCCGGACACCGCCAGGCGGCCTCCGCGGCGGAGCTGCAGCTGCAAGCTTCAGGCTTTCCCGCTTCTTTGTTCCTTTCGGCCTCGTAGCCGGAAAGCCTACACCGTCTCACGACCGGCGGTCTTAGACGACCAGGAACTGCGCCTGGCAGGTGCAGCCCTTCTCCTCGCAGGTCGGAGGCGGATTCCAGTTCTTGAACGGCGTCTTCTCGACGTCGACCACATCCGGCGCATCCTCGTATTCGTCCACGAACCGGTCGATGGCCAGCTCCAAATGCTCTTTGCATACGACAAACATGTTGTCCCACCTGTTGTTTTCCGGACCGGCACCGGTCCATGTATTGGTTACTCGTCCTTCAGCTCCTCGAGAATCAAGGTGACGGAGGATTTTTTGCCGCCGCGGTAATAGGTGACCTTCACCTTGTCCCCTACCTTCTTCTCCTTATAGAGGAACTTGCGCAGCGCGAGAGACCCGTCGATCGGCTGGGCATCCAGCTCCACGATCACGTCGTTCATCTTCAGCCCCGCATTCTTGGCCGGACCTACGGCGTTGATAACCACAGCCCCAACCTTCACTTCGCTAGGCAGCTTCAGCACGTCCGCCGTGCTGCCGTCGAAGTCCTGCAGGTCCTGCGTAATCACGCCCACATACGGGCGGATGATGCGTTTATCCCGGATCAAGGTCTCGATGATCGGCTTGGCTTCGTTAATCGGGATGGCGAATCCGAGGCCTTCCACCCCCATCTCCGACACCTTCATGCTGTTGATGCCGATGACCTTGCCCTCCATATTGACGAGCGCTCCGCCGCTGTTGCCCTGGTTGATGGCCGCATCCGTCTGGATCACATCCATCTCCCAGTCCACACTTCCATTATTGCCCAACGAGACCGGCATCGTAACCTTCGGCGAGCTGATAATCCCCTGCGTCACCGTCTGGGCGAAGTTAATCCCGAGGGGGTTGCCGATGGAGATGGCCGTCTGGCCCGTCTTGATCTGGTCCGAATCCCCGAACACCGCCGTCTGATCGATCCCGGAGGCATCCACCTCCATGACCGCCAGGTCCGTACGCTGATCCCGGCCCAGCACGACCGCCTTCTTGCGGGAGCCGTTCGAGAGCACCACCTCGTAGGATGAGGCGCCTTCCACCACGTGATTGTTGGTGACGATCCGTGCCTTGCCGCCCGTCTTCTCGAAGATGACCCCGGAGCCCAAGCCGTACCCGGAGGTCGGACTCTTCTCCGACTCCTTGTACGAGGAGACTACGCTAACCACCGTCGGCCGGACCTTGGCCGCTACCTCGACCACCCGATTCTCGCCTTCGGCGCTTCGGACACCCCCGAGGCTGCCGCCTTGCGAGCCGCCCCTCCCGAAGGAGCCCCCGCTGATGAGCAGGACCACGAGCAGCATCAGCACCATCCCGCCCCCGACGGAGCCGGCGATCAGCCAGAACAGACGGTTCGGGTCCCGTGGAGAGGAACCGTAGGAACCCCGCTGCTTCCAACGTGATACTTTGGTGGAGTAGAAATCATCCTGAAACAAGCTCATGGGAATCCCCCCTCGGTTCGTATGTTCCGGTGACGCTATAGATAAGTGGATCAGATCAGGAATGATTCGGACGCTTATGGACTAGAATAGATAATGTCCGGCTCTGATAGAGCCCCTAGATTCATAGAATCCCGATCCCGAATTACAAAAGGAGTGTTTCCCTTAATGCGCCGTTACACCCAACCGCATCCCATGGACTACGTGGACTTGGTCGGCAAGCTCGCTGATCTGAAGGAAGAGCATTACCGCACCACGCTTGCCCTGACGGCGATCATGGAGCTCCTGACAGAGAAAGGGCTCCTGACCGAGCAGGAGATCCGCTCCAAGGCCGCCGCCCTCGACGTTCTCGTGAATCTGGCGCCTACGCCTCGCGGAGCCAATCCCACTTGGTAGGCCGATCGTGGTACGTGTCCATCAGGGTGGGGCCGTTGTCCCCGCAGCGGACGCCGTACTGCTCCAGCACGCTGCTGACGGACATGCGGGCCAGATCCAGCATGTTGTGGTCCCGGCTCAAGTGGGCCAGATAGACGCGCCGCAGCCGGCTGGAGAGAATCTCGTAGAGCCCTTCGCCGGCCGCCTCGTTGGACAAGTGTCCGATATCGCTTAGAATGCGGCGCTTGATGTTCCACGGATACCGCCCCATCCGGAGCAGCTCGATATCGTGATTCGACTCCAGTATCAGCACGTCGCAATCCTTCAGCTGCTCCTTCACCTTGGCGCTCATGTACCCCAGGTCCGTTGCCAGCCCCAGCTTTTCGTCGCCGTCATAGAAGCAGTAGCCTACGGGCTCCGCCGCATCGTGGGAGATGGCGTACGATTCCACGCACATCGACCGGATCTCCAGCGACGCTCCCGTCTCCAGGACACAGCGCTTGTCGGAGGCGATCTCTCCGATCATCCGGTCCAGCGCCTCCCAGGTGGCGGCGTTGGCATATACCGGCAGGGCATGCTTCCGGGCAAAAGCGCCCAAGCCCTTGATATGATCGGCATGCTCATGAGTGACGAAGACCGCGTCCAGCTCGGACGCCGCCACCTCCCGCTCCGCCAGCAGCTGCTCGATCTTCTTGGCGGACAGCCCTGCATCGATCAGCACCTTCGACTCCTCGTTGGCGACCAGAATGGCATTCCCCGTGGACCCGCTGGACAACACCGTAAAGCGCAATGACATAGCTCTTCCTGCTCCCTCTCTTGCAACTCTCTATCCCAAAACCTGACCCCCGGTCAGCTTGCATGTTCTCTTGATGGTTACTCTTAACGCCCTCGTCCGTAAGACTGGATGGCCTCTACGGCTCCCGTGAACGCGTGCACGTAGTACGGCTCCCCATCGGACAAGGTGATTCTCCAGTTCGGCACCAAGGTCTGATCCTCCGAATCGAACAATTGCCCGTGATACCCGAGCTTAATATCCGTAATCACGGCGCCTTCAGAGAGATAGCTCTCCGCCAGGGTCCGGATGGCTGTGTAAGCGGAGATGATTTTTTGGCCGGAAGGGTCATTGGGACCCCCTCCTGATTTTACTTCAACATAGGTCTGTTTGTAACCCGTTATTTCACCGTTCTCGGCAAAAAGCTGCAGCACCACGTCAAACATCGGCAGCTCCCGGTACAGCTGATGGAATACATAGACACCGTCCTTGCTGACGGGCGAATCCAGCCTGTACTGATCGAAGTGGCTGATCAGCGACTTGGATTGGATCTCCCGTAGCGTCGTCCGGCTCATCAGGCTGATGAAGCGGATGGGCTTCGCCAGCTCCATCTCCTTGGGCTCCCGATATGCCTCGGGGTACCGCACGTTGATCGTGGACAGCTTCGGCGTATCCTTCGGGATCGCAGAGATGACCCGGATGCTCTTCGTATCCAGCAGCTTCTCCGTGTCCTCGATCAGGGTGGCCGAATCCCGCTCCGACGCCGTCGGGCTGAACCGGTCGGCCCACAGCTGGTAGCCCAGCAGCACGTTCAAGAACAGAAAGGCCATTATGAGTATCGTCTTGGCTCGTCCCCAGTTCATCCTACCGCCTCCGTTCCGCCCGGCTGGGCTCCCTTATTCGATCACTTCGAGGCTTCCGTCCCGAAGCTCCGCAATCCACTTGGGCATGTACTCCACCGTCTTCTCCTTCACCACCGGCTTCAGGCCGGGGAACACCCGGGTGACCAGCGCCTTCTTGCTGTACTGCTGCAGCTTGGCATCCAGGCTCGCTCCGCCCTCCAGCACCGTCTGCTGCTTGGCCGTTCCCTTCGGATCCGGGATGATGAGCGAACGCTCGAAGTTGGAGACGATGCCTTTTTGAACGACGACCTTCATGTAGCCGATATTGTCATTCTTCACGTTGACCACCGGGTAGCCCTCCAGATACTGCCGGAAGACGATGGTCTGGGGCCCGAATACTTGGCGTGGCGCCACATTGGAGTAGAGGAATGTGCTGTTCCAGCCCCCGTGCTGGTTGATGAACTGGATGGTGGAGAGCAGGTTCACCTTGATCTCGTTCTTGCTGTCCACCGGCGCCGTGACCGGGTCTGAGAAGATCATCCAGCGCTGGTTGGTGCGGATCTGCAGCCCCCGAATACTGTCTGTGAAGATCTGGTTGCCGTCCCGGTCCGGCAGAGACCGGATCTGGCTCGGATCCACGAACAGGCTGCGCTTCAGCTGGTCCGCGGTGTACAGGGTATACGGCATCGTAATCTGGATGGCCGGCACCGGCTCATCGGGCAGGTAATAGTCTCCATCCACCGTATGGTACTTCGTCAGAGATTCCCCCAGCTTCAGCCGGACGTCCAAGTCCTTCACCGTCACATCCGCCTTCACCGCCTCGTACACCATGACATTCGTATCCGAGATAAAGAAGGCTTTGACGTCATCCTTGGTGCCCTTGTAGATCCAGATCCGCGTGATCAGTTCGTTCTCCGACGACGCCTCCTCCTTGGAGATGGTCATAAGACTCTGCAGCACGTTGAAGGGAATCCCTTCCTGGAACCGGACCTCGATGCCTTGGTAATTATCCCGGATATCGTCCCAATCGATGTTCGCGGCGAAGACGTTGGTCTTGCGCAAGCCGTCGAAGGTACGCTGCCGCAGGAAGTCGAAGATGTTGCGGTAGTGGTTCAGGAACGGCATGGGATAGAGGACCGTGTGCGTTTTTTTGCCGTAATGCAGGATGATCTGGTCGGGGAACACCACGTCCTTCAGCTCCGCCTGAGAGCCCGACAGCTGCTCCGTCTCCACATACTCCCCTGTCGATATAGGCTCGGGGCGGGGCGAGCTGTAGCCGAGCATATAGCTCTGGACCAGGCTTACCAACACCAATACGGTCAGTATGAAGCTCTTCGCCTTCTCCATTTATTCCTGCACCCCGCTCTCTCCCGCGTCCGCCGGCAGCGAAAACGTCACCTTGGTGCCCACATTGAATTCCGACTCCAGGCTGATGGCTCCACCGTGGGCCCGGACAATTTCCCGGGCAATCGATAGGCCCAGTCCGGTGCCTCCCATATTGCGTGAACGGGCTTTATCCACCCGGTAAAATCGTTCGAAGATCCGGTTCAGATCCTTCTTCGGTATCCCGATTCCGTTGTCCTCCACGAAGATGTCCACGAACGGGCTCTCTGTGGCGCGTCTGGCCCCCAGAGTGATCCGGCCCCCGTCGCCCGTGTACTTGATGGAGTTGGACACCAGGTTGTCCAGCACCTGATCGATCTGGTCCCGGTCCAGCCGCACGGAGCCTACCGACGCCTCCACCCGGAGCCGGATGTCGATGTTGCGCTGCCGGAGCTGGAAGGAGAACCGGTCGGCTACCTCCTCCAGCATCTCGGCGATGTCCGTCTGCGCCTTCTTCAGCTCCGCCTGCTTGGAGTCCAGACGGGAGAGATGCAGCAGGTCCGTCACCAGCCGGATCATCCGCTCCGATTCGTTGCGGGTGACGCCGACGAACCGCTGCGCCAGCTGCGGATCCTCCAGGGCGCCGTCCTCCAGCGCCTCCAGGTAGCTCTTGATGGTCGTCAACGGCGTGCGGAGCTCGTGGGACACGTTGGCGACGAATTCCCGCCGGGAACGCTCCAGCTTCTCCTGCTCCGTGACGTCCTGGAGCACAACGATGCTGCCGGAGATACCCTTCTCCCGGCGGTGGATCGAAGTGACGGACATCCGGACCTGCATGTCATCCTCTTCCTCCGGGTCGGGAATGGAGATGATCCTCTCCCGAACCCCCTCGTGCGCATCCAGCAGGGTCGGGTCCCGCTCAATGCCCAGCACGGCGAAGAGGTCCATGCCGATGGCGACCTCCTCCTCGATGCTGAGCATCATCTTGGCCCGGCGGTTGATGACGATGACCCGCCCCCACTCGTTGGTGGCGATCACGCCGTCGTTCATGTTGGTCAGGATGGAGGTCAGCTTCTCCTTCTCTTCCTCGTTGATGGCCAGCGCTTCCTTCAGCCGGGCCGTCATATTGTTGAAGGCATTGCTCAGCTGCCCGATCTCGTCCTGCCCGTATACCTTGACCCGGCGGTCGAACCGCCCTTCCGCCACGGAGGTGACCTGCTTCGTCATCTCCTTGATCGGCGAGGTGATCGTACTGGACAGGATAACCCCCAGCACACCCGTCATTGCCAGGGCGATGATGGTACCCGTCAGGAAGATCCGGTTGATCCGGGAGATGTTGGCGTAGATTTCTTCCATGGACTTCACGGAGTAGACCGCTCCGATGGGCTTGCCGTTCACCACCACGGGGCGGGCCAGCACCTTCTTCCGAAGGCCGTCCACGTCCGTAATGATGCGCTCCGTCTCCTTGTCCTTGATGTTCTGGAGAGCACGGCTGACCACTTGCTGCGTATTCTTCTGCCCGATGATGCCCGGCACCGGCTGGGACATGCTCAGGACGATCCCGTTGGCATCCAGAATCTGGACGTTGGAATTGTTGACCTTGAACCAGTCCTTCACGAAGTTGTCCAGGTCCTCCCGGGCCTTCTTCACTTCCTCGGGCTTGGCCTCCGGATCCACGTTCAGGAAGTTCTCGCTGACGAACTTGGCGAGCAGCTCGGTCTCCCGCTCCATCGTGACGGAGAAGGTATTGGTGAACGAGCTCTCCAGCGCATTGATGAAGTAGATCCCGATCAACTGCATGGCGAACAGAATCATCAGGAGGTAGATGATGATCAGCTTCAGCTGGATCGTCTTAAAAAACTGGATGCCCTTCACCACGCCTCCTCCTTCCCGTCTGCCTTCCGTCCGTTCTGCAGCCTCACCGGATCGCCGGGTTGCGCATCACATAGCCCAGCCCGCGCCGGGTCGTAATGTACTCCGGCTTGCTCGGGTCATCCTCCAGCTTCTCCCGAAGCCGGCGGATGGTGACGTCCACGGTCCGGACATCCCCATAATAATCGTAGCCCCACACGGCCTGCAGCAGATGCTCCCGCGTCATGACCTTGCCGCAGTTGCGGGCCATGTAATAGACCAGCTCGAACTCCCGGTGGGTCAGGTCCAGCCCCTCCCCGTCCTTGTAGACCACGAACATCTCCGGGTCGATCAAGAGCTTGTGCACCCGCAAGCCCTGGGGACTGGGTGGCTCCTGCGGCTGGGTCGGAGCGGTCACCTGCCTGCGCAGATGCGCCTTCACCCGAGCCAGCAGCTCTCTCGTGCTGAAGGGCTTCGTCACGTAATCGTCGGCGCCCATCTCCAGGCCCAGCACCTTGTCCACCTCAGAGTCCTTGGCCGTCAGCATGATGATGGGCGTGTTCTTCCGTGCCCGTACCTCCCGGCAGACGTCCATGCCGTCCTTGACCGGAAGCATCAGGTCCAGCAGGATCAAGTCATGGTCCTCCGACAGCGCCAGCTCCACCGCCTTGCCCCCGTCGTAGGCGCAGGATACCGTGTAGCCTTCCTTCTCGAGGTTGAACTTCAAGATATCCGCGATGGGCTGCTCGTCGTCGACCACCAATATTTTTGCATGCATCCGCTTGTCCTCCCGGTTGGTCCGTCCTTGAATCTTACCCCCTATTCTACCAAAAAAAAGACACGGCCGAAAACCCAAATGGTTCCTGCCGTGTCTGTTCTTATAACCGATGGCGGTCTAGCGGTTCAGATATTTCAGCGGGTTCTCCACGTCGCCGTTCTTGATGACCTCGAAGTGCAGATGCACGCCCGTAGAATCGCCGGTGCTGCCCATGATGCCGATCTTCTCGCCCTTCTCCACGATCTGGCCCACCTTGACGCTGGAGGAGCTCAGGTGCCCGTAGAGGGTCTTGTAGCCGTTCAGATGATTGACGATGATATGATTGCCGTAGTCGGACTTGTAACCTACATACTCAACCTTGCCGTTGTCCGAAGCCAGAATGGACTTGTTCCCCGTCAGATCGACGCCCTTGTGGAGCTTGCCCCACCGGTAGCCGAAGCCGCTGGATACGCTGGAGCCGATGACCGGCCATGCGAACTTGCCCGTTCCTTCGCCGAGAATGACCTTGGTGCCCTTGCGGGCCTTGGCCTTCACCGGCTGCTCGATGACTTCCTCGTTCAGCATCTCTTCTTCCATCCACTTGCCGTTGACCTTGGTGACGAGGAAGGTGACGTTCTTCAAGCCGTTCTTCCCAGGACTGATCGTCTGGATCACGCCGGCCCGAAGGGTATCGTCCTTCTCGTATTCGGTCTCATATTGGATCTCCTGGCGCTCGACGACCTTCTCCACCGTACGGACGGAGAGTGTCGGCTGGAGGACGGTCAGGTCCAGCACTTGGCCGGCCTTGATGGCGTCGTCCACAATCCAGGGGTTGTTCTCGTAGATGACCTGCCGCGAGATGTTGAATTTCTTGGCGATGCAGGAGACGCAGTCTCCCTTCTCCACCGTATACTTGGTCGGCTGTACGTCGCCGGTCTCCAGCTTCTTCAAGACATCCTCCGGACTCATCAGCTGATCCGGCTCGATGTCCTTATCCTTGACCTCCACCTGCTGGACGAAGTCTACCTTCTGCACCTCGGATTCTCCGGGGCTTAAGCTCTTCTCCGCCGACAGGATGCTGACCTTGCCTTTCTCTTCCTGCTGCTTGGCCGCCACCTTCTCGCCGCCGAACTTGGACTTGAGCTGGGCCAGCATCTGGTCCACCGTGTCCTTGTCCTTCATGACGCCAATGACTTTGCCGTCCACGACGAGCTCCACCCCAACCGCATGAGCGGTCAACAGGGTCTCCAGCTTGGAGACGGCCGCTTGGTCGTCGCTCTCGCCTTTGTAAGCCCTTTCACCCTTCAACACAATCTCATCGGTGTTCAGGACCATATGGACTTTTGGATTTTTTTCCTGTAGTTCCTTGTATTTGGCGATTTTGAACTCGTCAATGACTTGCGGGTTGCTCACGGTTCCGACGAGTTGGTCCTTCACATAGACATGATAGATATCATAGGTATGAGCTTCCACGTAATTCTGGTATCCCAAGCTTCCGGTATAGACGACGGCGGCCAACCCCATGGCTCCCAATATGTGAACCCGGTAGCGGTACAGCTTCGACAGCCGGCTTCTTGCGATAACGTTGGCGGCTTTGGCCCACCGTGCGGTTGATTCTTTCATACGAAGGTACAGGGCGGATGAGCGTTCCCGCACCCGACTCCACCAAGAACGGAGCTGATCTTGATTTCGCAAAGTGCCTACGAACGATTGCATCGCGCCAGTCAAGCGTAGTGATCGGATCTTGGCGGGCTTTCTCCAGGTCTTCACCCGGTCCAGCTTCTTTAAGAACCAATCTTTCATCTTGAAACCTGTCATGATTGACTCCTCTTCAGCCTTTTTTGACGAAAAACCGGTCATATCTGCCGTACTATGGGGCAGCTTCCAGCCTTTCTTACGAAACTACGAATAAATCAGCGAAAATGTGACAACATTAACCATGAATCAATCGATTATCTTTATCAATTTACCATAGTTTAGGTTGGCGTTTCAACCACATTTGTCACACACGCATGATTGCGTTTTCATTTCGTATAGAGGGAATAGGAGATTGGTAGGATGATGGAAGTTCAATTGGTCGCTTCGTTTCCGAACCGTGCCCTGATGCAGCAGGCAATCGACGAAATCCGCAGCCAAGGGGCCATCGACGTGCGCCTTCTGGAGGACTCCCCCTCGGAAGAAGGGTTGTTCAGCCCCCCCGGCGGAGGATCCCTCCCCTATGCCTTGAGCGTCTGGATGGAGCGCTCCCGCTACCGTCTCGCGGAAGACGCCATCCGCTGCCATCGCGGCTCTCTCTTGCCGGGTTCCGGCCCTTCACTCGTACTTGCCCAGAATCGTCATTAGCTCATCGAACTCCTCCTTCGTCATGTATTTCTTGACGATACTCTCCATCTGGGACAGCTCCTCTTGGGTAATGCCGTCCTCCATCAGCCGGGAGATGTTCTGCAGTTCTGCAGAGGGAAGCTTGCTGTATACCATGCTGAACAGCTTCATTTTGTCCTCGCCGGAAATCTTATCCTTGGTGTTCTGCAGGGCTTCGGTGCTTAAGACGGTCTTCTTCTCCGTCTTCTCCTGCGCATCGGACATGCCTGTGGAGGATTGGCTCCATGCGGGCAGTGCCTCCTGCTGCTTCCCGGCCGTTCCGGAATACCGGGGGTCCCCGCTGCCGTCGTTCGTCACTCCGGTCCCGGACCCGATGCTTCCACCCGCCGTGCCTGCAAGCGCATCGCCCGTCTTCAAATCCCCGCTTCCCATCCCCGGCTGTGTTCCGCCCGTTCCCGCTGCCTTCTTGTCCGCCCCGGCGCTTGCGGATCCACCCGTCTGATTCGGATGATCCTTGCCCGCTTGCGTCCCATTCCGGGCGGGATGTTCCATTATATTCAGACTGCTCACGAATTCTGCCAAAAAATCCGAAAATTCAATTTTCTGCAGCTCGCTCCCGAGCTGATATTGATCCAGCACCTTGCCCACCATCATCTGAACAGCGGTCCAGGTCGCATAGAGAGATACCATGGATATGATAAGAGCCGCCGCACACAGTTTGACCAACCACGTTACCCATTTCACGAATAAATCCCGCCTAACCGCTTGGTATTGTTCGTCCTCCCCCGGGAATGTCCTCGAGATCAGCACACGGACTCTACAGGTAGTATTGACCAAATTCCCCTGTTTTAGTGCCGGCGGGCGAAAAAAGCCAAGGGCTGGGAGCCGGGTCCAGCCCCAAAGCGGCTTAGGGTGGCGGACCCCCGCGGTTGGATTAAGGCTCCATGCCGCCTTATCTCGTACGCTCCCACCCCTGGCGCGGATTTGCGGCGACTGGCCGCCTTAAATGAGACGCGATGCCGGGCGGCGGACCCGCGCAGTGCAATTAAGGCTCCATGCCGCCTTATCTCGTGCGCCCCCACCCCTGGCGCGGATTTGCGGCGGCTGGCCGCCTTAAATGAGACGCGATGCCGGGCGGCGGACCCGCGCGGTGCAATTAAGGCTCCACGCCGCCTTATCCGTGCGCTCCCACCCCTGGCGCGGATTTGCGGCGACTGGCCGCCTTAATGGAACCACGTCCCCGCTCACAACAAAAAGCCCTCCGTCCACAATCAACGGAGGGCTTGCATCGTTCACGATCTTAGTAAATCGCCTTCACCAGGTTGGTCTGCTCGCGGTTGCGGCCAACGGAGAAGATGGCGATCGGGATGCCGGTCAGCTCGGACACGCGCTCCACATAGCGGCGGGTGTTAGCCGGCAGGTCCTCCAGCCGGCGGACATTGGTGATGTCCTCGCTCCAGCCCGGCAGCTCCTCGTACACGGCCTCGCACTCGGACAGCATCTTCAGGCTGGCCGGGTAGTGGGTGATGATCTCGCCGCGGTACTTGTAGCCGGTGCAGATCTTCACGGACTCCAGACCGGTCAATACGTCCAGCGAGTTCAGGGACAGACCGGTGATGCCGCTGACGCGGCGGGCATGGCGGACCACGACGCTATCGAACCAGCCGACGCGGCGCGGACGGCCGGTGGTGGTGCCGTATTCGTTGCCGGTTTCCCGGATGCGGTCGCCGATCTCATTGTTCAGCTCAGTAGGGAACGGACCGTCACCGACACGAGTGGTGTACGCCTTAGCCACACCGATAATCTGGCTGATCTTCGTCGGTCCGACGCCGGAGCCGATGCAGACGCCGCCTGCTGTCGGGTTCGAGGAGGTAACGAACGGATACGTGCCTTGGTCGATGTCCAGCATGACGCCCTGGGCGCCCTCGAAGAGGACACGCTTGCCCTCGTCAATGCTGTCGTTCAGCACGACGGAGGTGTCGGTAACGTAAGGCCGCAGAACCTCGGCATATTCTAAGTATTCCTTCAGGATGGAGTCGGCGGACAGGCCCTTGGCTCCGTATACCTGCTCGATAACCCGGTTCTTCTCCTCCACCAGGCGGCGGAGCTTGGTCTCGAACTCCTCGGCGTCCATCAGGTCGGCGACCCGGATGCCGTTGCGGGCAGCCTTGTCCATGTAGCAGGGGCCGATGCCCTTGCGGGTGGTGCCGATCTTGTTGGCGCCCTTGCGGTCCTCCTCCAGCCCGTCCAGCAGCAGATGATACGGCATGATGATATGAGCCCGGTCGCTGATGCGCAGGTTCTCGGTGGAGAAGCCGTTATCGTGGATGTATTGAATCTCCTCGATCAGCGCGGACGGGTTCAGAACCATGCCGTTGCCGATCACGCAGACTTTATCATTATAGAAAATTCCCGAGGGAATCAGATGCAGCTTGTATTTCTTATTATCAATCAAGATAGTATGCCCGGCATTGTTACCCCCTTGATAGCGGGCAACCACATCGGCGGATTCCGCCAAGAAGTCGGTGATCTTGCCTTTCCCTTCGTCTCCCCATTGCGTACCGACAACAACGACTGTCGACATGTACATAACCCCTTCCGGTGCGGAACTCCACACCGCATAATAGCTGCCCCTTCGGGCAGCAACTCTAGTGTAGCAGTCCGTTAAAGTAAAGTCAACGAAAACGAACGATCAAACAATGTATAGTTTGATCGTTCGGATATAAGCCACATATTTATCGGGCAGCCGCCGCTTCCTGATGGGTTCGGTCCAAACTGACGAATTTGTTGTACTGCTTCAGGAACGCCAGCTCCACCGTGCCCACAGGGCCGTTCCGCTGCTTGGCGATGATGATCTCGATGATGTTCTTCTTCTCGGTTTCCTTGTCGTAGTAGTCGTCCCGGTACAGGAACGCCACGATGTCGGCGTCCTGCTCGATGGAGCCCGATTCCCGAAGGTCGGACATCATCGGGCGCTTATCCTGCCGCTGCTCGACGCCCCGGCTTAACTGGGACAGCGCGATGACGGGAACGTTCAGCTCCCTGGCGATCTGCTTCAGGGTCCGGGAAATCTCGGAGACCTCCTGCTGGCGGTTGTCGCCCTTCCCGCGGCCCTGGATGAGCTGCAGGTAGTCGATCAGAATCATGCCGAGCCCCTTCTCCTTCTTGAGACGCCGGCACTTGGCCCGGATGTCGGCTACCGTAACCGAGGGGGAATCGTCAATGTAGATCTCCGCCTCCGATAAGGCCCCGATGGCCATCGTTAGCTTTTCCCAATCGTCGCCCTTCATATCCCCGTTCCGCATGCCCGTGGCCTCGATGTTGCCCTCGGCGCAGATCATCCGCTGCACCAGCTGGGCGGCGCCCATCTCCAAGGAGAAGATGGCCACGGTTTCCTTGGCGCGCACCCCGATGTTCTGCGCCACGTTCAGGGCGAAGGCCGTCTTGCCGACGGAGGGACGGGCCGCCACGATGATCAGGTCGGAGCGCTGGAAGCCCGACGTCATCTTGTCCAGATCGATGAACCCGGACGGAATGCCGGTGGAGGTGCCGCGAAGCTGCGACAGCTGCTCCACCTTCTCGAAGACCTCCATCAGGACGTCCTTGATGGCGTGGAAGCCGCTGCCTGTCCGCCGGTTCGAGATCTCCATGATGCGCGCCTCGGCGTCGCTCAAGAGCGCGCTGACCTGGTCCTCGCCGGAGTACCCGTCCGAGACGATGTTCGTCGCGGTCCGGATCAACCGGCGGAGCATGGATTTCTCCTCGACGATCTGGGCATAGTAGTCCGCGTTGGCCGCCGTCGGCACCGAGCTGGCCAGCTGAGCCAGGTAAGCGACGCCCCCGACCTCGTCGAGCTGCTTTTTGTCCTGCAGGCGGGAGGTTAACGTAACCAGGTCCACCGGCTCGTTGGCCTCGGCGATATCGATCATCGCTTCGAAGATATATTGGTGCGCCGTCCGATAGAAGTCCTCGCTGGTGACCCGCTCCATTGCCGCGATCAGCGCTTCCCCGTCCAGCAGTATCGCACCGAGCACCGCCATCTCCGCTTCCAGGTTCTGCGGCGGTATCCGGTCGAATGTCGTCATGTCCCCTTGCATGAGTTGTCCTCCTCTCTCCTCCCTCTCCCGCTCAGGAGGAGGTCTTCAACAGCCCGTCCGTGCTTGCGGCGGGATGGTCCGGTTAAGGACCTGCGTGAGCCCCGGAACGCAAAGTTCTCCATGCTGCAGGTAGCATCACGGAGAACCGGATTGGAATCGTATCGAGCCTAGCTTGTACCGCCGTTCTTACTTCTCTTCCACCACGTGCACCTTCAGGGTGGTCGTCACTTCGGTGTGCAGCTTGATCGGAATCGTGAACGATCCGACCATCTTGATGGGATCCTCCATCTGCATCTTGCGCTTGTCGATGGAGATCTTCTTCTGCTTCTCCAGCTCCTCCGCAATCTGCTTCGTCGTAATGGAGCCGAACAGCCGTCCGCCCTCGCCGCACTTATGCTTCATCTCCAGGGTGATCTCCTTAAGCCTCTCCCCCAGGTCCACGGCGTCCTGCTTCTCCTTCTCCTTGCGCTTCACCTCGGCCTGCTTCTGGACCTCCAGCGTCTTGATATTGCCCTGCGACGCCGGTGCCGCCACACCCTGCTTGAACAGGAAGTTCTGGGCATAGCCCTCCGACACTTCCTTGATCTCGCCCTTCTTGCCTTGTCCCTTCACGTCCTTCAGGAAAATAACCTTCATTCGAATAACCCCTCTTCCGCATCGATATCTTGCAGCACCTGCTTCAGCCGCTTGGCCGCCTCCGCCACCGTCGTGTTGTCCAGCTGGACCGCCGCGTTGGTCAAGTGACCGCCTCCGCCCAGACGCTCCATAACCACCTGCACGTTGATCTGGCCGTGGGAACGGGCGCTGATGCCGATTAATCCGTCCTGGCGCTCCGCAACGACGAAGGACGCCATAATATCCGTCATATTCACCAATGTATCAGCAACCTGAGCGATCAGCAACTGAGAATATTTGCGATTCGGCTCCGTCACCGCGATGGCGATGTGGTCGTAGATGATCTCGGCATGCTTGATCACCTCCGCCTTCTTCACATACGAGTCCAGATCCTCCTTCAGCAGCCGGTGGATGATGGCCGTATCCGCGCCGTTGCGCCTCAGGAAGGACGCCGCCTCGAAGGTCCGGGCCCCCGTCCGCATGGTGAAGTTCTTCGTATCCACGGCGATGCCCGCCAGGAGCACCGTGGCCTCCATCACATCCAGCGACACCCGGTCTTGAAAATATTGCAGGAGCTCCGTCACCAGCTCGCAGGTCGAGGACGCATACGGTTCCATGTAGATGAGAACCGCTTCGCTGATGAACTCCTCGCCCCGGCGATGGTGGTCCACCACCACAATCCGGTTCGTGCCCGCAAGAAGCCGGGGCTCCGGCGTCAGCGACGCCTTATGCGTATCCACCACGACCACCAAGGTCCTTGCGGTCTTCAGCGTCAGCGCATGGTCCGGCGTGATGAAGCACTTCTTATATTTCTCCTCCTCGATCAGGAGGTCCATCAGCTTCTGAATGGAGGGATTCAAGCCCTCCAGCACCACATAGCCTTCCTTGCCGGCCATCTGGACGGCCTTCCATACGCCGATCGCGGCGCCGATGGCGTCCATATCCGGAATCTTATGCCCCATGATGAGCACCCGGTCGCTCTCCTTGATCAGATCCCGGAGCGCATGGGAGATGACGCGGGCCCGGACACGGGTCCGCTTCTCCACCGCATTGGACCGCCCGCCGTAGAAGGACAGGCGCTGTCCCACCTTCACGGCCGCCTGATCGCCGCCGCGGCCCAGGGCGATATCCGCGCTGGTATTGGCCAGCTGTCCCAGCTCCACCAGACTGTCCGAGCCGGAGGCCACCCCGATGCTGAGCGTGAAGGGCACCTTCAGCTCCAGCGTGGAATCCCGGACATCGTCCAGAATATCGAATCGGGACTGCTCCAGCTTCTGGAGCGCCTTCTGATCCATCACCGCCAGATACCGGTCCGATGAAGTGCGCCGCATGTAGATCCCGTACTTCTGCGCCCATTCGTTGATCTGTCCCGTCACCTTGGCCAGGGTCATGGTGCGGAACTGATCGTCCATGCCCTGGGTCGCCTCGTCCAGATTATCGAGGATCACCAAGCCCATGGCCGGCTTGCTCTCCTGGAACTTCTGAGCCAGCTCCGTCTGGGCCGTAATATCGTGAATGTAGAGCAGACGCTCCTCCGGCTTCACCGTCACGGAGTAGATCGCTTGCTCCAGCCGGAGTTCGATCTTGGTGTCCTTCTCCTTCTTGTTCTTCAGCTGGGGGAAAACCTCCGCCATCGGCTGCCCGATGACCGACTCCTTGCCCAGCATCGTCCCCACGAACGGGTTGTGCCACTCGATGACCTTCTCCTCGCTGTAGAGCACGATCCCGATGGGCAGCTCGTGGATCACTTCATGACTGGCCCGCTTGACCCGGTGCGATAACGTGGCCACATAATCGAAGAGATCCTTCTCGAAGGCCTTCTCGGCCAGGAGGGTGTAATAGACCAGGAGACCCAGGGGGATTAACGCCCCAATGCCCAAGAGCCAATGGGTGAAGAACAGTCCTGCGACCAGTCCGGACAAATAAACAAAGGTCCACAGCGTATGGCGTCCATGCCAACGTTTCAATAAATCCTTCGGCACCGCAGAACCCTCCTTCCTTCAGTCCGTCACCCGGTGATGCGCTTGCGAATCGGAAGCAATACGTCCAGCACGCCCAAGAGGCAGTAGAAGTACATCAGGAACGGCAGCACCACCGCCAGCACGATGGCCACCACAGGGAGCGCCACACTCCACTTCTTGGCGTGGGCCACGAAGAACAGGAAGCCGATGGCCTGGATGGCGAAGGCCGCCGTCAGAATCGGAAGCAGGTTCCACACCACCATGGAGAGAAACGAGTTGGATTCGATGCTGATGAACAGATCGAAGATCGTTACGATGATCAGATAGAAGGCCATGGACTTCGGCAGCCTCCACTCCCGCATAGGCGGAAGCCCCGGCACCTGCATGCCGTTGCGGCGGAGCACCCAGCGCCCGATCCCATGGGCGATCACCGTGTAGAACAGCGAAGCCGCGATCAGGAGCAGCGGGATGATCTGCATGAAGTAATGAATGGCCAGATCCAGCGCCGCCTCATTCACGGAATTCCGCAGAACGTCAGGCAGACTGTCCACACTGTCGCGGATGAAGTCCTTCACCTGGTCCATGGGGCGGTAGCCTGCCGCATAGCTGACCAGTAGGCCTAAGAGGAACTCCGCCAGCAGCGTTCCCGCTCCGGCTACGATGCTGACCCGGGCCGGGGCTTGCTTCTTGTACATCCGGCCCATCATGATAGCCGGCGCCAGGAAGAATAAGGACATGATGGCCAAGACCAGTCCGGAATATCCGGTGATCGCGCACACGCCCGCCAAGCTGATCGCGTAGAACAGGATGAAGCGCTTCAGATCGAGCCGGGCGTACAGAACCACGGCGGGTACCATAATGAAATTAAGCGATATAATGACCAGCGGCGTTATAAAAGACAACAGCATCAACAGATTGATGATGCACCAGACCAAAGCGAAGGAACGACCTTTGGACAATCGGATTCACCTCGTACACGAAGAAGTCGAAAGCGGCATTACCCTTGATTATAGCACAAAAGGAGCCGGGATGCGGAAAGCATCCCTGTTTATGCCTCCGGCTCCCCCAGCGGCTTCTGCCGCTCCTACAGGCTCGCCGGTTCCGGCAGCTCTTCGAACGGATCGCCCTTACGGACCGTCCCCTTCTTCACCACCCGGGCGTAGACACCGAAGAGGCCCTTACAGCGTTCGTTCACCAGCTTCAGTAACGAGGGGTCCTTCTCCAGCGTCTCCGGATGAATCGTAATCATGGAGCAGCGCTCGCAGCCCTTGATCACCTCAAGCTCCGCCTCCCCCAGCCGGAAGTGCCGCCCGGTCCAGGACAGCTCCGCGAAGGCCGGCTCTTCTGTCCGGACGATTACATTGGGCCGGAACCGGCGCCACAAGTCCCTCTCCGGCTTCCACAAGCGGCCAAGCTCGGCCAGTGACGCTTCCGTCACCAGCAGCACCGGCGCATCATCGACCCCCGTCAGGGGATCCTCCGCTCCGTAGACCATCCAGGCAAGCGGCTCTCCCGCCTTCATCTGCAGCTCCCCGGCCAGCTCGTCCGCAGCCCAATCATAGACGGTATTGTCCGGCGTGCGGATCTTGATGGAGCCCTCGTCCGACCCTCCGCTGTTCTCCGTCCATTCCGCGGCATAATGCAGCAGCCCGGGCTGCTCCCGGGCGGTTAGCTGCTTGTCCGACCGCTCCTTCAGGAGGAGCCGCACCCGGTCTCCCCGAAGTCCGGATTCCTCGACCCGGCATTGCTCCAGCGGCTCCCCGCCCATCGATTTCACCGGGTACCTCCGCAGCAGGGTCACTTGCCCCGCCACCCGTCCCGGACTGCTGCTATAGCTTTCCTCCAACATGGTTCCTCTCTCCCTCTGCCAGCCCTACACGACAAAACCCCCGGTTTCCACCAGGGGCAGTCTTTTCAACTTGCTCTATTATACCAGTTCCCGCAGATGCTTCGCAAAAGCGTGCAGCAGCTCCCGGGAGCCGTACTGCCGGCTGAAATCCTCTATGCCCAGATAGCCGTCATAACCGACGGCCTTCAGATCCTCCAGGAACGACCGGTAATCCACCACACCTTCCGACAGGGGGAACCAGTCCGAGCTCCAGGACACGGAGCCGTCTCCTCTACCCTGCTTGACCCAGCCCGTGTTCTTGATGTGGACGTGGGCCAAATACGGCCCCAGCAGCTCCAGCCCCATCCGGAAATTCTCGAAGCCCTCATGCACCATGTTGCCGGGGTCGAACAGCACTCCGATGTGCTCCGGATCGCAGTGGCTGACCAGCCGGTAGGCGGCGCTGGCGCTGGGGGCGATGGTGTGGTGATGGGTCTCCACCAGGCCTTTCACCCCGTACTTCCGGGCCATCGGCTCCACCGCACGCAGATAAGCCACCGCTTTCTCGTACAAGACCGGGTAGGGTACGGTCTTGTTATAGCCGGGGACGCCCACGCGGATCATGCGTGCGCCGACTTTTTGCGCAGCGCGGAACACCTGCTCCGTCGCTTCCATCTCGTCTACATTCAGATAAGGGGTCACCGTCAGCAGCTCCAGCCCGTGCTCTGCCGTAATACGACGGAAGCGCTCCAGCTCCTCGTCCGTTGACCGGGGATCGATGGAGCAGCGGTTGTTCCTCCAGAAGGAGGGAACCTCAGTCTTCGCATCCTCCGGCACCTCCTTGTAGCGCCACTCGATGCCGTCCAGTCCTGCAGCTTGAGCTTCCGCCACCAGCTCCTCAGGAGTCAGATCGGGGGTAACCACGGTAAACACGGATAATTTCATAAGGATGAGCCCCTTTCATCATTGAAACGTTTCAAACCATATCATACTTCAACTTACTCCCATTGGACAGCTCTATTCCTCCATCCCGCCCAATTCCCGAAAAAAGCTCTTGACACCTGATTTACCCAAGTGGTAATATTTCCTTCCGTTCCCAAATTCCAATGGCGCCGATGCTGCGGCCGCCTGTACTTGGGACGATGCTTCATGCCCTTATGCTTACGCTATTGCCGCCGGATTCTCCGGGGGAACAGCCTCTAAGCTGATGCTTTCGAAAGCCGGTCCACGCGACCCGCCCAGCAACCGATGTTGATGTTACCGAGCCGATCTCCCCGGCTTAGGCTCAACCGCTCTGTTGATGACATTCGAAGCCAGCTGGAAGTGCTGGCACCCTTACACTTCTCTTATAGGAGGATCCACCCGTGATAACCGTAGAAGGCTTAAGCAAGTCGTTCCGCGTCCCCAAACGGACTTCCGGCCTGAAGCAAGCGATGAAAGCGCTTGTAGCCCGAGAGCATACGGATATCCATGCTCTTAGCGACATCTCCTTCTCCATCGCTCCCGGCGAGATCGTCGGGTACATCGGCCCGAACGGCGCCGGCAAGTCCACCACCATTAAGATCATGAGCGGCATCCTGGTCCCCGATCGGGGCACCTGTTCCATTCTAGGCTACACCCCCTGGAAGGACCGTGTCCCCTACGTCAAGCGGATCGGCGTCGTCTTCGGCCAGCGCTCCCAGCTCTGGTGGGACGTCCCCGTCCTGGACTCCTTCGAGCTGCTCCGTGAAATTTACCGCATCCCCGCGAAGGATTACCACTCCAACCTATCCATGCTTACCGAAACGCTGGATCTCGCCTCCCTGCTGTCCACCCCCGTCCGCCAGCTCAGCCTGGGCCAACGGATGCGCTGCGAGATCGCCGCCTCCCTCCTGCACAGTCCCGACCTGCTCTTCCTGGACGAACCCACCATTGGCCTGGATGCCGTATCGAAGATCGCTGTCCGGCAATTCATCCGCACCATCAACCGGGAGAAGGGCGTCACCGTCATCCTGACCACCCATGATATGAACGATATCGAAGCCCTGGCCCACCGGCTCCTCCTGATCGGCAAGGGACGGCTGCTGTATGACGGCAGCCTGACGGATCTCCGAACCCGGTTCGGCAGTGCCAAGGTGGTGACGGTCGATTACCGGGAGCACCCCAGCCCTTTGCAGATCGAGGGGACCTCTCTGCTCTCCTGGTCTCCGGAGCGGGCCGTCCTGGGCGTGAACACGGACCATACCCCTATCGCCCAGCTGATGACCCGGCTCACCGAGCAGGTGGAGGTGTTGGACCTCTCCGTGGAGACCGAGCCCATCGAGGACATCATCGTCCGGCTGTACAAGGAGTTCCAGATATGAGAGCCTACCGAGCCGTCTTCAAGCTTCGGATGCTGCTGGGGCTGCAATATCGGGTTGCGGCCTTGGCCGGAGTGGCCACCCAATTTTTCTGGGGCATGATGATGATCATGATCTATGAGGCCTTTTACAGCCATACGACGGGTACGCCCCCCATCTCCCTGAACGATCTGATCACCTATCTGTGGCTCCAGCAGTCCTTCCTCGCCTTCATCATGCTGTGGTACCGGGACATGGAGATCTTCAACCTGATCACGAGCGGCAATATTGCCTATGAACTGTGCCGTCCCTGCGGTCTGTACGGCTTCTGGTACGCCAAGCTGATCGCCCAGCGGCTCTCCGGCGCCCTACTGCGCTGTTCGCCCATCCTGGTCGTGGCCTTCCTGCTGCCGGAGCCCTACGGCTTGGACCTGCCGCCTTCCTGGGCCTCTGCGCTCCTCTTCTTGGTGACGCTGAGCTTGGGGCTCATGGTGCTGACCGCCATATCCATGTTCATCTATATCTCCGTCTTCTACACCATGTCGCCCGTAGGCTCCACGCTCCTGATCGGCGTCTTGGGAGAGTTCTGCGCCGGACTGGTCATTCCAGTCCCCCTTATGCCCGGCTGGCTGCAGCAGATCGTGTCGGCTCTGCCCTTCCGCTACGCGTCGGACCTCCCCTTCCGGGTGTACTCCGGCCATATTCCCGTACCGGAGGCACTGTGGGGCGTCCTGATCCAGCTCGCCTGGCTGGCTCTCTTGGTCGGGACGGGCAGCATCTGGCTCCGGCGTTCCCTGCGCCGAGTTGTGATTCAAGGAGGTTGATCCCGGATGAAACTGTATCTTCACTACATACGCATCGGCTTCAAGTCCCAGATGCAATACCGCGCCTCCTTCTGGCTGCTCGCCTTCGGGCAATTCTTCATCCCCTTCTTCGTCTTCGCCGGACTGGTGTTCCTCTTCGACCGGTTCGGGCAGATTCGGGGATGGACCTTCGCGGAGGTGGCGCTCAGCTACGCCATCATCAATATGGCCTTCGCCGTCAGCGTCTGCTTCGCCAGGGGCTTCGACTCCTTCTCGAGTCTGGTCGTCAACGGAGAGTTCGACCGCCTCCTGGTCCGCCCCCGCACCACGGCCTTACAGGTCATCGGCTACAAGTTCGAGTTCAACCGGGTAGGGCGGCTGCTGCAGGGAGGGATCGTCTTCGTCTGGGCGCTCTGGTCCCTGCCTCTGGATTGGACGTTCCTCCGGGTCCTGACCTTGTTCCTGATGATCGCCAGCGGCACGTGCATCTTCACCGGGTTGTACATTCTGGCCGCCACCCTATGCTTTTGGACCGTTCAAGGCCTGGAGGTGGCCAATATCTTCACCGACGGCGGAAGAGAGCTGGCCCAGTACCCGATCCAGATCTATCAGAAGGCCTTCGCCCGCTTCTTCACCTTCATCGTTCCGTTCGGCTGTGCCAACTACTACCCGCTGCTCTATGTACTGGGCCGAACCGATCCGGGCATCTCCAGCTTGCCTTATCTCCTGGCCCCCCTCTGGGGCATCGCCTTCCTGGTCCCGTGCCTCCTTATTTGGCGCTTTGGCGTCCGGCACTATCGGTCCACCGGATCTTGATTATCAAGCGAAGGAATCGTCCCGTTAAAGGTTCGATTCCTTTTCTTTTAGACTCAGGTAAAGCTCCCCCTCCGGGGTCAGTTGGGCCAGCAGCACGTCCTCCAGCCGGACCTCTTGGTCATCGAGCTCCTTCATCAGCCACTGCCGGTCCTTCCCTGCCGCCTTCAGATTCTCATCCAGAATGTGGCTGTCGGTAATGCAGGCCTGCGTCATCCCGCTCTCCGCGGCATGCAGCTGCAGATCCTTGCAGGTAACCGGGAGTACTTCCCCCTTCTTCAGCACAGACACAGAACCGTCCGTCTCGAAGTATGCGCTCTGGATCTCATCCAGCCGGAACACATCCTTCTTGCGCAGGAGCATCAAGAGGTCGTTCACCGTCAACCGGGTCTGTCGAAGGGACTTGGGAAGGATCCGGCCCTCGAGGATGACCAGGATGGGCTTGCCCTCGAATAGCTTCCTCCCTCTCCAGCTGTACAAGGAGATATAATCGGAGAGCAGTGCCAGCAAGGAGAAAAAGGACAGCCCCATAACCCCGATCCATAAGGGTACAGAGTGATTGAATATCAAATTGCCGCCGATGGCTCCGAAGGTGACCCCCGCCACAAAATCAAAGAAGGTCATATGGGAGATCAGCTTCTTCCCGATAATTCTCGACCAGATTAAGAGCGCGGTAAACGCAACCGCCACCCTCAGCAGAGTATCCCATGTCAGGTTCATATTCCGATCCGCCCCTTCTTTCCCAGTTTGCCCCCTCTGGATAAGGGTCATCCTGAACCCCATGAATATTCGCTTGGTCCTTGGAGGAGAGTAACCGGTAGGAGCGTGACGGAATCATGGATCAACTCAATGAATGGCTGGATAAGCTTTCCCACGATTATCTCCTAATTACGATCGCCGCCGGATTGTTCTTTGCGGGCAAGGCCGTAACGGGCTATTTCACCTACCGGCATTACAACCGGAAGTTCGACCGGCTGGAACGGCTGCTGGAGCAGGAACGCGCCCGGAATGCACCGGAGCGGCCCTCTGATCGGTGAAGCTCCTGCTTCGCCGGACATAACAAAACGGGTGCCCCAACGTTTTCACGTGGAACACCCGTTTTTTTGACCTATCGGCTCCGTCCCGCTATCCACAAGTGGATAAGCTCGCCCTTGCCCTCACCTTGTGCCGTAGGCTTAGCATTATCCCCATGTGTACAACGTGTGGGCCAAATAAAAAGACAAGCCCGGCTGGACTTGTCTTCTTGGTGTACTATTCGGTGGTGTACGGCAGCAGAGCTACGGTACGGGCACGCTTGATCGCAGTGGTCAAAGCGCGTTGGTACTTCGCGGAAGTACCGGTCACACGGCGGGGCAGGATCTTGCCGCGCTCGCTGATGAACTTGCGAAGGGTTTCGATGTCTTTATAGTCAATGTGAGTGATCTTGTTCACAGTGAAATAGCAGACTTTACGACGCTTGTTGCGTCCTTTGCCGCCGCGGGAGAATTTACGCTCGCCACGGTCTTCGCCACCGGCGTTGTCTCTCTTTTGGAAAGCCATCTGGTTTCAGTCCTTTCGTGTTAGAATGGCAAATCATCATCGGAAATGTCAATCGGTTTTCCGTCGTCCGAGAACGGATCCGCATTGTTGCTGCCGCCCCGATTGCCGCCGCCGTAGCTGCTTCCGCCACCGCCGCCATAGTTTCCGCCGCCTCCGCTGTTACGGTTGCCGCCTCCACCACCGCCGCTGTTGCCTCCGCCGCCTTGGAACTCACCGCCGCCACCTTCGCCGCCGCGGTTCGCCGATTCAAGGAACCGCACGTTGTCCGCAATAACTTCGGTGACATAGACCTTCTTGCCTTCGTTGTTCTCGTAGTTCCGCACCTGAATGCGTCCTTCCACTGCCGCCAGACGTCCCTTGCGAAGATAATTCGCACAAGTCTCGGCTAATTGGCGCCAGGTGACCACCGGAATAAAATCGGCTTCCCGCTCATTCTGGTTGTTGGAGAAAGGACGGTCCACGGCCAGCGTGAACTGCGTTACCGCCACGCCTGTGGGGGTATAACGAAGCTCCGGATCCCGGGTTAAGCGACCGATCAAGATAACACGGTTTAACACACGAATCCCTCCCAAACATCATCCACAGCTCTGCAATTAAGCAACGACGTCGTTAACGATGAGGAAACGGATTACCTCATCAGAGATCTTCATGACGCGGTCGAGTTCTGCAACAACAGCCGGCTCGGCGTTGAAGTGAACCAGGACGTAAATCCCGTCACGCATCTTGTTGATCTCATACGCCAGACGGCGCTTGCCCATTACATCACTCTTGGTGACTTCGCCACCGTTGGATGTGATGATGTTTGCAAACTTCTCCACTGCGGACTGAACAGCTTCCTGTTCCAGCTCCGAACGAAGGATGTACATCACTTCGTATTTGCGCATGTGTTTCACCTCCTTATGGACTATGCGGCTCTCCCATGGGTGTATAGGCATGTCTCACATGCCGGAAGAGCAAGGAGTAACGATGATACCAAGGCTCATCAAAACTCGCACCATAATACTATATCAAAATCAGACAGAGAACTCAAGTCCAATCGTATGGCCCGTACCACCTGAAATTGCCTCCCCCTCCTCTTCATCAGCCGGGCTCCCGAAGACCATAATAACGTCATGGGAGGTGATGATCATGGGCGAGGTTACCCGATTCCACGCAGGGCAAAAAGCTCCTAACGACGGCGAGTACCGAGAGGTCGGTGAGAATGCGGCCGTTCACAGCGCAATCGAGCATCCGGCACACGTTTATCTGAATAAGGGTGAGAAATTCCCGGAGAACAGCAATGAAGACCGGGCCTGGGTTCTGCAGCGGCGCAAGCAGCGGTAGGCCGATCCGATAACCCATGAGCTCCCTAACGGGAGTTCATGCCATACATATGGTTAGAACATCTTACAATAAGAAAGCACCTCCCACTGGAGGTGCTGAATGGTTATGTATGGCGGAGAGGGTGGGATTCGAACCCACGCACGGTTGCCCGCCTAGCTGATTTCGAGTCAGCCCCCTTGGGCCTCTTGGGTACCTCTCCGTATGTGCCGCCCCCAAAAAAGCGGGACAAAACGTATTGTACCATAGGACAAACCCGTTGTGCAACCGCAATTTTTCCCTTTTCTTACTCCGCCAATCGGCCATGGAATCCGGCTCGTTACTCTCCTTGTCCCTGGCCCTCTCCCTCTTTTTTCGGTGCCGAACGCAGCACCTTCTTCAGCTTGCTCTCGAACTTTGCCCGGGGGATCAGCACACTGTGCTGGCAGCCCAGGCATTTCACCCGAATGTCCATGCCCATGCGGATGATCTCCATCTCGTTGGTTCCGCACGGGTGCGATTTCTTCATCTGAACCACGTCACCCAGTTCGAATTGCTTCCTCTCCATGTCTCATTCCGCCTTTGTATTCTTTACGATGCTAACCATCTTCGGATAGGGAATCTCGATCTGATTCTCCTCCAGAGCCGTCTTGAACCGCTTCTTCAGCTCCCGCTCCACGCCAGCATGGGTATTGGGCTTACACTCCGCCGTAACCCGGATCACCACATCCGAAGCCCCCAGCGTCTGAATCCCCAATACCTCGGGCATCTTCGTCACGTTATCCCATTCCGTATAGCTCTCCTCGATCGTGCGCTTCAATACCTCTATCGTACGCTCCACATCTTCCTCATAAGCGATCGGCAGATCCACAACCGCCGTGGAATTATAGACGGAGAAGTTGGTCACCTGCTGGATCGAACCGTTTGGGATGATATGAACCTCCCCCGTCCAGCTGCGGACCCGGGTTACCCGGAGGCCAATCTCCTCCACCGTTCCTTTGAATGTACCGGTTTGGATTACATCCCCTACTCCGAACTGATCCTCGAAGATGATGAAGAAGCCGGTTATAACATCCTTCACCAAGCTCTGGGCCCCGAAGCCGATGGCCAATCCGATTACTCCCGCCCCGGCCAATACCGGTGCCAGGTTAATGTGCATTTGGCTCAGCACCATGAGTATGACAATGAAATTAACCGTATAGGTCACAATGTTGTTCAGCAGCTTGCCAATGGTCTTGGTGCGTCTTTGATCGAACTTTAAGGGGGATCGCTCCCGCTCGATCATCATATGGTTCAGCATCCGCTGAGCCACTTTCATAATGATTCTACCAATAGCGATTACTAGGATGATCTTAATCAAGGTCCATGAGAAGTCCGCCCACCTTGATGCATCCCACACATAATCCTTGATACTGGTCATCAGGCTCCAAGCCGGTTCCGACAGCAGCCCTTCCTTACTGTCATTCATGGGTTTCTCCTCTCCCTGTCACCGTTTCATCGATGGTAACATATTTATCCCCGCTTTTGAAATAAATCCCCTTTACCTCCACACGTTCCTCCCTGATAATCCATTGCACCTTCTCCAGTTGGTCAGCCGGAAACTCAATGGATAGAGCGCAGCCCGCCGTAATTTCCTTGGGGGTAGGTCGGGTGTCAATCTCGATCTCTCCGTACTCGAGCAGCATCTCTGCGCGAAGTGCCTGCTGAGTGGAATCGAACGCTATGAGCATCATGCCGGACATCCCTCTGCTCCTCCCTCCCTCTTTTTTCTCTCATTCATGTATAAATAGAGTGCGGCGTTCGTATACTAGTAAAAAGTTGAAACAGGGGGAATTCCATGAAACTGTTTACGGATCCGCGCTCTACATCCGACAAGCCGTCATCCTTCAAAATACAGCATACCGAGCCGCATTGCGCTTCGGCCATTGCCAACTATCTTACCGCTATCTTCCGCCAGATTCCCTCTTATCAGGAGCTTGTCTTCGTATGTATCGGCACGGACCGTTCAACAGGCGATTCCCTTGGACCTATTATAGGTAGCCGGCTTATGAAATACAACATTTCCGATATCCGTGTTTACGGCACCTTGGATCAGCCGGTTCACGCCATGAACCTGGAGGAAACCATCAAGCAGATTCATGAGACCTACTACAATCCCTATATCGTCGGCATCGATGCCTGCCTCGGTCAGGTCAGCAGTGTAGGCTGCGTCCAAATTGGAAACGGCCCCCTGAAGCCGGGAGCCGGTGTGAAGAAGGAATTGCCCAGTGTCGGTGACATCCATCTCACCGGAGTGGTGAATGTCGGAGGCTTCATGGAGTACTTCGTGCTTCAGAATACCCGATTATCCCTCGTCATGAATATGGCGGATATCATCGCCAAGGGCATCTACATCTCTCTTCTCCAGACCAAGCGGATGGCCTATATGGCACCCAAGCAGGAACCGGCTACCGCTTGGCAGCCGCAGTTTGAGCTATGACCTCTTTCTCCTCCGGCGACAGAGCGTAGTTGGATCCGCCCTTCTCCACCGGTTTGGCGTAGATGTATGATTCCTCTCTGCTGTGAATACCTGTCAGCACGACGCCGTCCTGTTCATCATCCAGAATTGCCACCGAGAAGCTTAGATCGCTTCCTTGTTTATTGAAGGCATTGTACCGTGACACGGCCACATGAGCCTTCATCTTCTTCATCACCCTGCGGATGCCGTCTATGGCGTCCGCTTGCTCTTTTACCGCGCCTTCAAGCTTCATTCGGCCCTCCTGCAGATCGATCAACAGATCATCCACCTGCTCCACCTGCGAGTTCCCGATGATCTTCCGGTACCGCTTGTTCATCCCGCTGATCTTCACCATCAGCACGATCACCAGCACCATCAGCAATACTACGGCCCCTGTCAGGCCTGCAAGGAATACGTCTACATACGATTCCATTCCCCATCACCATGCCCTGTTGTGTACCTGCTCTCTCGTCTACAGGTGTTTTTTGATTTCCGTTACCGCCGCGATCAGATCCTGCACTTCACTCTCCGTCGTGTACCATCCTACGCTTGCCCGTACGGCTCCCGTCTCGGCGGTTCCTGCCGTTTCATGCGCCAGAGGCGTACAATGATATCCTGACCGCACGGCAATCTCGAATGTCTGATCCAGTATAAAAGCCACCTCGGAAGCATCCACACCCGGGATTCGGAAGGAGACAATCCCCGTCTTATCTTCACCCAAATCCGGGCCAAGCACCTCCACTCCTCCAATTCCCATGAGCCCTTCCATCAGCTGTTGGGTCAATTGAAACTCCTTGGCGTGGATGGCCTCGACACCGGTCCGGAGTATGAATTTTACCCCTTCCCCCAACCCGGCTATTCCGGGTGTATTCTGGGTTCCCGATTCATACCGGTCGGGACGCACATCAGGCTGGTCGATCGCCTCCGATTGGCTGCCCGTTCCTCCATGCAGGAGCGGCTCCAGTTCTACGTCCGGATGCAGGTACAACCCTCCCGTCCCCTGCGGCCCCAGAAGCCCCTTGTGCCCCGGAAACGCTAGCATATGGATCCCCATGGTCTCGGCCCGGATAGGGAGGATTCCTGCGGTCTGAGCGGCGTCTACGAGCAGCTTCAGTCCCTTGTCCCTGCACACCTGGGCGATCTCCTCCAGCGGTTGGATCGTACCCAGGAGGTTGGAGCTATGGCTGACCGCCACCAATCCTGTATTCGCCTTTACAGCCTCTTTAACAGCCTGGGCGGTTATGTACCCTTTTCGGTCCGGCTTCAAATAGGTGACCTCCGCGCCGTGCTTGCGGACCATATATTCCAACGGACGCCGTACGGAGTTGTGCTCCACACCCGTGCTGATAACGTGCATGCCCGGCTTCACATAACCCTTGATCGCCAGATTCAAGGCCTCCGTCGTGTTCGACGCATACACGATGTCATTGGCGTTCCGAACGCCGAACAGCTTGGCCAACTGCACGCGCGTCTGGAATAGAACCCTGCTGGCCTGTACGGCCATCTGGTGCCCGCCCCTACCGGGATTGGCCGCATATTCGCTCACGCATTTTGCCATCGCCTCGATCACCTCTGGCGGCTTCGGCCATGACGATGCGGCGTGATCAAAATATTTCACCATCCTCTTCCCCTCCTGCTCGACCCGACTCTAGTAGATAGATTAAGGAAAGCATACCGGAAATGCCGTGTCCGGCCCTTCTCCGATATGCTTCCCCATAATGTGTCTATTAGCTTATTCTGCCTTGTAGAAGCTCCAGTATCCGTTCCAGATCATCCTTGGAATAATAGGCGAACTCGATCTTCCCCTTGTGCTGGGGCTGGGCCTTGATCTTAACCGTAGTCCGGAAGATGCTGCGAAGGTTTTCCTCCACTTCCTCCATATACGGATCTTTCTTGCGAACCTTCTGCTTCGAGTTTTCCTTTTCCTTCGGCTCATCCAGCTTCTGTATCGCTTCCTCCAACTCCCGGACGCTCCATTGCTTCTCTATGGTAATCTGGGCGAGTTCCTTCTTCTTCTTGTCGTCCTTCACCCCGACGATTGCGCGGGCATGACCCATGGAAATTGTTCCACGTGAAACATATTGCTTGATCTCCTCGGGAAGCTGCAAGAGACGAAGGAAGTTGGCAATGTGCGATCTGCTCTTGCCTACCTTAGCAGACAGCTCTTCTTGGGTCAGCTGAAACTGATCGATTAGCGCTTGATAGGCGATGGCTTGCTCCAGCGCATTCAAGTCTTCCCTCTGTACATTCTCGATCAGCGCAATCTCCATAACCTGCTGGTCCGAGAATTTGCGGACAACAGCGGGGATGGATGCTAGGCCACATGCCTGTGAAGCACGGAAACGGCGTTCGCCTGCAATAATCTCATAGCCCTTCAATACACTCCGGACGATGATCGGCTGGATGACGCCATGCTCCTTGATCGATGCGGCAAGCTCCTGGATGCTTTCTTCGTGAAAAGTTTTGCGGGGCTGATAAGGATTCGCCCGCAGCTGCGCAAGAGGAATCTCAATGACCTTATCATCTTCGCTGATATTCAGGGAAGGAATAAGCGCATCCAGACCCCTACCCAAACGTTTACTCATATTGGATCACTTCCTTCGCAAGCTCCAAATAAACTTCGGCTCCCTTGGATCTCGGATCGTAGGTGATAATGGACTGCCCATGGCTGGGCGCTTCACTTAATCTTACATTGCGGGGGATGATCGTCTGGTAGACCTTCTGCTGGAAGTATTTCTTCACTTCCTCGATCACCTGGATTCCCAGATTGGTCCGTGCGTCGAACATCGTCAATAGAACGCCCTCTATCTGGAGCGTCGTATTCAGATGCTTCTGAACCAGACGTACCGTGTTCAACAGCTGGCTCAGTCCCTCCAGCGCATAGTACTCACATTGGATCGGGATGATGACGGAATCCGCGGCAGTCAAGGAATTGATGGTCAGAATGCCCAGTGACGGCGGACAATCAATCAGGATGTAATCGAACATGTGCTTGACGAGATGCAGCGATTTCTTTAACCGCACCTCCCTGGAGATGGTGGGAACCAGTTCGATTTCCGCACCGGCCAATTGAATGGTTGCCGGGATGATTTTCAAGTTGGGGATCTTCGTATCCACCATGGCATCCTTGGGATGGACATCGTTAATAATCACATCGTAGATGCAGTTGCTGACGTCGGCTTTGTTAATGCCTATCCCGCTGGTCGTATTCCCTTGCGGATCGATATCGACTAGTAGTACGCGTTTCCCTAATGTTGCGAGGGAAGCACCAAGATTGACAGAGGTCGTCGTCTTACCGACTCCGCCCTTCTGATTGGTGACCGCAATAATCTTGGACAACACCATTCACCTCAAAATCAATAAAATGCAGGAACCATGATCCATCGTCCAGAAGACGAGAAAAAAATCCACTTCATCGCACTGATCTCGGTGAAGTGGCGGCTGGTGATTGACAATAGAAAACTCTTATTAAGACTATCGACTTTTAGTATAACACAATCCAACCAATAGCTTAAGCATTATTCAGCTGCGGCACCAAATCATTCTGAATAAGAGACAAAAAGCCCCTGTGGAGGGGCTTCCTTATATGAATCGTATTCGATATTAGTGCTTGGGAATACGGATGATGATCTCGTAGTGATCCTCATAGTCCTTCTCATCGGTCTTGATCTGCATGCCGGTGTCCGCGACCATGTTCACCGATTGTCGGATCGTGTTCAGCGCCAGCCGGACATTCTTCCCGAAGAAGACTCGTTTCGATTTCTTAATCTTAGCGGATTCCTTGTAGAACTCGACACGAGCCTCTGTCTGCTTCACATTCAATTCCTTGGAGATGATATCCTCCAGGACCTTTACCTGCAGCTCCTCCGAATCCAGAGACAGCAGAGCCCGGGCATGACGCTCGGTAATCTTGCGTTCAAGCAGCGCCTGCTTGACGGGGTCACACAGATGCAGGAGCCGAATTTTGTTGGCGATCGTAGATTGGCTCTTGCCCAACCGCTGAGCCAGGCTCTCTTGAGTCAATTGATGCAGCTCGATCAGCTGCTGATACGCCATAGCCTCTTCAATGGCCGTGAGTCCTTCACGCTGCAGATTCTCGATCAACGCTATGGACGCGGCTTGGGAATCGTTGAATTCGCGGATGATGGCGGGAATGGTCTCCCATCCCAGCTTCTTAACGGCTCGGAACCGCCGCTCACCGGCGATGATCTCGAAGATGCCGTCCCGGACGCGAACCACGATAGGCTGAATTACCCCGTGGGTCTTGATTGTCTGGAGGAGCTCATCAATTCGCTCTTCATCGAATACCGTCCTTGGCTGGAAAGGGCTTGGAACAATATTTTCGAGTGGAAGTTGTTTCACTTCGTCGGTTGATACTTTTTCCGTGAGGCCGAAAAGCTTGGATAATTGCTCCTTCATAGGCTTTCATTCACCCAACTTCGTTATCGGATACTGGAGAGGTTATCTACCATAACTTATATATTCTCTGCCATCAGCCAAAATCCTGCTTCAGCCTGATCCAACTAAAGCAATATTGTTCCACGTGAAACAAGAGCTGGATGGCAGAGAAGTTATGTTAATTATCGAATCGGATCCTTGGAAGGTGTCCCTGGCTTGCGGGGGTATTTGGCCGGAGTCCCGCCCGTCTTACGGAGCACCACAATATTCCGCTCGGCTTGCTCCACCGGAAGCTCGAAGGTAGCTACCTTCTCCAGCTTGGCATTTAATAGCTTAATAGAAGCTTTGGCTTCCTCCACCTCTTCGGCGGATTGCGCCCCCTTCATCGCGGCGAAGGCACCGCCCTGCTTGACGAAGGGAAGGCAGAGCTCATTCAGCACATTCAACCGGGCCACAGCCCGGGCGCTGGTCAGATCGAACCGGTCCCGCAGCTTAGAATCCCTCCCCGCCTCCTCCGCCCGAGCATGGATACAGGATACCTGATCCAATCCCAATACGGCTACCAGATGCTGCAAAAAGTGGATTCGTTTGTTTAACGAATCGACAATGGTCAGCTTAAGATGCGGGTAAGCGATCTTATTCGGAAGGGAAGGAAATCCTGCGCCTGCGCCGATATCAGCCATAGTCTCCACATCTTGGAGAGCCACATGGAAGGATAGCGTAAGAGAATCATAGAAGTGCTTCAGGTACACCTGCTCCCGGTCCGTAATGGCTGTCAGGTTCATCTTCTCGTTCCATTCGACCAATTCCCTATAGTAGCTCTCGAACTGCTCCAGCTGCCGCTCCGTCAGGGTCAGCCCTTTCTCCTGCAGCATGCTTACGAATTGCTCTTGCACCGCATCCACGATCATGATAGTTTCGCCGCCGTTACTTTATTATAATGCTCCAGGTAGACCAACAGAATGGAGATATCCGCCGGTGTCACCCCGGAGATCCGGGAAGCCTGGCCGATGGAGATCGGACGGATCTGCCCCAGCTTCTGCTTGGCCTCATTGGCCAAACCATGAACGGTATCGTAGTCGATATCCTCCGGGATCCGCTTCTTCTCCATCTTTTGCAGACGGTCGACCTGCTGGAGCTGCTTCTCGATATAGCCTGCATACTTCACCTGGATCTCCACCTGCTCCTTCACGTCCTCGGACACTTCAGCCGGGGCTGGGGAAATTCGATCGAGATGATCCATTGTAATTTCCGGACGGCGCAGCAGGGACAAGAGGTCGACGGAATTGTTCAGCGTTACCGTTCCCGCCTCCCGCAGAATCTCCTGCACGTGCTCCTCCGGACGGACCTTGGTGTTCTTCAGACGCTCCAGCTCCTCGCGGATCTGCTCCATCTTGGTCTCGAAGCGCTTGTACCGTTCCTCGGGGATCAGCCCGATCTCATAGCCGATGGGAGTCAGACGCTGGTCCGCGTTGTCGTTGCGCAGCAGCAGACGATACTCCGCACGGGAGGTCAAGAGTCGATAGGGATCATTCGTCCCCTTCGTCACCAGGTCGTCGATCATCACGCCGATATAAGCCGCCGAACGATCCAGCACAACCGGCTCCTTCCCCTGCACCTTGCGCGCGGCATTGATCCCGGCCATAATGCCTTGTCCCGCCGCTTCCTCATAGCCGGAGGTCCCGTTGATCTGACCGGCCGTGAACAAGCCCGGCACCACCTTCGTCTCCAGCGAGGGCCACAGCTGGGTGGGCTCCACCGCATCATACTCGATGGCATAGCCGGTCCGCATCATCTGCACCTTCTCCAAGCCGGGAATCGAGCGCAGAATGGAGAGCTGCACCTCCTCCGGCATACTGGTGGACAGCCCCTGTACGTAGTACTCGGACGTGTTGCGTCCCTCCGGCTCCAGGAAGATCTGATGCTTCGGCTTATCCGCGAACCGGACGATCTTATCCTCTATGGACGGGCAGTATCTCGGCCCCGTTCCTTCAATGGCTCCCGAGAACATCGGGGCCCGGTGCAGGTTGTCGTTGATGATCTTATGGGTGTCCTCGGAGGTGTAGGTCAGCCAGCACGGAAGCTGGTTCGGAACCTCCTCCGTCGTTTCGAAGGAGAAAAATTTCGGCTTCACATCGCCCGGCTGAATCTCGGTTTTGGAGAAATCGATGGTATCCCCATGTACTCGGGGGGGCGTACCGGTTTTGAACCGGACCAGCTTCAAGCCCAGCTCCTTCAAGCAGGCGGACAGCCGGACAGAAGGCTGTTGGTTGTTCGGACCGCTCTCATACATCAGCTCTCCAATGATGACCCTGCCCCGGAGATAGGTCCCTGTGGTCACTACGACTGCTTGCGCCCGGTAGGTCGCGCCGGTCTTCGTCACCACGCCCCGGCAGACGCCATCCTCCATCACCAGCTCCTCTACCATGCCTTGGCGGAGGGTCAGGTTCGGAGTCTTCTCGATGGTTTCCTTCATCGTATGCTGGTACAGGAACTTATCCGCCTGAGCCCGCAGGGCGTGGACGGCAGGTCCCTTCCCTGTGTTCAGCATCCGGAGCTGAATATAGGTTTTGTCAATATTGCGGCCCATTTCCCCGCCCAAAGCATCGATCTCGCGGACCACATGGCCCTTGGCCGGACCGCCGATGGATGGGTTGCAGGGCATGAAGGCCACCATATCCAGATTGATCGTCAGAAGCAAGGTCCTGCAGCCCATACGAGCCGCAGCCAGGGCCGCTTCACAGCCAGCATGGCCTGCTCCGACCACTATGACCTCATAATCGCCAGCCAGATAACTCATTTGTGCAGATACCCCCTACTGTATATTACTTCCCCAAACAGAACTGGGAGAAAATTTGATCGATCAACGATTCCCCGACCGAGTCCCCGATTATTTCCCCGAGGTCCTCCCAGGCGTTGCGGATATCGATCTGGATCATATCGATCGGCACCATCGCTTCCGCCGCGGTTAGAGCCTCGGCCAAGGAGCCGCCTGCCTTCTTCAACAGATGAATATGCCGGACGTTGCTCACATAGGTCATATCACCGGACTCCACCTCTCCGGCGAAGAACAGGGACGAGATCGCCTTCTCCAGCTGGTCCAAGCCCACCTGCTCCTGTACGGAGAGCAGAACGGTCCGCTCCTCCGGAATGCTCCGGCGGATCTCCTCCAGCTCCAGCTTCATGGGCAGGTCCGTCTTGTTCACCACCAGCAGCGTCTGCTTGTCCTTCACCAGCTCGAGAAGCTTCCGGTCATCCTCATGCAGCTCCTCCGCCGCATTCAGCACTAGGAGCACCATATCGGCATCCTCCAGCGCTCCCCGGGACCGGGACACCCCGATCTGCTCCACCACATCAGCCGTCTCCCGGATCCCTGCCGTATCCAGCAGCTTCAGAGGAATGCCGTTGACGGTGACGAATTCCTCGATCACATCCCGGGTCGTTCCCGGAATATCCGTAACGATGGCCTTGTTCTCCTGGGCGAGGGCATTCAGCAGGCTGGATTTGCCTACGTTGGGCCGGCCGATGATGGCGGTCACGATCCCCTCCCGCAGAATCTTCCCCTGCTGGGCCGAACGCAGGAGACCCTCGATCTCCGTGATCGCCTCCCGCGTATGCGTCTGGATATGGGAGCTGGTCAGCTCCTCCACGTCATGCTCGGGATAATCGATGTTCACCTCGATGTGGGCCATCAGCTCCACCAGCTTATGCCGCAGCGTCTTGACCCGCTTGGACAGCGTCCCCTCCACCTGCTTCAGTGCCACCTTGAACGCCCGGTCCGACTTGGACCGGATCAGATCGATGACAGCCTCCGCTTGGGCCAGATCGATCCGGCCGTTCAGGAACGCCCGCTTCGTGAACTCCCCCGGCTCCGCCAGGCGCGCACCTGCGTTCAGGATCAGCTCCAGCACCTTGCGGACGGATACCATGCCTCCATGGCAGCTGACCTCCACCACATCCTCCATGGTAAAAGATCTCGGTGCCCTCATCACGGTCACCAGAGCCTCCTCCACCCGCTCCTTCGTCTCCGGATCGGTGATCATGCCATAGTGGACCGTGTGGGTCGGCACCTCCGCCAGCTTGGATTTGGAGCGGAAGACCTGGTCCGCCACCTGTACGGCCTGGTCCCCGCTTATGCGAATGACGGCGATTCCTCCCTCCCCCATCGGAGTGGAGATCGCCGCGATGGTATCTGTTATCATGTCGGCTGTAGCTCCTTCATTCGGTCTGTCCATTCTACAAAAAACGCAATGACTTCGTCCTTCGCTGAAGTCATTGCGCGGTTAACGTTAACGTAAGGATATGACCACTCTACGGTTCGGCTCATCGCCCTTGCTGTAGGTTCGAACGGTCGGATGGTCCTGCAGCTGGGAGTGGATGATCTTCCGGTCCGCCGGAGACATCGGCTCCAGCACCACGTCCTTGCGGGTCCGGATCACGCGCCCGGCCAGCCGGCCGGCCAGATCCTCCAGCGTCTTCTTCCGGCGTTCCCTGAAGTGCTCCGCATCCAATATCATGCGCAAATGCTTGTCGGAATACCGGTTGGCGACGATATTCACCAGATATTGCAGAGAATCGAGGGTCTGTCCCCGGCGTCCGATCAGAATGCCGAGCTCCTCGCCGGTCAGATTCAGGAGAATGCCGTCCTTGTCTTCGACGCGCTCGATGTCGGCCTTTACGCCCATAGTCTGGAATACGTCCTGAAGGAAGCGGATGGCTTCCTCCACCGCATCCGGAATCAGCTCCAGCTGCACCTTGGCGTCCTTCGAACCGAACAGGCCGAACAAGCCCTTGGCTGCCTGCTCCAATACCTGCACCTTGACGCGGTTCTCGGGAACCTTCCACTGGCCCAGTCCCTGCTTGACCGCCTCTTCAACCGTTTTTCCCGTGACGATAAGCGTCTTCGTCATCTGCTTCCACCTCTACTTTTTGGATGGACGATAAATGAAATAGGTCTGTACGATGGTGAAGATGTTGCTGTACACCCAGTAGAGCGGAAGCGCAGAAGCAAAGCTATAGGACATGGCGAAGATCATGACTGGGAAAACATACAGCAGCATTTTCATCGAAGGATTCGCGTTGTTCGGCTGATAGGCCATCATGACCTTCTGCTGGACGAACGTAGTGATCGAAGCAAGTATCGGCAGGATCAGCCACTTATCTCTCTCGGACAACTGCAGCCACAAGAAGGTGTGCTCATGAATGAACGGATTGTACATAATCGCATTATACAAGGCGATCAGGATCGGCATCTGCACGAAGATCGGTAGACAGCCGGCCAGCGGGTTGACCCCATGCTTCTGGAACAGCTTCATGGTCTCTTCCTGCTGCTTCTTGGCATCGTCCTTGAACTTCTGCTTGATCTTGTTAAGCTCCGGTTGCAGCTCCTGCATGGCCTTCGAGCTCTTGTACTGACGCAGCGTCAGCGGGAGGATGATTAAGCGGATGATGATCGTAACCACAAGAATGGATAATCCGTATTCGCCCCACAGAAGGTTGGCGAACCAATCCAGCGTATCGGACAAGGGGCCTACAAAATACTTCGTCCAAATGCCCACTCGCTCCCCGGTCAGATCGTTAGGTCTGCCGCATGCGGTCAAGACAAGCATCATCAGCCCCAGGGGCCATAATTTCTTCATAAGACGCGTCAACACAGTTCCTCCTTAGGCTATCGGAAAATCATCCGGACTTCGTTATGTTCAATGGTCCATAACATGACGGAAGTGCAAGGTTATGGGCATTCGTATCTACATAAATATATCATAACTTATCCATGAAGGAAAACGGTATCCACAGCCTGTACGGCCTGGGACAAAATCGCTCCGCGCCTACCCCTTTTTCCCCAGAATGCCGGCCCGCTTCAGCACGTGGAGCACGCTCTTCTCCATCTCGGCATACTCCATCTCGGCAGCGGGTTTCCTCGCGATCAGGATCATGTCGGTCCTGGGCGCGATCTTCTCCCCGTTATGCCGGACGATCTCCTTCACCAGGCGCCGAATCCGGTTGCGCACCACCGCATTGCCCACCTTCTTGCTCACCGAGACGCCCAGGCGGAAGCTCTCCCCCGGAACAGCGGCGGACTGAGGCATGATATAGACCACAAATTGATGGTTGGCGGAGGACTTACCATGGCGGTACACCTTGTTGAAATCCTCGCGCCGGGTCAGCCGGTTCTCCTTCTGCACGAATCAACGCCCCGTCTCCGTATACTTAATGAACCATTATTCCCTATGTAAACACAAAAAAGACCACTCATCGTGGTCTTTATTCTTAAGCGGACAATACTTTTCTGCCCTTTTGACGGCGAGCGGCGAGGACCTTGCGGCCGTTCTTGCTGGCCATCCGCTTGCGGAAGCCGTGTACCTTTTTGCGCTTGCTCACGTTCGGTTTGAACGACGGTTTCATCTATTGCACCTCCTACAGGAAAACATCCCAAAATACCTTTCAATATTAAATCACTTCTAAAGAGGAAAGTCAACCTCAGAGCATTTGAAAATCATACCTGTGTACAGAGGGAGGAGTAAATCTTCACATCCTGTCGTTTTGTAAACAAATTATAAACAATATGTAGTATGGTGGATAATTTTTTCGCACAACAGATTGAACTTGTGGATAATCCGTATCTTTTCGTTGAAAAGCCTAGTGTGATTTGATATATTAGTATTGTTTTCGGTTGTGGATAGACCGAGTTTCCCACAACTTTATACACAGCTTGTGGATAACAATGTGAACAAATTCATAGTCACGGGGATAATCCGTCTATGAATTTTCTTAACTTTGGGGATAATCCGACAGGATGTTCTTTGATATGACACGCACCGCCGGTTTGCTGCCGTCAGCTTGCGATTTTTCTAAGGAGTGAACGACTTGTGGAGAGCCATGCCAACGAATTATGGCAGCAGGTACTGTCCGTCATTCAGACAAAGGTGAGCAAACCCAGCTTCGACACCTGGTTGAAATCCACCAAAGCCACGGTGTTCAGCGATACGTCGCTTTTAATTTGCGCACCGAACAATTTTGCCAAAGAGTGGCTGGAATCCCGTTATGCCAAGATGATCAGCTCCACCGTAGCAGAGACGTTGGGCAGGCACGTCCAAGTTCAGTTCACGATTGACGATATGCCTCCACCCGCAGCAGCTGTTCCCGCTCCCTCGGCCCCGCCGGCGAAGCCCGCCGCTGCCCTGCATGAGGATTCGTTCTCGCTGAATCCCAAATATACATTCGATACCTTCGTTATCGGCTCCGGCAACCGGTTCGCCCATGCGGCGTCGCTGGCCGTCGCCGAAGCGCCGGCCAAGGCCTACAACCCCCTCTTCCTCTATGGAGGAGTCGGCTTGGGCAAGACCCACTTGATGCACGCCATCGGGCATTATGTCCTCGAGCACAACCAGAGCGCCCGCGTCCTCTACATCTCTTCCGAGAAGTTCACGAACGAGTTCATCAACGCCATCCGGGACAACCGCGGCGAGAGCTTCCGCAACAAGTACCGGAACATCGACGTGCTGCTCATCGACGACATTCAATTCCTGGCCGGCAAGGAGCAGACCCAGGAGGAGTTTTTCCATACCTTCAACGCCCTTCATGAAGAGCGCAAGCAGATCATCATCTCCTCCGACCGACCGCCGAAGGAAATTCCGACGCTGGAGGACCGCCTGCGTTCCCGCTTCGAATGGGGCTTGATCACCGATATCCAGCCGCCGGATCTGGAGACGCGGATTGCGATTCTCCGCAAGAAGGCCAAGGCGGAGAACCTGGACATTCCCAACGAAGCCATGGTCTATATTGCGAACCAGATCGATACGAATATCCGGGAATTGGAAGGCGCTCTCATACGGGTCGTCGCCTATTCGTCTCTCATCAACGAGGATGTATCGGTGCATCTGGCGGCCGAGGCCCTGAAGGACATCATCCCCAGCAGCCGGCCGAAGGTCATCACGATCCACGATATCCAGCAGCGGGTCGGCGAATTCTACGGTCTCAAGGTGGAGGAATTCAAGGCCCGCAAGCGCACCAAGGCCGTTGCCTTCCCGCGCCAGGTAGCCATGTACCTCTCCCGGGAGCTGACCGACCATTCCCTGCCCAAGATCGGCGAAGCCTTCGGAGGCCGGGATCATACGACCGTCATCCATGCCCATGACAAGATCTCCTCGTCGCTGAAGACCGACCAGGAGCTGTCCAAGATCATTCGCAATCTTACCGAAAAAATTAAAAATCCCGGTTAATAACCAACATGCCTATACACAAACTACTCACATGTGGATAGGCTTTTCTTTTCGGGCTTTCGTCCACATATCCACATATTCAGGCCCCCTACTACTTATACGAATTTAAAGATATAATAATGATTCGGTATGCAAATGACGCCTGTCTGCTTTTTACGATGCCGACGTTCAGCGTTTCAGATACATGAAGCTTATGAATCGGGAAGCCATTTTAGAACCACAGGAGTGACATTATGAAACTGACGGTAGCGAAGGACTATTTCAACGAAGCCATTCAGCATGTATCCAAGGCCATCTCCAGCAGAACCACCCTGCCCATCCTGAGCGGGATCAAGATCGATGCGGCTCCCAACGGTGTCACTCTGACAGCAAGCGATACGGACATCTCCATTCAATCGTTTATTCCGACGGAGCATAACCAGAAGATCATCATCCGTCTCGAGCAGAGAGGCAGCGTCGTGCTGCCGGCTAAGTTTCTGTCGGAGATCATCCGTAAGCTGCCTTCCGATCAGATCGAGATCGAAGTGACCAATCTGTTCCAGACCATTATTCGTTCCGGCTCCTCGGAGATTCAGATGGTCGGCTTGGATCCCGAGGAATATCCGCTTCTGCCTGAAGTGGAAGAGCGTAAGACCGTATCTCTGGCCAGCGATCTCTTGAAGACCATGATCAAGCAGACGGCTTTTGCCGTATCGGCCAACGAAGCGACTCCCATTCTGACCGGTGTTCTCTGGGTGATGAACGGACAGACCCTGAAGCTGGTCGGCTGTGACCGCCACCGTCTGGCTCAGCGGGAGACCATCATGGAAGCGGATGAGGCGCGCCAGTTCAACAATATCGTCATCTCCGGCAAGACCTTGAACGAGCTCTCCAAAATCCTTCCCGACGGCAACTCCCTTGTGGATATCGTCGTGTCCGACAATCAGGTCCTCTTCAAGATGGACCGGATCCTGTTCTATTCCCGCATCCTGGATGGCACGTATCCGGATACGACTAAGCTGATCCCCCGTTCCTTCCAGACCGAGATGGTCATCAACACCAAGGAGCTGGTGGACGCCATCGACCGTGCTTACCTGCTGTCCCGTGAGGAGAAGACGAACATCGTGAAGATGATCATGATCGACGAATCCTCCGTGGAGATCAGCTCCAGTTCCTCCGATTTGGGCAAGGTGACCGAGATGCTGGTGGTCAAGAGCCTGACAGGCGAGCTGCTCAAGATTTCGTTCAATTCCAAATATATGCTGGATGCCCTGAAGGTCATCGACAGCGAGTACATCCGGATCGGCTTCACCGGCGCCATGAGCCCCATCATCATTCAACCGGAGGAAGGCACCTCCATCCTGCAGCTGATTCTTCCGTACCGCACGACCAACTAAGGAGCGGATACCTATGACCGTTGTACCCATTCGCGGGGAATACATTACGTTGGGCCAATTTTTGAAGATTACGGACATCATCTCCTCCGGAGGCGAGGCGAAGCTCTACCTGGCGGAGGCCAAGATTCTCGTGAACGGGGAGCCGGACAACCGCCGCGGCCGCAAGCTGTATCCGAACGATACCGTGAAGGTAGGCGGCGTAGGCGAATTCCGGGTTACCGCGGAGCAGAACTGATGTTCCTGAAGAAGCTGTCTCTCCAGCATTACCGCAATTATGAACAGTTCGAATTGGCTACTGACTCGGTAGTCAATCTTTTTGTGGGGCCCAACGCCCAAGGCAAGACCAATCTGCTGGAATCCATCTTCGTGCTGGCACTGACCAAGTCCCACCGGACTCATCAGGACAAGGAGCTCATCGGATGGGACAAGGATCAGGCCGTCATCTACGGCGAGCTGGACAAAAAATACGGAGCCGTCAAGCTGCAGCTCCAGATCTCCCAGCAGGGCAAGAAGGCCAAGATCAACGGCCTCGAGCAGAAGAAGCTAAGCGGCTTCGTAGGCGCCATGAATGTGGTCATGTTCGCGCCGGAGGACCTGGAGATCGTCAAGGGCGCCCCCGGTATTCGACGGCGTTTTCTCGACATGGAGATCGGGCAGGTTCACCCCGGTTACCTTCACGATCTGACGCAATACACCAAGGTTCTAGCCCAACGCAACAACTTCCTGAAGCAGAACGGCGGCCCCGGTGCGGGCAAGCATTCGGCCATGCTGGAGGTATGGAACGAACAGTTGGCAACTTTTGGTGTTAAAATGATGAAAAAACGTCAAAGCTTTATAGAGAAGCTCCAGCGGTGGGCTGAATCGATCCATGAAGGCATTACGAACGGTCAGGAATCCCTTCAGATCGTGTACAAGCCCAGCTTCGGCACGTCCTTCCAAGAAGATGAACCTATCCTATTCGATCAATTTATGGTAAAGTTAAATGAGGTCCGCGATCAGGAGCTGCGCCGTGGAACAACACTGGCAGGACCCCACCGGGACGACATGCTGTTCTACATCAACGGCAAGGAAGCCCAGACCTTCGGCTCCCAAGGCCAGCAGCGCACCACCGCCTTATCGGTCAAGCTGGCGGAGCTGGAGCTTATGAACGAAGAGGTGGGCGAATATCCGATTCTGCTGTTGGACGACGTTCTGTCCGAGCTGGACCGGAACCGGCAGACCCAACTGATTGAGACCATTCAGGATAAGGTGCAGACTTTCATCACCACCACCGGTGTCGAGAGCGTGGATTTATCCAAAATTCGTGACGCGGCCTTCTTCCAAGTGCGGAACGGCCGTATTTTGACATAATTCCCGGGATAGAACTGCGTGATTTCAGAATAGGAGGCGGTGCCCTTGTTCATCCATCTGGGCGGCGAGAAGATCATCCGGGCGTCGGAGCTGATCGGGATATTCGATCTGTCCATCGAGAAGACGTCCAAGGTTACCAAACAGTTTACCTCCCATGCCGGCAGGGAAAAGAAGGTGGAAATCATCGGAGACGAAGAGTGCAAGTCACTGGTCGTTACTCTGGATAAGGTCTATTATTCCCCCATCTCCTCTTCCACGCTGAAGAAACGCGCGCATCATTTATTCGTGAACTGATTGCTTCAAGATTATGCACGAACATAGAAAAGTAGGTGATAGGTCCATGTCTGTGAACAATACGTATGACGAAAGCCAGATACAGGTGCTGGAAGGTCTTGAAGCGGTGCGGAAGCGCCCGGGCATGTATATCGGATCTACCAGCGGAAGAGGCCTTCATCATCTGGTCTGGGAAGTCGTCGACAACAGTATCGACGAGGCGCTGGCCGGCTACTGTACGCGGATCGACGTCATCGTCCATCAGGACAACAGCGTCACGGTCATCGACAACGGCCGCGGGATCCCCGTAGGCGAGAATGCCAAGCTGAAAAAATCCACCCTCGAGGTGGTTCTGACCGTCCTTCATGCCGGGGGCAAGTTCGGCGGCGAGGGCTATAAGGTTTCCGGCGGTCTGCACGGTGTAGGCGTCTCCGTCGTCAATGCGCTCTCGGAGAAGCTGGTGGCTACCGTCAAGCTCAAGGGCAAAATCTACCGGCAGGAATTCGTCCGGGGCACCCCCCAATATGATGTCACGGTGATCGGTGAGCTGGACGACTTGGAGGAAAGCGGAACCACCATCCACTTCAAGCCGGATCCGGAGATCTTCACGGAGACGACCGAATACGAGTTCGATGTGCTCCAGTCCCGGATCCGGGAGCTGGCATTCCTGAACAAGGGCATCGAGATCAACCTCCGCGACGAGCGGACGGATACGTTCACCACCTACAGATACGAAGGCGGCATCATCCAGTTCGTCGAGTACCTGAACCGCAACCGGGAAGCGCTCCATGAGCCCCCGATCTATGTGGAGGGGCTGAAGGAATCCATTCAGGCCGAGATCGCCCTGCAATACAACGACAGCTACACCGAGAACATCTACTCCTTCGCCAACAACATCAATACGCACGAAGGCGGCACCCATGAGTCCGGCTTCAAGGCGGCTCTGACCCGTATCCTGAACGACTATGCCCGCAAGGCCGGCGTCCTAAAGGAGAGCGATCAGAACCTGTCCGGCGACGACGTCCGCGAAGGCTTGACCGCCATCATCTCGGTGAAGATACCGGAGCCGCAGTTCGAGGGTCAGACCAAGACCAAGCTGGGCAACAGCGAAGCCCGCGGGATCGTGGAATCCCTCTTCGCGGAGAAGCTCCAGGAGTTCCTCGACGAGCACCCGGCCATCGCTAAGAAGATTGTGGAGAAGGGCATCCAGGCCGCACGCGCCCGGGAAGCGGCACGCAAAGCGCGTGAGCTTACCCGCCGCAAGAGTGCTCTGGAGGTCAGCTCGCTTCCCGGCAAGCTGGCGGACTGCTCCTCCAAGGATGCATCCATCAGTGAGCTGTACATCGTCGAAGGTGACTCCGCCGGCGGTTCGGCCAAGCAAGGCCGCGATCGGCACTTCCAGGCCATCCTTCCTCTCCGGGGCAAGATCTTGAACGTGGAGAAGGCCCGTCTGGACAAGATTCTGTCCAATGCCGAGATCCGCGCCATCATCACCGCCCTCGGTACGGGAATCAGCGATGACTTCGACATTTCCAAGGCCCGCTACCACAAGGTCATCATCATGACCGATGCCGACGTGGACGGCGCTCATATTCGGACGCTCCTCCTCACCTTCTTCTACCGCTACATGCGGGCGCTGGTGGAGAGCGGCTTCGTCTATATCGCCCAGCCTCCTCTCTACAAGCTGGAGCGCAACAAGGTGATCCGCTATGCCTACAATGAGAAGCAGCGGGACGCCATGATGCAGGAATTCGGCGAAGGCGCCAAGGTGAACGTCCAGCGGTACAAGGGTCTGGGAGAGATGAATCCAGGCCAGCTGTGGGAGACCACCATGGATCCGGAAACCCGCACCCTGCTGCAGGTCAGCATCCAGGATGCCATCGAAGCGGACGTCATCTTCGACACGCTGATGGGAGACAACGTAGAGCCCCGCAGGGACTTCATCCAAGAGCATGCCAAATATGTGAAGAACCTCGATATTTAGATGCACGCCTCATAGGGCAATTTTCCGACCGTGCCGTCTGCCGACAGGCACGGTTTCTTGCTTTCGGAGGGGCTGTGGAAGGTTTAAATTGTGCAATAGTTGTGAAAGTAATATAATAGAATTTGATGCTTTTTCTTGTTTCACTCCCAGGATAAACGCCGGAACGTGCCTTATGGGCTCGTGCGTTTACCCGGAAAGTCCATACCGTCATCATAGAACGTTCGTTTTTCGAGACTTTCAGATAGGGTTTGCATAACGTTTAGGGGGTTTACAATGGCCGAGGAAATCAGATCTCAAATCAAAGAGCGGGATATCGGTTCGGAAATGCGCGAGTCCTTCATGGATTATGCCATGAGTATCATCGTCAGCCGCGCCCTTCCCGATGTCCGCGACGGACTGAAGCCGGTGCATCGGCGTATCTTATTCGCCATGTCCGAGTTGGGGATGGCACCGGACAAACCCCACAAGAAGTCCGCCCGTATCGTCGGTGAAGTCATCGGTAAATACCATCCCCACGGCGACTCCGCCGTCTATGAGACGATGGTCCGGATGGCACAGGATTTCTCCTTGCGCTACATGCTGGTAGACGGACACGGCAACTTCGGTTCCATCGACGGCGATATGGCGGCGGCCATGCGTTACACCGAAGCCCGCTTGTCCAAGATCGCCATGGAGCTGCTTCGCGATATAAACAAAGAAACCATCGACTTCGTTCCCAACTATGACGGCGAAGAGCAGGAGCCGGCGGTTCTGCCCGCCCGCTTCCCGAATCTGCTCGTCAACGGCGCTTCCGGTATCGCAGTCGGGATGGCCACCAACATTCCTCCCCACAACCTGGGCGAGGTCATTGACGGCCTCCAGCATCTGATCGAGTTCCCGGATGCAACTCCGATGGATCTGATGAGCTTCATCAAGGGTCCGGACTTCCCGACGGCCGGCTACATCATGGGACGCGAAGGAATCCGCTCAGCTTACAACACGGGCCGGGGCTCCGTCACCATGCGCGCCCGGGCCACCATCGAGGAGAACAACGGCAAGGCCCGGATTCTGGTCAACGAGCTGCCTTACCAGGTAAATAAGGCACGCCTGATCCAGAACATCGCCGAGCTGGTCCGCGAGAAGAAGATCGACGGGATCACCGACCTGCGTGACGAGTCCGACCGCAACGGCATGCGCATCGTCATCGAGCTGCGCCGTGACGTGACGCCGACCGTCGTTTTGAACAATCTGTACAAGCATACCGCTATGCAGTCCAACTTCGGCATCATCATGCTGGCGCTGGTCGAAGGCCAGCCGGAGGTATTGAACCTGAAGGACATGCTGTTCCACTACCTGGAGCACCAGAAGGTCGTGATTCGCCGGAGAACCGAATACGACTTGAAGAAGGCGGAAGCACGCGCTCATATTCTCGAGGGCTTGCGCATTGCCTTAGACCATCTGGACGAGGTCATCGCCCTGATCCGCTCCTCCCGTACCACGGAGGAAGCGCGGGAAGGCTTGATCAGCCGGTTCGGACTGAGCTACGATCAAGCCCAGGCGATTTTGGACATGCGTCTGCAGCGTCTGACCGGCTTGGAGCGTGAGCGGATCGAGGAAGAATACCAGGAGCTCATGAAGAAGATCGCCGAATACAAGGCCATTCTGGCCGATGAGAAGCTGATCTTGGCCATCATCAGCGAGGAGCTGCGCGAGATTCGGGAGAAGTTCGCCGATCCCCGCAGAACCGAGATCACCGTCGGGGAAGAGAGCATTCTGGACGAGGACTTGATCCCGCAGGAGGACGTGATCATCACGATCTCCCACTCCGGCTATATCAAGCGCCTGCCGGTGCATACCTACCGTTCCCAGAAACGGGGAGGCAAGGGCGTCATCGGGATGGATACGAAGGAATCGGACTTTGTCGAACATTTGTTCGTATCCAATACCCACCACTATCTCATGTTCTTCACGGATAAGGGCAAAGCTTACCGCCTGAAGGCCTACGAGATTCCGGACCTGAGCCGGACCGCCCGCGGTACGCCGATCATCAACCTGCTTCAGATCGAGCAAGGCGAGACCATCAGCGCGGTTATTCCGGTGCAGGACTTTAATGCCGATCTGAACCTGTTCTTTGCGACCCAGCAGGGTATCGTGAAGAAGACGCCGTTGGAGGATTACTCCAACATCCGCAGGGTCGGATTGATCGCCATCGGTTTGCGTGACGACGACAAGCTGATTGGTGTCAAGCTGACGGACGGCAAGCAGGAGATCATCATGGGCACCAAGGATGGCATGTCCATCCGCTTCCCGGAGCAGGACGTCCGGCCGATGGGCCGTTCCGCAACCGGCGTGAAAGGCATTCAACTGTCGGATGACGATGCCGTCATCGATATGGACGTAGTCGATCCGGCCAACAGCGTGCTGATCGTCACCTCCAAGGGCTACGGCAAGCGTACGCCGGTGGAAGATTACCGTATTCAGACCCGCGGCGGCAAGGGCATCAAGACCTTGAACATCACGGATAAGAACGGTCCTATCGTCGGTCTGAAGGTGGTTCAAGAAGAGGAAGACCTGATGATCATTACGGCCCAAGGCACCATCATCCGGATGAGCATGTCCGGCATTTCCATGATGGGACGCAACACCCAAGGGGTCCGCTTGATTCACATCAAGGAAGACGATGAAGTATCCACCGTTACCCGGGTTCAGAAGAGCGAGAATGACCCCGACGAGGGAGTCGAAGACGAGGATATGGAGTAATATAAGCAGGCAGGAGCGGGATATCCCCTCCTGCCTTTTTTTCGACAATAGGTCTCTATAGACGCGGTGGGACTTTTCACCTACAATGAAAAATATGACGGTTCCTTGAACTCCCAAGAACGGAGGTTTGACCATGGCGGTAGTACCCGTATCCCAAATAAAGCTGGGCGATAGAGTCATCGAACAGGTGTTCACGAAACGTGGCAGCCTGCTTTTTGATAAGGGGTTTACCATTACCCCGCGTGAGCTGGATATTCTTCAAGCGTTCCAGGTTCCCTCCGTTGCCGTGGAGGGCCGTTGGGAAGCAGCGGAGACGTCAGCGGCGAAGAACGAAGAGGCGGAGAACGCATCCGTCCCTCTCCCTACCCTGTTGGTGGAGTATGAGAACGTATTGAACCTTTTCCGCAAGGTCATGTTCTCGCTTCGTTCCGGAGGTGCCCTTCCCCTCCTGGAGCTTCGCACCAGGCTGGAATCTCTCTTACAGCATGCCGACCAGTACCACGTCCTTACCTTCACGCCCCGATCGATCAATCTTCGGGACTATCTGCTGCACAACAGTATTCTCGTCGCGATGACGTCCTACCAGCTGGCCAAGTGGCACGGTCTTCCGGCGAAGGACTGGATCCCGGCAGCCTTGGGCGGACTGCTGCATGATATTGGCAATGCCAAGGTGGACGAGACCATTCTGGAGAAGAAGGGCAAGCTGACCCACACCGAACAGGAAGAGATGCGGACCCATACCGTACACGGCTATCAGATGCTAAAGAACGTGGCAGGTCTGAACGAAGGCGTGAAGCTGAGCGCCTTGCAGCACCATGAGCGCGAGGATGGATCCGGGTATCCACTGGGTGTCAAGGGCGACAAGATTCATCCCTATGCCAAAATCATCTCCGTGGCCGATATCTACCACGCTATGACGTCCCCCAGATTCTACAAGAAGCAAGCTTCTCCCTATCTGGTGCTTGAGCAGCTTCAGACCGAATCCTTCGGCAAGCTGGATCCTGCCCTGGTACAGACCTTTATTCAGAAAGTCACCGAATTCCACAACGGGACGTTAGTTCGGTTAAGCGATGGCCGTATCGGCTCGATCGTATTCTCGGACCGCAGCCACCCGACGCGACCTTGGGTGAACATCAATAATACGATCGTAAACCTGACGTTGGACCGAAGCCTCTATATTGAGCATGTCATCAACTCGCTCGGCAGTTAAATATTCCAGTCCCGGAAGGTTGACTTCGGTTCTCCGATTGTGGTACATTAGATCTCGCCGCTTCGGACGGACAGCTTGTCCGGGACAACACAGCAAGAGATTATTAAGAAATTGAAAATTACCTCTTGCAATTGTGTAGGCGAATGTGTTATATTAATCAAGTCGCCTCCGAGAGACGACAAAATGCAACAAGAAGTTAGCTCCTTGAAAACTGAACAACGAGTAGTAACAAAACACAGCCAAGTGTAATGAATGAGCTATATCGAACGAACCTTTTTGGAGAGTTTGATCCTGGCTCAGGACGAACGCTGGCGGCGTGCCTAATACATGCAAG